>DLGM01000072.1 GCA_002482705.1 Cyanobacteria bacterium UBA7694
GCAAACAATTCTGGGTCGGCAGTCTCGAAGCCCGCTTCCCGATTTTTAAACCCGT
This sequence comes from Cyanobacteria bacterium UBA7694, assembly GCA_002482705.1. GTDB lineage: Bacteria > Cyanobacteriota > Sericytochromatia > UBA7694 > UBA7694 > UBA7694. The sequence goes on from DLGM01000072.1 coordinate 56, forward strand.
TTCGGGGGTTTTGTTTACCGATATTGGAGAATTCTTTGCCGCAGGCAACCCCACGATGGGCCTCAACCAAGGTTTGCCGTTTAAATACGGTGTCGGTGCCGGGCTGCGCATGGAAACCCCGCTGGGGCTTTTGCGCCTAGATTACGGCGTCCGTGACTTCAGCAATTTGGGGTTTAGCTCGCTGCTCGAAGCCGGACAACTGCACTTCAGCGTTGGCCACAAATTCTAAAAAGGAATGTTTAAAAGCAGGCTATTTCCAGGTTATTCAAGCCCTAAATCTCTGGTATACTTCAGGATTGGTGCCGGATATCCGCACTGGAAACCTAGCGAAAGATAAACCCATGAAGATCCTGACACACTCTCTAATGAGCCTTCTGCTCTTGGCACCTGTTGCCCCTGTTGCCGCCCAAGAAGGCCCGAGCCCCACTCCAGCAGCCGCTACGGATGAAGGCACTTCCACCCCAGCACCTACAGCCAGTCCAGAAACGCCAGCAGTCGAAGCATCTTCAAGCCCAAGCGCTGAAGAAACGTCGCCCGCAACAACGCCTAACCCCGGTGGTGACGCATTGCCCGTTGAGCCTCCCACAGCTACTCCCGAAGCACCCGCCAGCGATGTACTCACTCCCGCTGTTGACACCATGCGTATTGTTGACATCGAAATTGTGGGTACTGAGTTCAAAGATGCCGTTATGCTCTCGATGTTTACCAAACCGGGCGATGACGTCAGCGCTGAACAAATCCGCAATGACCTGCGCCGCATTTATGGCCTGGGCTATTTCTTAGACGTCAACGCCACCCGTAAACCCGCTGAAGGGGGTTATACCCTGGTGGTTATGGTCCAAGAAAACCCCGTCCTCAAGGACATCAATATCACCAACGAACTGCGGGTTTTTAGCAAAGCCGCCATTCTCGAAGCCTTTAAAGATCAAGTGGGCAAAATTGCCAACTTCAACGATATCCGCGATGCCAAAGAAAAAATTGAAACCGCTTACCGCAACCAGGGGTTTGCCCTTGCCAATATGCGGATTCTGCAAGAACGCGTCAGTGAAAACAATGGTTTACTCTCCTTAGAAGGCACCCTCGACCTGCAAATCAACGAGGGCGTGATTGAAGACATTCGCGTCGAAGGCAACCAAGAAACCAAGCCTTACGTCATTCTGCGAGAGATCACCCTCAAACCGGGCCAGCTCTTTAATGCCCAAAATATGCAGGCCGACTTGAGCCGTGTGTTTAATACCAACTTCTTTGAGGGTATTAACCTGGTGCCCAAACCCGGTGAAAAAGACCCCAGCCATTTTATCCTCGTGATTGAAGTGAAAGAAAAACCCACCGGGTCCGTCAACCTTGGGGCCGGTTTTAACAACCGTGACGGCTTGATTGGCACCTTTAGCATTCACAAAGACAATCTTATGGGTGAAGGCCGCCGTTTGGGCGTTGACCTGCAGTTTGGGGTCGATGTTCTGAGTATTTTCAGCCAGGCCAACTCCTTCCAACAGGCCCAGCGTACGTTGTTAGGACGGATCGACTTCTATGACCCCTGGATGTTTGAAGGCCGCACCTCATTTGGAGCCAGCCTGTTCTCCGAGCGCATCCCCCTGTTCTTTGGCCAAGGGGCCCAAAATGTGTTCAACCTCAATTTGGGCAACGGGATTATCCAAAGCCGGATTGGCACCAGCCTCAGCTTTGGACGGCCGCTCTTTGGCGATTTGACCTCCCCATGGCGGGGTTCTTTATCGGTACGCGCTGAACAGGTGGGGGTTACCGACCTCAACCGCACACCGCGCCGCGACCTGTCAGTGAGTAACCGATTTAGCGCCACAGACGTCTTTTTTAGCGTCGGCGGCTCGATTTCTTATGATACCCGTGACATCATTATCGACCCCAAACGGGGTTGGTACGGCCTCTTGTCGATGGAACCGGTCTGGGGGGACAGCGCCTATCTGCGCTTTACCGGCAACCTTAGCACCTATTTGGGGGTCACCGACTGGCTGACCCTGGCCTTTGGGGTGCGGGCTCGCTCTTATCAAGGGCAAACCCCCGCTTATGAACAGTTCTATTCCAACGGCTTTAACGTCATTCGCGGTTATCCGGAAAACGGCTTCTTATTTGGCAAACACTTTGCCATTGGCAGCGTAGAAGCGCGTTTCCCGATTGTGAACCCCATTTCCGGGGTGATCTTCACCGACATCGGTGACTTTTTCCCCACCGTCGCAGAGCGGGCCGACCTCAATCAGGGGTTACCGTTTAAATACGGCGTGGGTTTGGGCATTCGTCTGAACACTCCGATGGGTCCCTTGCGTCTGGACTATGGAATCCGTGATTTCTCCAAGCTTGGTTTCAACAATCTGTTTGATGCCGGCCAGATCCACTTCAGTATTGGACAAAAATTTTAAACTTATCGAGGCAACCACATGAAAAAAGTACTTCTCTCGCTTATGGCCGCAGCCCTCTTGGCTGCCCCCGGTTTTGCAGCCCCGGCCCAGGCCGCTGATATTAAAATTGGCATTGTTGACACCCAAAGCATTCTCGGCGAAAGCTCCCTGCTCGAAGTTTTGCGCAAAGCAGAACAAGAAGTGGCCGCCGCTGAAAAAAAACTCGTGGATGCCCGCAACCAAAAGATCAAAGAATTAGAACAAGCGCAAAAGACCATGAAGGTAGATGACTTCATCAAATTGCGCCAGCGTTATGAACGCGAAATTGTTGAACAGGTCAAAGCCGAAGAAACCAAAATTGAGCAGAAGCGCCAAGAGATCCAAAAGCGCAAAGTCGAGCTCGAAAACAAAGTTGAAAGCGTCGTTCAGGCCATTGCCAAGAAAAAGGGCCTCGATCTGGTGATCAACAAACAGCTTGTCCTCTTCGGCGGTATCGATATTACCAGCGAAGTGATTGCTGAAATCAAGAAAAAGTAAGATGTTGACCTTCACGCTCCAGGAAGTGGCTCACCATCTTGCAGCCACGGCCTGGAGTGCTGATTCACACCCTCTCCAAGGGGTTGCAACCCCAGAAAAAGCCGGTCCCCAAGACCTGGCTTTTCTTTTAGAGGCATCCTGGATAGACGCCATCACCCATTCACAGGCCGGGGTCATTGTTATCCCCCCCACAGCGCCAGCCCATTTAAAGGCACGTCCTTATCTCGAAGTCACCCACGTGCGTGCCGCCTTTGCCCAAGCTCTGGAGCTGTTTTATCCTCGCCCCCTGGCAGCGGCGTTTATTCATCCCACCGCCGTTATCGAACCAGAGGTCACCCTGGGGGAAAAGGTCTGGATTGGCCCCTTAAGCTATCTGGGGCGAGGCGCCCAGATTGGCTCAGGCAGCCGCATTGAAGCCCAAGTGTATATCGGTGAAGGGGTTCACATCGGCGAAGCCTGCCGGATTTACCCCCAGGTCGTCCTGCGCGAAGGCGTGAGACTGGGTAACCGGGTCACCCTTCACAGCGGTACCATCGTCGGCAGTGATGGTTATGGTTATTACCCCCACGCAGGCCAACACCACAAAATCCCGCAGGTGGGAGGCGTACAGATTGGTGACGATGTGGAAATTGGCGCCAACGTAACCATTGATCGCGGCACCTTAGATGCCACCCGCATTGGCCAAGGCACCAAAATCGACAATCTGGTACAAATTGGCCACAATGTCCAGATTGGGGAGCATACCTTGCTGGTGGCCCAAGTCGGCATTTCTGGCTCCACTCAGATTGGCAATCGCGTCACTTTAGCCGGGCAAACGGGTGTAGCCGGCCACCTTCACATTGGCGATGACGTAGTAGCCGCAGGCAAAAGCGGCATTACCAAAGATATTCCTGCGGGGTTAAAAGTTTCGGGTTTTCCCGCCCAGGATCACCGCGAGGAACTGCGCCTGCAAGCGGCGCTGCGGCGTGTCCCCGAGCTGCTTAAGCGCTGGCGTCAACGGTAGACGTCGAACATAATCCGGTAGTAGTTATCGCCACCAAAGACGTGGATATTGCGCAGGGAGCGATTTTGCCACATGCGTTCAAAGACCCGGATGTCCATTTCCATATAAGGGCCTTCTAAGTTCAAGCTGTCGTGAATTACCAGGGTGTTTTTCTTGAGGTTATACCCGACCACAATCACGTAATGCTCTTGGGAAATGCCGCCGAAGTCGAGCAGAACCGGCGTCGGACGCCCTTTGTTGATCTGCGAGATCAGGTTGTCAATGGTGGCGCGGCGGTAGGCTTGAGCCTTGAGACCTTTGGAGCGCAAATAGGTCAAGATCGCCATATCGGTGGTGGGCAAGTTGCGTGGGTTGGCTTCATCCACCACTTCTTGATAGGCAATATCATCGCCCCAGTAGTTGAGCAGCGAAGTCATAACAGCTTGGCCACAGGTATTGTCATTGCCCTGTTTAAAGAAGGGCACGCGCTCCAAAATTTTCGAGCCGTTTTGGAAGACGCGCAGGCTTTGACCGGAACCCACTTCGAGGGTTTTAAACGCCCCGGACTGATAGGTAGAAGCAGCACCAAACTGGGAGGCAATCGACATATCCGCCATGGCAGGAATTTGCCCTGGTACAATCGGACGCGAACAGGAAGCCAGAACCGTAACCCCCAGTGCAGTCCCCATCAAAAGGGTGAGCAGCCGTTTTTGTAAACGCAGAGCCCGCTGAATTTCTTTGACGGGCACCAGCCCCAGATCCACTAACAAGTCTCCCAAGCGCTTCGGCGTCTGTTTTTGAAGGGTAACGGCCTGATCGAGCTGGGCCGGGGAAAGCTGACGGGTGGCAATCAGAATCTCACCCAATTTTTTGCGGATAGGCTGAAAAGGAGAAGAGGAA
>DLGM01000130.1 GCA_002482705.1 Cyanobacteria bacterium UBA7694
ATCTTGGGAGTGGTCATCCACCACCCGCACAGTCACCTGTGGCGGTAAAGAGGCCAATAAGCGCCCAATTTGCTGGGCCTCATTGCGGGCGGGAATAATTACCGTCAGGCGAAAGGGGGTTGCCTCTAAATGGTAACTTGTGGGCCGACGCGGCCCCAACCGAAAAATCATCACCGCCAGGCCCAAAAGTCCCCATACGTCGTGCATCAATGGCTCCGTGGGAAGCAAATTTCCACGACTGCTCCCGGCAACCGTGGCCCGCCATTATACGTGTGAAGTTCCCCCGCATGCAAGCGTACAATCTCAGCGACAATCACCGAGCCCATGCCCAGCGACAGCTTTTTGCCGACCATGCGGCGTGAGTGGCGCACTTTGCCATAGTTCTGAGCTTCTTCCGGGCTAAAACCAGGGCCATCATCCTCAACCCGCAAATAGAGGCTGTGGGCATTGGCTTCGGCAGTGACAACAATCCGGCTGGCGGCGTAGGTAACGGCATTTTCAAGCACATTGCGCAGCATGCGTTCCAGCAGCAGGCGATCCCCTGAATACATCAGATCCGGGGGGCTGATCAGCTCCAAATCAAGGGGGCCACGCAGGGCATCGCTGCAAGCGTGCAATAATTGATCCACAGGTACCTGCTCGCGGCGCAAACGTCCGCTGTCCATGCCCGAAAGGAAGAGCATATCTTCTACCAATTGGGCAAAGTAGTTGGTTTCCAACTGACTGAGGCGCAATAAATGGGCCGCTTCTTCCGGAGGGAGCTGGTGTAAATAATCACCGAGGGTTTCGAGCAAGCTCTTGAGCGAGGCAATCGGGGTGCGTAAATCGTGGGCCACCCCCAGGAAAAAGCGCTTGGTGTGGGCTTCTTCTTTGCGCAAACGGTGTACCAGGGCTTCGATTTCATCGGCCATTTCATTAAACAGGGTCATGCCCCGGCCAAACTCGTCCATCTCAGTGACCGGAAAGCGGGACTGTAAATTGCCCTGTTTGAGTTCTTCCACTACCGTTTGTGCCACGCGAAAGCGCTGGCGCAACTGCCACAAAATATAAAAAAAGCACAGGGAAAAACCAATCATTAAGAAGCCTAAAAAGGCAAAAGCAGCAGGCAAATAGGCCATCTGGCTGAGATTGTATTTTTCTTTCACCAGGTGTAGCACCAAATATTCGCCGCTTTCCAAGCGGGCCACCATGACATTGTCGCCCCGTGCCGGACGATAGTTCACGGTTTGCGGGGGGCCGGGCACAATCTGTTTGAGCAATGGGTGTAAAATCTGGGGGCTCAGGCGCGGTTGCGGAGCTTCGGTCAAGACCTTGCCCTGCGGGTCGAGCAGGTAAAAGTCGAGCGGAAAAATATTGGCATTGGCCTCATTAAACAGGCGAACCGTGGTGGCGGGAGGAATACCTTCGCGGCGCAAGACTTCTGTGAATTCCTGAATAAACTGCGGCGGTCGGTCGCCCATCTGTTCACCAAAGGTAGTGAAGACCAAAAAGGAAGATCCCGCGCCCACCAGGGTAAACACCACCACTACCAGCAGCGACACGATAAAATAACGGGCAATGGCGCTGCGTGCCCACAATCCCGTTTTAGTCGTCACTGACCGGCTCCAGACGATATCCCAGGCCATACACTGCGCTGATTGCGACTTCTGTAACGCCCTGTTGGCGCAGCAGTTGGCGAAGCTGGCTGATATGGGCGTCGATGGCGCGGTCGGCTACGTGCAGGTCAAAGTCGAGCAGGTGCATCATTTGATCGCGGCTGAGCACGGCTCCAGGGTTTTGCATTAACACCCGCAGGACATCAAACTGACGGCGGTTCATGCGCAGTTCTTGGCCATGCCACAGGGCTTTGCGTGCTTCCAAATCGAGACGCAAGCTCCCCAGTTGCACCTGGGCTGAGGGCTGTCGCCAACGCAGACTGGCCTGGATACGGGCCAATAGCTCGCGGTTGCTAAAGGGTTTGCGCACATAGTCGTTGGCCCCGCTGCCAAACCCTTCGAGCACCGAAGTTTCATCGGTCCGGGCGGTAATAAACAAAATCGGTGCACGCTCGGCACGGGCTCGCAACTGTTGGCACAGGGCAATGCCGCTGCCCTGGGGCAGGGTAATATCGAGTAAATACAGGTCATAGCTGCGCTGTTGAATACGCTGCAAGGCTGTACTGTAGCCGTGTTGCCAGTCGACCTCAAAGCCCTCAAGCTGCAAATAGGTGCGCAGGCCTTCTCCCAAAACGGGATCGTCCTCCAATAAAAACAAACTGACTTGGGGCCGAGTCATGGATTTTCCTCCTCAGATATTATAAGCCAAAGGTGCGCAGGGTATCAGCCACACCGGGGTATCCTGCGCGGTACCACAGCCACCAGGCACTGATCATCATCAGGTGGCCGAGCAAAATGAAATAATGTGACCACATTTCGACCCGATCCGACTGCTGTCGGGCATAACGAAACCAGTGGATGGCTTCATCGACGGCAGAATAAAAAATCGAGAGCCCGATCAGTACCAGCGTGGGAACATACAGGGCAACCGGGTAACGGTAAGCCGCACATAACAAAATCACGCTTGTGACCCCGGAAAAAATCGTGATGTGGTGAACCAGGGCCTCGTACTTTTGCAGTTCGGCCTGATATACGGTGCGATGACCAATGGTGTCGATGGCAATGGCCCCTGTAAAAATCAGAGCTCCGACGGGGATGCTCCAGACATAGGCTGGATAAACCACCCCATGAGAAGCCCCCCAGCCCAGAAACAGGGCCGTGCTGACAAATAAACCCAAGATGGTTCCAATCCAAAGGCCATAGATCCACCAATCGCGACGGGTGAACTGGCGAATGTGGCCGATATAGGCCTTGAGCTCATGCCAGCCAGAAGTGTGTGCTGTGATCATGATTTCCTCACCGGACGGTATTTCCAAAGATGTTGGCCCCCTAACAGGGCTAAAAAGAACAGGGTTTGTAGCACCAAATCGCGCACATCGTGGCCATTGAGGGGGCGATACAGGGTCACATCCCACAGCATTTCGGCGTATTTGCGGCTGGGCAAATGGATCGATAGCTGCTGTACCACCTCCGGCAGCAACTGGGGCGGAAACCACAGCCCACCAGCATAAGACAGGCACAGATACACCAGATTTGCCAAGGGCACAACCCCCTTGGGAGAGGCCAGCCCACCCAGCAGATAACCCACCAAGGCAAAGGGCACACTGCCGATCAATAACACCCCACTCAGCTTGAGCCAGGTGAGCAGGTCGATCTCCAGGGCCGTGAAACGCCAAGCAATCGCGGACACGGAAACAATGCTCAAGCAGGCAAAACTTGTCACCATCAGCAGCCGGGCTCCCAGCCGGGCCAAGGGCGGAATGGGGACCGTGTGCAGATAACGCTCCCAGCTTGAGTGTCGCGTCTGTGCCCCCATGACCGCTGACTGAAACAGCACCACCCCGATCACGCCAAAAGCGTTAAAGGAAGCCAACAGGGTCTGGGCGCGGTAAAAATCGCTGGCTTCGGGGACACCAAAGATCAGAAAAAACAGGGCTGGAAACAGCAGGGTAAAGACCAGAAAGTCGAGCTGTCGCCCGTGCTCACGCATGAGGAAAAGATAGGTGCGGCCCAGATGGTTTATCCCACGCATTGCACACCTCCTCGCTGCACTTCCAGGCCGTGAAATGCTTCACCGCTGGCCACCAAAGCCCGTACCGCCTGATCCGTATCTGACACTTGTAATTCCCAGTAGTCTCCCATCTGGGTTGTGTGCCGAATTTCCGGCAGATCTGGGCAGGTTTCGGCCCAAAAACGCAGGCGGCCACTGCCTGGGAGGGAGGGGGACAATAATTGATCGGCAACACACTGGCCCCGTTCGAGGCGTACCCGGCGGTCCGCATGGGCCATAATCGCCTGTTCATCGTGGCTGACAAAAATGACTGTGCGCTCACCGCGCACCCGCTGTAAGGCCTCGGCTAACATCTGCTGATAGTGGCCATCCAAAGCCGATGCGGGTTCGTCTAGCACCACAATCGGGGTATTTGCCGCCAGGGCCAATAAAAGGGATAAGCGTTTGTTTTCCCCGCCACTGAGCCGATCCGCCCATTTATGCCACAAGGGCGCACAGCCCAGAATTTCGCT
>DLGM01000398.1 GCA_002482705.1 Cyanobacteria bacterium UBA7694
TATTGCGCCTGTAGCTGGGTGTTTTCCCGCTGCTCTTGGGCCAAATCCTGAGCAATTTGATCGAGCTTGGCAATCTCTTGGGAAGCCCTGCAACAACGTGCTTCAGCGCTCTCCCAAGAGATTGCCAAGCTCGATCAAATTGCTCAGGATTTGGCCCAAGAGCAGCGGGAAAACACCCAGCTACAGGCGCAATATACCCAATTACAGACAGAGCAGACCCAGACGCAAAGCCTCTTGGCTCAGCAAGACCGTTTGGCCGCAGACTATCAAGCCTGGGTACAAGCCGAACAAACCCAACTGAGCCTCACCGCCCCAATGGAACGCTACCAACAATTACAGCTTTCACAACAGGAATTAACACAGACCCTGTTAAAAGCCCGCCATGAAATCGAACTGCGATTAGAGCGCTGTCGCCAAAATCTCAGCCATTTACAGCGGCAAAGTGATGAGTTACAGCGAACCCTGAATGATCAAGACAAAATCACCCAGGGTTACCAGCAATGGCAAAATCTACACGCCCAGTTAAACCATTGGGCTGAACGCCAAGCCAAACATCAGCAATGGATCCAGGAAGAACAACAGCTCAACTCACTAATTCAACAGGCACAGCACCAAGCTGAACTGGAACGCCAGCAGCTCGCTACCCGCATCCATGAGAAACAGCAACAATTGACTCCTGCAGAACCCCTGCAAGCCGAATTAACACAGATCGAACGGCAATTATATCAGCTAGAACACACCCAAGAACGCCTTGAGCGGATCCGCGAAGAAGGACTCACCCTCCGTCACAAAATTGAACATTTACAGCAGCAGCAACAGGCTTATGAACCTCAACTTCTGCATATTCGTGAACGCATTGCCCATTTCCGAGCCCAACAAGACAGTGCTTGCCCCCTGTGTGAACGCATCCTCAGTGCCGCTGACGCAGAAGTTCTGATTCGCAAATATACCCAAGACTATGAAAACTTAGAGCTTCAACGGCAAGACGAACAAGAACAAATCAGTCGCCTCGAACAAAAATCAGCGCCCCTGCGCGAAAAATACCAACAGTTAGCCCGCGAATTAAAGCAGCGAGACGCCCTTCAAAAACGCCAGGGTGAATGTGAGCAGTTGATGGCCCGCAACGAGAGCCATCAAAAGGCTTTGATCAGCTTAGAAGCCGATTATCAGGCCTTGAGCGCACGCATTGAAAATGGACACATCCGTCCTACAGAAAGGGTGCGCTTACAGCATCTGCTCACAGAGATCAGCGCCAATGCTTACCAGCCGGAAGAACACCAGCTCATTCAAACCCAATACCGCGATTGGCAGTGGGCCGAACATCGGTGGCGGGAATTACAGCAAGCCCAACAACAGTGGCAATCAATCGCTAAGGAACAGACCGAACACCGCCAAGAACAACAATATCTGGAACACCAGTTAGCTGGGCATTTTGCGCCCGAAACCACCCAAGCGCTACAGGCCGTTGAAGCCGAGATCAAGAGCCTAGGAGATATTTCTGAACGCTATCACCAGGCCCGCACCGAGCAAGAGCAGCGATTGCCCGCACGGGCTGCCTGGGAAGCGTTACAACAGGCTCAGGCCAAAGCCCAGAGCCAGACCAAACAACTCGAAGCCCTGCAACAGGAATTAGGCCGCAAACACAATCGCATTCAAACTTGGGAAATGCAGCTTCTGGCGCTGCCTGGGCATCAGGAAGCGGCTGAATTATTAACCCAAGAACGTCAGCAGCAACAGGCCCGTCTTCATCATTGGCAACAGCTTGAGCGCGAACAACAGGCTCAATATCACAGCCTCGAACAACAGTGGCAACAGCTCGAAAACCAAATGGCGGCATTGGCTTCTGTCCGCGCTGAAATGGCCAACTTAGACCAAGAAATATTTTTGTATAAAGAGTTGGGTGAACTTTTTGGTAAAAATGGCCTTCAGGCAGTGGTGATTGAAAACGCAATCCCAGAAATTGAATATACCGCTAACCAAATGCTGACACAAATGACGGACGGGCGTATGCACCTGCGCTTCCAAACCCAGAAAGCCCAAAAAACGCAGGATAAACTGAAAGAAACACTGGATATTTTAATCAGTGATGAACTGGGTTCACGCAGTTATGAGACCTTTAGTGCCGGGGAAGCCTTTCGCGTCAATTTTGCCATCCGTTTAGCCATTTCAAGGCTATTGGCCCGGCGCGCCGGGGCAAAATTACAAACCTTGGTCATTGACGAAGGTTTTGGTACGCAGGACGAACTAGGTAAAACCCGATTGGTAGAAGCGATTAATGCCGTTGCTGAACAATTTGCAACCATTTTAGTGATTACCCATGTCGACGATTTAAAGGCCCTTTTCCCTTGTCGCATCGAGGTTTCACGCCTTCCGGGTGGTTCAGAAATCGCCCTCGTAGCTTAACGTTTATTAAGCAAATATTTGCGAAAACAATAAATGATTGTTCCATTCTGAGGCATTATGAGATAAAGTGTACTCATGGAACCGTGTGACAGGAAGCTGGAACATTTAGGCCATACCGTTTTCAATTTTATTAAGTAGTAGGGATGAATTTAAATTATGGGTATGAGCATTCACCATCGCTTAGCCGAAGTATTAATCGCCCATTGCCGCCCGGGGCAAGTCTTATCTGGTACCGAAATTAAACGCCTTTATCGCATGCATGGCACTGGCAACGAAATGTTGTTCCCAGCCCACCATGCCCACCACCCGGATCAACCCAGCCTATGCCGGGCTTGCCGCGAGTATCCGCTGCTTGAAAAAGTATATGTCAAAGGGCATATTCGCCCCCATTACCGCGTGATTGTGACGCCCCAGTCGTTGCCCGAAGCTGAACTGTCAGCCCATGAATTGTTATCCAAAGCCCTAGAGCCTTGGCAAGGACACATTTTGCACCTGGATCAAATCCGTTCACTGCTTGAAGAAATTCAGCAGAAAACCGGCACTTTCCGCGTGGGGCTGCCCCACAATGTCCATCAGCATACCTCTGAGGGACGCTGCACCCAATGTATTCAAGGCATTCCTCTGCTGGAGCGGACGGGGCGTGAGCAGTACAAAGTCTTGGTCCAAACCGGTGAACCCGGTGTCAAACCGCCCGTGCTCACCTGGGATGAAGTGTGCCAATTGGTGCGTGATGCCAAACAGGCCGATGCCTTGCGGGAATCGCTGCAAAGCTGGTTATTGCACCACAACTACAGCCACACCCAAGCCGATCAGCTGCTGAATGCCTTAGAAGGTGACCGTTCCCTCGAGTTGAGCAAACAGGATCGCGCCATCTTTAAGCGTTTACTCACCTTAGAACAGCCTGGTTATCAGCTGCTGCGGTTGCTGTGGCGCAACAATGATCGCGAACTGTGGTCCCCTTGTGAGCAAAATTACCACCAATTGCTCAAATTGCCAATTATGGAAATGGCCTTTGAGAACGTTCTGCCTTGGCGCGCCCAACAGAGCAATTCGGGCATCCTCTGGAAACAGTTTTTACTGTATTTCCTCGACTGGCACCTCAAGGGCTGGGTCGGTGACAGTGAATCATAGCTCGAACGGCGCGAAAAGCTGGAAGAAGCCGACGAAAAAGCGATTCAGAAAAGCTTGGAAGGCTGGCGTAAAAAGGCCCAGCTCAAAACCGTCAAGGGGCTTAAGCGGGCTTTTGAAGTGATAAGTGCTGTGCCCGGTTTTGAAAGCGAAGGCAACTACAATGGCAACCTGCTGATCAGCGGTTTGCTGGCAGTGATCTTCCCCCGTGACTGCTTCACCCTGATGCCGACCACGTTAGGCGCTCTCGAAACCCTGAACACCCATGGTGATCTGAAATTATCCGTGGATAACTTTGATGCCGCTACTTTGGGCCTTGAAGAAATTGTCAACATTCAGTTGGCCATTCAACAGGAAAGCGCCAGACGCAATCAAGCTTGGGGCGCTGAATGGCTGACTCCACGCCGTCTTGATCAAATCATGCTGACGTTGGGCCATTTGGCTGAACCGGCCATTGATGTCGCGCTCAAACGCAAACATGTACCTACCCAATGGGACAAGATCAAACCTGAATCCACCATTCTCGAAATTCAGGTTTTACTTGAAAGCATGCTCAATGATGTGACCGTCGCCGAAAATCGCCTGGTGCAATCCGGCGTTCGTCACTGGACCCAACAGCCCTTTGAGTTGACCCAACTGGTGCCGCTGGTGCGTACCGACGCCGCAGCAATAGCAGCCGTCACAGCCAAATAGGTTGGATGCAAACATAAGCGGGGGTGGAAAACCACCCCCGCTTTATGTTGTCCAATAACGGGTATAGTCTCCCTTGGCATCATAACGAGTCGCTTGTTTGGCAATGTTAAAATAACGATGTTCACGGGGGTCATTGCCCACCCCGGCAATATACAGCCAGTTGGCCCAATTGCTGCAGACATCATAGTCAATCAAGGCGTGTTCAAACCAAGCCGCTCCCCAACGCCAGTCCAAATGGAGATCGTGACACAAATAACTGGCCACATTTTGCCGGCCCCGGTTAGACATAAACCCTGTCAGCCGCAATTCATTCATATGGGCATTAACAAAGGCCTCGGAGGTTTCCCCTTGGCACCAGCGCTGAAAAGCGTCACGATCTTGATGGATCGGTGGGAGATGTCCCCGCAAACCACCGCGCGCAAACAAACGATTTCCCGCACGCAACGCCACAAAGCGAAAATAGTCACGCCACAATAACTCAAAATACAGCCAATACGTCGAATCATTGGCTCCAAAAGCTTGTTCAAAACGCTGAATTTCCTGATACACAAATCGGGGCGAGACACAGCCCAATGCCAACCACGGCGAAAATTTTGAAGAATAGTCAGGGCCTAATGAGGCATTGCGGGTTTCTTTATAGTGCTTTACACACTGTGTCTCCCAAATATAGTGGTGTATTCGCTTCAGACCTGGCCGTTCACCTCCTTGAAAAGAAAGGACAGCCCGGGGCTCTCTGAGCAGAGAATCCCATCCAAAGTCTGCCAAGGTAGGTAAAATACCCGGCTCCTGTTCAGGAAAAGGTGGAAGCGTCTCTGGCGTTGCATAACAGGGACGAATGATGGCCTGTTTTTCAATCATTTTACGGAATTGAGTAAAGACATGGGGCATCTCAGCCAATGGAAAGGGTAAATCATCGAGATGATACAAAGTTTTGCCCCAGAGCCGCCGCAGGGAAAAGGGCAAATTTAACGCAACGGCAGCTTGTTCCCGCAGTTCCTCATCTGTGGCTTCTGCTTCGGTCCAAACTTCGGTCAAGCGATGCTTTTTTACCATCTCCGGGATTAAAACTTCCGGCTCCCCCACCGCCACACACAGATCAGATCCGCGAGCCCGCAACTGGCTCCGTAAATCAGCCAGACTCTCAAACAGGAACTGAGCCCGAAAAGGGCCGGTTTTGCTAAAGCCAAGCGCCTGTGGGGCAAATAATTGGGGGGATAGACACACAAACGGCAAAAGACAATCCGCCTTCTGGGCTTGGGCAAAGAGGGCCTGGTCGTGCAAACGGAGATCTGAACGCAACCAGACTAAAACACGTTGTGGCATCAAAAAATCTTATTTCTGACGGCGGCAACGCTCGCTACAATAGCGCACCTCGTCCCAATTTTGGGCCCATTTCTTGCGCCATACCATGGGTCGGCCACAGGTTTGGCAAGACTTCTGAGGCAGATGGGCCTTGTTTCCTTTATACGCCATGACCATTCTTTTTGAGCCACTCACAGCTATCAGGATCTTTAAATGCACAGCCTTTTTGGTATAAACTCAAGGCTTCTGCTCCCTGACGCAGTTGGGCTAAGGCGCGGTAAGCCCGGCCCAAATCGCCTTGTACCGAACTGTTTAAGACACTAATGGCATCAAAAAGCCGAGACGTTTGTTCCCAGGCCTGAATGGCCGATTTTTGGCGTTCAATGGCCTGAGCAGGAGCCGTTGTCACCAATTGATTGCCTTCCACATGGGCCAATAACCCCAGATTGTAATAGAGCTGAACCTGTTGACTGATGGGCAATCGACTCACCAATTGCTGATCAATAATCTGGCGATAGACTTGTTCGGCCTCTTTTACTGCCGAAGGAAATTGCCCCTGATCCAGAGCTTTGGCCTGAGATTCAAGCAAAATGTCGCCCAATAACAAAAGCCCCTCCGGGTTCAGGGGCGCCTGTGCCCGCAGGGCACGCGCCTCGCGCTCAGCAGCCCCCCCATCCCCACGCAGACGATAGGCACGCGCCAATTCTAAGCGCGCTTCTTCCTGTTTGGGATTGGCCTGCAAAATCTTGCCAAAGACCGCAATCGCCGCATCTA
>DLGM01000329.1:0-2904 GCA_002482705.1 Cyanobacteria bacterium UBA7694
GATGCGGGCCAGTCGGACGATAGACGTCGGCACCATAACCGGCACCAGGAGCACCATAAGTAGGCTGACCGGGCACGTAGGGAGCGGCACCGTACTGGGGCGGGGGCGGGCCATACATGTAATTACTGGGGGCTACGTTCACGAGTCAAACCTCCGGAATCGATCGTCTTCTAAACTATACATAGAAGGTTCCCTTGCTCAGCTTGTCTATCTTAAACAAAAATTAGTGTTGCCTTGAGCGTTTATTGATCTTTTTGCGGGAGCGCCGCCGCCACCGCTTCCAGGTGGAAACCACCATATCCGCACCCGTATGGCTCAGACCTCCGAACCACAAACCCGCGAACAGGGCTCCCGGTAACAGCGGTTGCTGCATCATTAAGTTTAAAGTCCCGTGAGTAAGAGCATAGGTTTGAGAAGCAAAGGCCTCTTGGGCTAAAAATTCAGCGGCACGGGTTGTGCCAAAGAAAAATAATCCCACCCAAACAGAAAGATACACCAAACGCGCAAGCAAACCCAATACAGGGCCGTGGGAAAAGGGAGAGCGGTGGCGGACCATCCGTTGATAGGGAATCCACATCCAGCGCAACCAGCCCCAACGCTTATATTGTACACTTTTTGTGTCCAAATGTCCACTGAACATCAGCCCAGCGAACAGGAAGCTACCGGTAAACAGCAGGGCCACGTCCATACGCTGTGAAAGGGTCCAGGCACCCAAAAAAGCAGGCACTGTACTCAGCCAAGTAATCCGATCATGGGTCTTTCCAGAAGGCATATCCCTAACCTCTCACACCGTAGCAGTCATTGTCTGTGATTTAGCTGCCAGGATGCTTATTCAGGGTCACCGGGTTAAAAAATCCATCTTTGGCTTTCTCAGCCGGGGCCGTTTGGGGCAAAAGAATGGTTTCCGCATTGTCACGCACCATTAAAAAGTCAGAGGTGACCTTTTTAAAACCCAGGGCCTGAATCGCATCGCGCTTGGCCCGCTGTGATTCAAAGGAGCCAATCAGCACAGGGTTGATACTAATTTGGGCCGCCTGATGGAGGGCATAAGTGAGCAACTGTTCAGCCATGTCCCCATAAGCCGGGTGCAAAATAAATTGCACCACATGGGGCAAGGCCCGGTGCTGGGCGTAAAGATCAATCGAAGCCACCAGACAGCGGCGATGGGGATCTTCAACCACAAAATGTAAGGCCTCAGAGCGCTTGGTCGATTTTTTGACCTGCTCCAGCGCCAGTTGCACCGGCGTCATCGAAAAATCAGACGGAGAACGCTCCTCCACCAAGCGAATATAAGAGGGAATGGTCTCTTCGTAAAGCTCCCACAGCGCATCGCGATCGGAGGCCACCCGAGGGCGTACATGGGGCGGAAGCGTCAGACTGTCTTTATCACGGAACTTCGCCAGTTGTTTAGGCGCCAACTTGTAATAATAAAGGGTAGAGTAACGGCGGAAACCGGTTTTTTCGTAGAGCTTGATCGCCGGTTGATTGCTGGCATCTACCTCAAGGGTATAACGCAAGCCACCGCGCTGGCTGTAATACTCAAACACCGATTGCAGCAGGGCCTGAGCCACCCCTTTACCCCGGAAGTCTGGGTGGACGGCAATATTGTCAATATGCCAGCGTGTCCCGTAGTGATTGCGGGGCGACATTTGCACCAGCCCGGCAATCCGCCCATCCTCTTCGGCTACATGCACGGTAAAGAGATGTTGATACGGATTGGGGAAACACGAGAGCAGCTTAACCACCGGATAGACCGCGCGGATTTTCTCAATCCGGCGGACAATATCCACTTCCCGGCGCTGGTACTCTTCAGTGAAAGCCACCGCAAAGATCTCTTTGATGCCGGGGAAGTCGCGGTAACGAGAGGGACGAATGTTCATACCGTCGCTTCAACCTTGGCCGCTTGGGTTTCACGCACCACCACAATGGGAGTTTGCTCGTTGGCATTGCCCATGGGATTGCTCAACAGATTTTGTGAAAGCTTTTTCATGTCGACGCCTTTAGTGGCAGCCAAAATCATGGCGCGCCGCAAATTATTGACGTCGGCAATGGCTGCTTCTAAGCCGGTACGCGCCTTGATCTCATTCACGACAGATTGGGCATGGGCCGGGCCCAGGACAATGTATTTATCAAAAGGCGGCATTGTTCCGCTGATGTCATCGACGAGCTCAGACTGCATTCCGGCCACGCGATACAGCCAACCGGGCTTGCCCAGCACTTTCATCACCCCTCCGGTAGCCACTGCAGCCAGCATCCGAGGTAAACCCACCTCGTCAATGGCGGCTTGCAGACCATACCGGGAGGAAAGACTGCCTACGTTGGGAACCAGGAAACACAGGCGTTTGGCCCAGAAACCCGGTTTAACATGTTCATCAGGGACCAGATAACGGCGCTGGGTAATGGCAACCACGCTCTCGGCAATCACAACCACATCCCCAGGTTGGGCCACCGGAGCCACATACTTGGCAATCACATCGGCAATATTGTCCGCATCGGTGAGGATATGGGTTTTGATCGGTTGAACAGTGACATCCCCTTCAACCACAGGATCAGGCTGAGAAGCCACCTCTTGATTGGGGACAAGTACAATCTCTTCGCGCTTCTGCTGTTTTTCACGGCGACTGTAGATGGTGTAGTCAAGATAAATAACGGCCGCATGCAGGCTGTCAATCAGTGCCGGGTCGCCTTCAAACTCGACGGCCAGCTCAAATTCGAGCGTGGTTTGAGGGGTTAAAATATAGGCAGGCCAGTATCCATCTTCGCGGTTTTCTTTGTGCCAAGGGCGAACAGAAGCAGTCGCTTTAAGCTGCTCAGGCAAGGGGCCATCTTTAGCCAATAAACGGACGGAAGCCTGAACATCTACCACGGTTGCTTCATAACGGGTGCTAAAGTTACGAATCGGCG
>DLGM01000329.1:2911-4082 GCA_002482705.1 Cyanobacteria bacterium UBA7694
ATTTGGTGCGTCCGCCAGGGATGGCGATAAGCGGGCAACATGGCACAGGGACGGTTTTGTCGGGTACGATACCAGACCTCAAAGAGAGCAGCTGCCCCACCCATTCCCAGTGCAAGACCCAATGTCAGTTTTTTCATAGCGTTCCCCTTATGCTTGGAGCATGACCGCCCCTGGTTCGTTGTGGTCTGCCGGGGCCAACGCCTCATGGGGCAGGATTCCATGCCACCAGCGACTCTACCCATTATCTTAGCATGGATTGCCAAAGCCCTGGGCAGCTAGCAAACAATGCCCTTCATCACTGGGATACAGACCCCTTTCGCCTTGAAGCAAATGGGGGCGATAGTGTATGCTGAGATGCTGATGCGCGCTGCATCAAAACCACTTTTAACCCCAAAGGAATGTTCCCATGGATGAGAATAAGATTGCCCAAGATGATCCCCAGTATGAGCTTCATTGCCTACGCCACTCGGCCGCCCACTTAATGGCCCACGCGGTGCAAACCTTTTTCCCGGATGCCAAATTTGCCATTGGCCCCGTGATCAAGGATGGCTTTTATTATGATATGGATCTGCCCCGGGCCTTAACCCCTGAAGACCTCGGACAAATCGAAGCCAAAATGAAGGAATTGGCCAAAGCCAACCAACCTTTTATTCGCGAAGAGTGGGACAAAGAGACAGCGCGCACTTTTTTCACCGAGCACAACCAGACCTATAAACTCGAAATCATCGATGGCATTGGGGATGAAACCGTTTCCATCTACAAAGAAGGGGACTTTGTGGATCTCTGTGCTGGTCCCCACGTGCGCTACAGCAGCAAAATCAAACATTTCAAATTACAAAAAGTATCCGGTGCCTACTGGCGTGGGGACGAAAAGAACCCTATGTTACAGCGTATTTATGGCACGGCCTTCTCAACCAAAGACGAGTTAGAGAAACACCTCTTTCAGCTTGAAGAGGCAAAAAAACGTGACCACCGCAAACTGGGGCGCGAACTCGATCTAGTCATGTTCCATGAATTTGCTCCAGGTGCTGCCTTTTGGCTGCCCAAAGGGGCCACCCTGTACCGCATTCTGTCTGACAAAATGCGCCGTTATAACCTGCGCAATGGTTATGTCGAAGTACGCACACCCCAATTGTTCCGCAAAGACCTGTGGGAAACCTCCGGCCACTGG
>DLGM01000329.1:4145-4939 GCA_002482705.1 Cyanobacteria bacterium UBA7694
AAGCCGATGAATTGCCCCAGCCATATGCTGATCTTTAAAAGCGATAAACGCAGCTACCGCGATTTGCCCATGCGCATTCATGACCAGGGTGTATTACACCGCAATGAAAAATCCGGGGCCTTGTCCGGCCTCACCCGCGTGCGCATGTTCTGCCAGGATGATGCTCACCTCTTTGTGACCAGTGAACAAATTGAGCTGGAAATCAAAAAGTTGCTGGCCATGGCACGCCGCACCTATGAAATTTTTGGCATGAAGTTCAACAAGGTCTATCTGTCTACCCGCCCGGACGAATATTTGGGTGAACTGGAAGTTTGGAACAAAGCCGAAGCCAGCCTAGAAAAGATGATTCAGGAAGAAGGCCTGAGCTACCAGATCAACGCTGGTGACGGCGCATTTTACGGACCTAAGCTCGATTTTATTATCGAAGATGCGCTGGGCCGGGAATGGCAAACTGCCACCATCCAACTCGACTTCCAGTTGCCGCTGCGCTTTGATTTGACCTATGTAGACAAAGACAATACAGCCAAACACCCCATTGTCATTCACCGCGCGATTTATGGCAGCTTTGAGCGCTTCTTAGGCATCCTGATTGAGCACTATGCGGGCGCTTTCCCAGCCTGGTTGGCTCCGATCCAGTGCCACGTCATTAATATTGGTGAAGAGCATCTAGACTACGCCCGCGAAGTTTATGAACAACTGTTGGCTCATGACATTCGTGCCCACCTCGATGTGCGCAACGAAAGCATGAACTATAAAATTCGCGAAGCCCAGTTGCAGAAAATCCCCTACATGCC
>DLGM01000329.1:4975-6307 GCA_002482705.1 Cyanobacteria bacterium UBA7694
TGTCCGCACCCAAAAAGGGGGCAACCAAGGGGTCATGAGCACCGCTGACTTTATCACCAAACTGGTGGCCGAAGCCAACGTCGATTTTTAAATTGTGTTCTCAAAAGGGCTCTGTACAGAGCCCTTTTTTTATGCACCTAGGTCTGTCCCTTTAAAATTTAGAGGCGACGCGCCATCACCCATTCTCCAAAACGGGCGATTTCCGTAAACCCGACCCGCCGGTAAGCAGCCTGAGCAGGAGCATTCTCCGCATGAACATTCAAACCCAAAGTGCCAATTTGGGGATACAAACGCTGGCAAAGAGCAGCCGTAACCTGGGTCGCTAAACCCTGTCCACGGTGGGCTGAATGTACCGCAATATTGCCCAATGCGGCAATCCCTTCAGCGGCAGACAAGGCATGTACCCCTGCCGTAGCCACCAGATCCCCCTCCCGCTCAAGGCCAAGATAAACCCCCGTTTCAAGCATACGGGGGTCAAACCAATTGCCGGGATAACTTTCGCGATAAAAAGCCCGCAGACGCTCCAAATCAGAAGGCCCCAACGCCACCGCCCCCTGAATCGGTACACAAACCTGTAATTGTTCGGGAGCTGTCAGACACATACGCAGACAGGTACCTTCACTGTAGAGGCTGTAGTGACTTTCAAAACATTCTTCCAGGCCCGGTGAAAGCAAGGCATGAAAACGCTGGGGCAACAGCTTATTGAGCGCAAACAACAAACGTTCAAAAGCGGACATTTGATGGCGATCGGCCAAGCCAATCAGGTTGGGCAAAAAAGGACTAATGTATAACAGCGCCACAGCTTCGAGCTGTCCGTCCACTTCCCAGCCATACCAACTGGTCGCGGGCCAGAAAAAGGGATCGAGATCAGCCAAGCTATAGAGATGTAGGCCAGGATTATGATTCAACCAAGCCCGCAGGCGTTCCCGCTCATGAATAAAAACCAGATTCCCGCTCATACGGCTGGTTTTTCAGAAGGGGTGGGAGGGCGCAAGTGCTCCTGGAAATTGGAAAACACGACCTGACGAAACTTGGGTGTAATACACCAGTAGTGAAAGGCCCCTTCGCGAGTTTGTAAATGGACAGTCGTATCAATGGGCAAGTTGAGCAAACAACGAAACAGCACATTGATGGTCGCCGCATGGGTAACCAGGCAAACGCGCCGGGTATCACTCTGAAGCAATTTCCCCCAAAAGGCTTCGACCCGTGCCCGGAGCTGTAACTGGGACTCGCCCCCATACAGGGGCTCATAATAAGGGCGTCCTTGAGGGGGATAGGGGTATTTTTCTAGCGCTTCTGAGCGCAACATCCCTGCCAGAATCCCATTGTTCT
>DLGM01000329.1:6368-6610 GCA_002482705.1 Cyanobacteria bacterium UBA7694
CTTCCATTTGCAGGGCTTTGGCCACATAAGCTGCACTGTCCCGCGCCCGAAGCAAAGGGCTGCTAATAATCCGATCCGGGGGGTAATGGCTGGCAAGATAGTGGGCTGCCCGCTGAGCCTGCTTATGGCCAAGGGGGCTCAAGGCAAAATCGGCGCGGCCTTCATGGCGATCTTCAATATCCCCCATGGATTGTCCATGGCGCAGAATCATCAGCTCCATAACATGACTGACCTCGGTCCTT
>DLGM01000194.1:0-2963 GCA_002482705.1 Cyanobacteria bacterium UBA7694
CCCACAGGAATTTGTAGATGGGGTTGAAAGGTGGGATCTTGGGCCTGGCGTGTCTGGAGCAGTTGAGCGATGCGATGTTCGAGGGCCAGAATGGCTCCAATACGGAAGGGTTGAGGGCGCTGGCCGATCCGTGATTCACTGAAAATCGATTCGAGTTGGTAGATCTGTGACAACAGGGGATAACTTTCTGCGCGCAGAGCTTCCCCCGCTGGGGTCAAACGGTTTTCTTTCCTTGTATTGCGGTGGATGATCACATAACCCAGGGCTTGCTCGAGTTGAGCGATGTTTTTACTCAGAGCCTGTTGGCTCATAAAGAGGCGTTCGGCGGCTTCACTCAGGGATTGTGACTCTGCAATGACCATAAAATAATAAAGCATCTCAATTTTGATGGGTATCCCCATAATGCTTTGCAATGACCCCCTCAAACAAATAAACAACAGATTCTAGGCTTGGCTATTTACAGGCATCATCTTAACCTATCATGGGCTTTAGGCAAACACAACCAAATTGGACAAAATCTGTTCAATTTGGTTGTTAGACAGGTGATGCTTGCATTTGTTAGGATAAGTTTGAGGTTAAGTAAAAAATCACACAAGTATAAGCTTCGGTTAAGTTGTGTGGCAGAGTTCAAGGCTGACACGTTCGGAGACGCATCTCCAAAGTGTTTACGGTGGCTTGAGCGACCTTACTGCTTTTATTGTCTGTGTTTCGATCTGGACAAAATATGTTCAAAAGAGTTGTTAGACAGATACAAAGCTGTTTGTTACGATCAGCTTAAAAACCATCCTTCAGAGAGCGTAAAAAAAATAAATGAGCATTGTTTCACTCAATACCCAGATGCAGGTGATTTCTGCTCCGACCCCGCAAGGCAAGGCAACGCCTCAAGCTGCTGCACAGGCTCCTAAGCCTTCCTCTGCCTTTTCTTCTGATTCAGCTAAAATTGACTTGCAACGCAATATATTTGCCGGAATCGCTGGTGCAACGGCTGCCACTGCGGCCTTTGTGGTTGCCAAGCAAGGGGCTGAACTCGGTGCCAGCTTAGGCGGCACCAAAGGCGCTGTGACGGGTGCCATGATTGGTGGTTTGGCTTCTGCTGTTTTGGTCGGTGCCAGCTTTGGTACCGTGGCCGAGACCATTTTTGATGCCAAAGGCACCATTGCCGGAGGGGCCTTGGCGGGTGCCGCTTTAGGTTTCCATAAGGGCGGTTATGCCGGGGCCGCCGTGGGCAGCCTTTTGGGTGCCAGTGCCAGCCTGATTGCTGTCAAAGCTTCCTCTTCAGGCCACTAATTATTCCCTTCTACTTATTGTCCGCTTGGTTTAAACCAAGCGGATTTTTGTACAGCTCATAAAGACTGGGCCTGTAAGCGTTTCTGATGGCTTGTTTACAGGCTATTCTTGACATTCTTTGTTTAGGTTGCGTAAGGTTAACGGATATGGTTTGTGAGTCGAGGGGAGCATGTCGCTGAAAATCGAATCCCTTTATTGTTTTTCGGTGATTGCTGAAGCGGATAATTTCAGCCAAGCAGCCGAGCGCTTATTTATTACCCAGCAGGCGCTCAGCAAAATTCTGTCACAATTGGAGCAAGAGTTGGGGCAGCCGCTGATTTATCGCAATCAACGCGGTCGCCAGCGGCTGACGCCTGCTGGCGAACTGCTGCACAAAAACTGCTTTACCCTTTTAGGGTCAGTGTATGCGCTCGAAAATTTGTTTACCCATGAGGAGGCGGTGGCCACCACAACGGCTCATATTCGCCTCAGCGCCAATTTTGCCCTAGAAAAGGAAATTGCCGGTTTGTTACAAAAATGGGGCGAGCAGGATAATCCGATTGCACCCAGTTTTTTCTTGTCCCATTCCACCGCAAAAATTGAGCAGGATTTGCTCAACGACACCCTCGATTTGGGGATTTTATGCCAACCTCCGCTTTCGTCACATTTGACGGCGGTGCGGATCAAATCGNNCCCGAGCCCGTATGTGATTGTCGGAGCGAGCCATATTGAGGGTCGCTGGGACGAACTCAGCTATCTGTCGTTTGTAACCCAACCGGATCAGGGGGGGGTGCTCAATGTTTGGCCGGAAGAGCGTTGGCCACGGTGTATTTTGGGGGAAGCGGACATGAACATGGCGATGCAACTCTGCTCTGCGGGGGTGGCCTGTTTGCATCTTCCCGAAAGTTTTTATCCATTTCGTTCGCCCTCAATGCCCGCCACGGCGATGCATATTGTGACAGAGGCGCCCTTTGAAGCATTTTACAACCGTTATTTGGTATGGCCAGCCCACAAGTCGCAGTCATCCCATGTAGAGGCTCTCAAACAAGAGATTTTAAGGGTCATGGGAGTCGCTTAATGGAGTTCATGCGTGAGCCACAATTAAAAGCCCAGTGGATCGAGCAGTTTGTGGTGCTTTGCCAAGAGCAAGATATCAGCCAAGCGGCTTTAAAGTTGGGGGTTTCACGACAGACATTGCAACGCAATACCCAGCTTCTGGAAAAAACCGTGCGTGTCAAATTGATTGAGCGCAGCGGCAAAAACTTTTATATTACCCCGGAAGGCCGTCTGTTTCTCAGTGAAGCTGAACAGATCGTGGAGCGCATTTACCAGCTTTCCAGCAATTTTAAGAAGCAGTTGCCTGGTAGCTTGCAGGGCACGGTTTCACTGGCTTGGCAATCGGCCCATTGCCTTGATTTTTTACCCCGTTGTCTCAGTCAGTTTATGGGTGATCACCCGAACGTGTATCTGCGCATCCAGACTTATCTGCAACTGCCGCTGATTGAGCAGCTTTTGCACACCCATGAACTGGATATGGCTCTGGTGGATTATCCGCCGGTGGATACGGGGTTGGTGGTGTGTAGTGGGCGGCATACACCGTATGTGATTGTCTCTGGCCCACAAAATCAGCGCCACTGGAGTTCATTTTCGTATGTTTATACAGAGCAAAATCTGCCCGCTCACGTGTCGCCACCCTG
>DLGM01000194.1:2976-8351 GCA_002482705.1 Cyanobacteria bacterium UBA7694
GTACCAATACCCTGAATGCGGTTTTACACTGGGCCGCTTCGGGGGTGGCTGCCTTTGTTCCCCAAACGACGGTGCAGCGTTACCTCAATAGTGGCCAGTTGGCTATTGTGGCCCAGCCCCCTGAAGAAACCTTTAAACAGTTTTATCTCTGTTTGTCTCCAAAGGCCGCTGACAATGAAGCGGCACACATGCTAGCTCAACAGCTGCGGCAGATTTTATAGGTTGTCTTCAGTGCGCTGAACGCTGCCGTGCCCAGACCCAGAGACCCATTCCGATGACGGCTGCTCCGACCATGAGGGGCCCGGAAGGTGCCGGGCGCGGTGGACGCGGAATGCGCAAACCCTCTTCCAGGGAGCGCACTTGACGCCGCTGCAATTCAAGACGCAGGCTTTCTTCGCCTTTGCGCATCGCCCAGCGGTGATTCCAGGCAAAAATCGGTTTTAGGAGTGGCGAGAAGAGGCGCAGTATGGGATGGTTGAGACGGATGAGCCAGTCGTAAGTTAAGGTGACATGGTCTCCGTCTTGTTCCAGAGTCCATAAGCCAGTGCCTTGGAGATCCCCCGAGGCCCGTACTCCTAGGCGTACCGGGCTTTCTTTTTCAGTGACCGTCATATTCCAATCGAGGGTATAGGGCAGCCAACCTCGGGTTTTAACCTGTAGGCGCCGCCCCATCCCGTGGCGGTCTCCTGAATCTTGGAGGTTGACCTGCTGGTAGACGGCTGGCCACCAGTCAGCCAAGCGGTCGCCATCGGTGATCACATACCAGACCTCTTCGAGACTGGCTTGTACCCGCCAATGGGTGGTGAAGGCGTATTGATCCGGGCTGCGCTCTTCAGTCGCTGTAGTAGCTGGTGCCGGTCTGTCGGTAAAATTCATCGAGCAATTCTTCCTTCTCTTGGATCAGGGATTTAAAAATTTCCTGGAATTTAGTGTAGAAGTCGTAGACATTGTGCTTAAAGCTGGTTTCCCGTTGCTGAAAGTCGCTCACCAAACTTTCGTACAGAGCGCGGGCATGTTCTACTTCCGCCGCTCGGGAACGCCGTTCGGCCATCAGGGCGGCCTTGACGCGGGCCTTTTCTTCGCGGTGCTGCTGTAATTCTTGATCGCGCTGGCGCAGTTCTTGGTGGAAGCGCTCTGACTGCTGTTGCAGCAGTTGATTGGCTTCTTCGAGGGTTTCGAGCAGGCGGTTTTGAGTACTGTGTTGTTGGGCTTGTGCGTTTAGCTGGTCGCGCAGTTGCTGGAGTTCTTCCCGTACCCGTCCATAGGCATCTTCGCGCTGTTTTAGGCGCGTTTGCAGATCTTCAATGGTGGATTTGACCTGCTTAATTTTGTAAAAAATGCTGGCGGGCATGCCATAGGCCATTTGGCGGCAAAAGCTGTCTTCACTGTCGAGGGCTTTTTCGAGGATGGCAATGGCTTGGCCATCACTGAGATCAATGGCCTCGTAGTTAGAAAGGAGGACCAAGAGGCGGCTTGCTTTGACCCGGACCCGCTCGTGGTTGTCATGCAATAGCTTTTTGAGGTGGAGCTCCAGGCCCGGCTCTAGGTAAGCAATATTGCAGTCGAGCACGTCCAGGGCCAAGAGACGCAGATCCGGGTCATCCTGCACCAACGACTCAATTGAAAAGCGCACGGCCCGTGTCGGGTCGTTTTCCGAATAGTGGTGAATAACCTGGAGGCGTGTCAGGCTGGTGGGATCCATCAGTTCGCGGTAGGCAAACGGATTTTTAAACACGGCATCGAGGCTATAACGGGAAACTTCTGGGTCCGTATCCCCAATGGCGTGTAGCAGTGAGACAATGCTTTTGCGATCGCCGGTACGGGCCAAAAAATCACGACTGCGTACCCTGACCAATCGCGCCAAGCGTTCTTGTTCATTCATTGGGCGAGGTCCTCGATCAGGGGATCAATCAGGCTTTCTAACCCCAGTTTACGCAATTGGTTGAGCTGTTCAAAGACATGTTGCGCCACATCCTCCTCGGGGTCGCGCACATACTCGACCAAGACGGGCAGGGCCACCCCAAAGATCTGGTAGGCTTTGCCCAGGTACACCAGCACATCGACCATGTGGTGGCGTAAGAGGCGGTTGGGTTCTTGATGCTGGGCGAGCAGGTCGATCCACAACAGGGCATCTGCTTCGCTGTGGACCATATCGCAAATTTGGCGAATTAGGTAGGCGCGTACCCCCACATCGGTATGGGCAAGGATGTCGGCCAATAAAGGCCGCCAAGCGGGATCAATTGCGGTGACCCCATGTTCGAGCCAACGGGCCAATCCGTGTAATTCGGCCAACAGCTCGCTGCGTGAGCCTTGGTGTACCAGTTGGCGCAGCGCCGGTTCGTGGGGGGCAGGTAGGGCCGGGATGGGATGGACAGGTGGCTCGGGGCGGAACCAGCGGGCCAGATATTCACTCACAGACCATCTCCTTTGGGGGGCAAGTAATAGGGGCGGGCGTTGCCGGGGGTATGCATAGGGGGCGAAGGGCAACTGGCGCACACGCTCAGCATGTTGTTGCTCGGGGGGGATCAGGCGGCAGACGCGCCGATGGCCGGAGTCGGAAATATACACAATGCCCTGAGGGTCGAGAGCCACCCCGGCAGGTTGGGAAAAGAGGTGTTCTTCGCTCCAGAGACCATCACCGCCCCCAGCCACCAGTTGTAAATCCCCTTCGGCACCGAGACGCCAAAGGCCGTGATGGTAGGCGTCGGTAATGTATAAATTGCCCTGCATATCCAAGGCCAGAGCGGTGGGGTGTCCGGCCCACCAGGCGGCCCCCCGTTGTAAGGTGCGGACCATGACCTGCGGGGCTTGTCCGGCTGAAATACACAATAAACGCCCTTGGTGGAGGGTGTAAATGCGGCCTTGGTTGTCTACCGTGAGAGCACCTGGGCTGTCGGGCCCTTGACCCGGTGTGTTGTGCAAAGCAAAGGGTTGCAAAGGGGTGGGTCGCTGTTGAAACCAGGGATTAAAGGGTTTGTGCTCGGCACCGGTGCGGTAAGCAAACCAGGCATAGCCTTGGCCTTGAATGGCCAGCAGCGCGGTTTCTCCCTGCGAGTCAAGGCGGCCTAAGACGGTCAGGTTTTGGTTGCCAAAGGCCAAGCGGGTCGAAAAATAGACAAACCCCAGGCTATCGGCGGCGATTCCGCCCCGAGGTTCACCAAAGCTGGGCAGCGTTTTGACTTCACCCTGTGGTGAAACGATGCGCAGCAGTTGGTTGCCGCTGTCGACCACGTACAAATTACCCAAGGGATCAAGGCTGATTCCGGTGGGATTGTGAAAACGGGCCTGGCGGCCCCGTCCATCGCGCAGACCCCTTTGGCCGTTACCTACCAGCGTGATGACGCGACCAGAGGGGGCAATGCGGCGAATGCAGTGGTTGAGGGTATCTGCGACATATACATAACCGTGAGCATCAATGGCCAAGCCTGTGGGTTTGTGGAAGCGCGCCCGGTGGGAATGCCCATCGCGCAGCCCCCCGCGCCAGACGGGAATGCGGCGGGGGTTGGGGGCACGGTTGGTGGTGCGTACGATCTGCTCTTGGCAACCGGCTAGGGTGGTGACTTGATAACGGGTCGGTGGTGGGGGCGAACTGGTGAACACCGTGACAGAGCTCTCCGTCGCCAGGGGGAACCCATGGCGCGAAAGCGTTTCAAGCTTGGCATAAATTGGAAGCCGTTGACCACCCATGCTCCTATTATAGATGCAGATCCATGAATTTGATTTAAAAACTTTTGGGGTTTAAGGGAGCGGAGGGAGGCGGTGGGGATGGCTGACCTCGGCACCAAAGCCATCGAGATAAAGAACCGCCTTGATTTGCAGGGGTTTATGACCATCCCAATGTCCCAAAGCCGAGCGCGGGACTTGTATTTGCCAGGTCTGCCAACCGGGTTTGGTGGCTTGAGGTGCTGTGCTGGCTACTGCTTGGCCTTGCGCATCCCGGAACTGGGGCAGGGCGGCGACCAGTGGCCGATTCCCTTCGAACCAGCGCACGACCACATGCCAGTGGCGGGCACTGGCCGGGCCTATATACACTTGACCGCTGAGGGTGAGATGCCCAGTGGGTTCCCAGCGAGAAGTGAGGCGCAGGGGGTTGGCATCGACCAGGCTCTGCTCATGCTCAAAGGCTTCCGCACTTTTGGCGGAGGTGGCCGGAGCCGGTTGGGTGGCCAGTTCATCGCGGTTGAGGGCTCCACCAGTGGGTGCTGGCTGGGATAAATAGCTCAGGGTGCTGGCATTGATGGCATCCTTGGCCACAAAACCTTCGC
This sequence comes from Cyanobacteria bacterium UBA7694, assembly GCA_002482705.1. Taxonomy (GTDB): domain Bacteria; phylum Cyanobacteriota; class Sericytochromatia; order UBA7694; family UBA7694; genus UBA7694. The sequence goes on from DLGM01000194.1 coordinate 7,242, forward strand.
GCACCATGCGTGCAAATTGGCGGTACCCAATCCAGCCGGTGCCCTGGTCGGCCCAGCGTGGCCCCCAAGAGTTAAACACCCCAAAAGCTTGGCGCTGATCATCGTAAGCGACCAGCAATAGGGCATGGGCTCCGAGCGACCGTCCCTGATCGGCTTGCCAAACGCCGGTGCCCCGGTGCTGGAAAAAGCCCTGATCGACCATCATGCCGAGCATGACTGGGTACCCGGCTTGAAGATGGGCCTTGAGTTCACGGGGATCCATGACATTGACCTGCCGCCAATAATCGATGCGGTAGGTTTTGGCCTTGCGGCGAATGGCAGCGGTAGGCTGGCGGCGGAACTCGGTGGGATCATAGGGCATGTCTGCCCAAGGGGCTGCTCCTTGGGCACCGAGCAGGTTGAGGGCGTCGATATAGGTAATGCCTCCGTCCCGGCGTTGGTTGAGCTGATTGTAGACATAAGCGGGGCTAAATACCTTCTGTGGGTTGAGTTTTCCCGCTTCGGTCAGTTCATGGCCGCTTTCTATGCGCTCTTGGTAAGATTTCAGAGCATAGGCTGTCACCCAGCCGACGCAGGAGTTTTGGGCACCTTGGTAGCCCGGTGGCGGCAAGTCAGAGCGCAGATCCACGCGGCTGGGCAGATCGCTTCCGGCATAGGGCAGGGAGGCCAGAGGGATGGCGCGCAACTGTTCGGGGGTCGCCAGTTCCAAGCCCGCGCTGGGGCTGAGCGCGACGATGCCACTTGTGAGCATGTGCCACAGATTCATAAAGTCACCCTGGGGATATGCAGCGTAAAGGTGCTGCCCTGATTGATTTGGCTGCTAATCGTGAGACGGAAGCCCATCTGCTCACACAGGGAGTGGCAAATGGCGAGGCCCATGCCTGTACCTTCAAAACGCCGTCGACTGCTATCATCCCCTTGGCGGAACGGTTCAAAAATATGTGGCAGTACGAGCTCTGCGATGCCAATGCCCGTATCGCGCACGTGGATGCAGAGGGTATCGGCTTTCATCTCGGCAATCAGGGCCACATGCCCTTGGGGCGTAAATTTAATTGCGTTGCCAATTAAGTTGATCAGGATTTGGCGCAAACGTGCGATATCGGCACGAAT
>DLGM01000267.1 GCA_002482705.1 Cyanobacteria bacterium UBA7694
GGTACCGCCCCCTGAAACCCGGTTGATTAACAATTTTAAGAGACTGGGGCTGTGTCATGAATGTGCCTGACGGGCTGCCTGAGCCGGGCTCAAGGCGGGCATAGCCACTGCCACCAGCACACACACCACGCTGATTACCAGCAAAATCTGGAAGACCAGTTGTAATGACGTGGGTAAATTGGACTGCTGCATCACCCTGACTTGTAAGGCCCCAAGGGCATTGACGCCCAAGGTTGAACCAATATTGCGAAAGAGGTTGATACTGCCGGAAGCGGCGCCCACTTCGTGGGTCGGCACTGAGACTTGGGCGGCCACAATCGTGACCGAAGCAATCGCCCCCATACCGCCCCCGAGCTTCCCTGAATACAGGCCAATCAGCCATAGGGGGTGGCCCGGATCGGGCAAGGCCCAGCATAAAAAGCCCAAAGCCATGAGCGTTGCCCCCACGACCACCAGTTTGCGAAAGCGCAGACGGTTCATGAGTAAGCCTGCAGCCGTGCTCATCAGAGGCCAGGCGATCATCATTGGGGTGAGGACAAAGCCCGCTTGGGTGGGGCTAAAGTGGCGCACTTCTTGCAGGTACAGGGGCACATAGGTCAGAGCGGTGAACATGGTCACCGAGGCCCCAAAACCGAGTAAAACTGATACTGCAAAGGTGGGGCGCTGGAAGTGCTTGAGGGGAATTAGCGGGCTGCTACTGCTGCGCTGCTGCCAGGCAAAAGCAGCCAAGAGCAGAGCTGAAACCGGGTATCCGACCCACACAATCGGATGGTTGATCGAAAAATTGAGCATAAACAGCAACAGCCCGCTGAACAGTAACAGAGAGCCGACCCAGTCCATTTGGAAGGACCGCTCTGAGCGCGCCTGGTGGGGAAATTTGGCATAAAAGACTGCACAGGCCAGCAGGCCTAGCGGCACATTGAACCAAAAGATCCAGCGCCAAGAGCTATAGGTGACAATCAATCCCCCGATCAGGGGGCCAAGCAGGCTGCTAATGCCCCACACCAAGCTAACCAAGCTCTGTTTGGCTCCCCGTTCTTCGGGGGTGAACAAGACCCCAAAAGCAATCATGGTCAGGCCCATGAGCCCAGAGGCGCCCAGCCCTTGAATGGCCCGAAAGGCGACCAACTGGGGCATGGTTTGGGCGCTGCCACACAGGGCCGCGCCGCCTAAAAAGAGGGCTGCGGCCACAAACATACATTTGCGAATGCCCACTGCATCTGCAAATTTGCCATAAAAGGGCGTGGCAATGGTCGAGGCAATTAAAAAGGCAGCAAAGGCCCAAGGATACAGCTCTGGGCTGCCCAAACTCAGCAGAATCTTGGGCATGGCCGTGGATAAAATGGTGGTTTCAATCGCAGCCAAAAAGAGCATCAGCAGCAGACTGCCAAGGGCCAATTGCGAAATCGGAGCTGTGCTGATAGCGGGGGCTTTGAAATTGGTTTGAACGGGGGTTTCCATGGTCTGTTCAGTATAACTTAAGCCTTTGGTCTCAAGGCAGCAGATCGTTTGGCGGGTAGGGGCCATTCTGTTTGTTGATCAGCACAAGTTTAGCGCCCAAACCCCTATAATGCTAACAATCACGCAATGCGTCAATAGGTGCGTTTATGAAGAACAAGCTGCATGTGGGCGGTGTCCCCGAACATTTTAATGCTCCCTGGCATTGGAGCCTCGAACAAGGGCTGTTTCAAGCCGAAGGCCTGGACCTTCATTTTCAGGAGTATCCCACTGGAACCGGGGCCATGTGCCAAGACTTGCGCAGCGGTAAACTGGATGTGGCTGTCGTACTCACCGAGGGCATTGTGGCCGATATTCTCAAAGAGGGGGGCACGCGCATTATTGCGGCCTATGTCGATTCGCCCCTGGTGTGGGGCATTCATACGGCTCAGAGTTCGCCGGTAAGCGCTCCCACTGATTTGCGCGGCCAGTGTGTGGCCATCAGTCGTTTTGGCAGCGGCTCCCACCTTATGAGTTTGTTGTTTGCCCGTGATCAGGGTTGGAAACCTGGCGAGCTGCAATTTGCTGTAGCTGGCGATATTGATGGTTTACAGCAAGCCGTTCAGGGCAAGGCGGCCGCCTTTTTATGGGAGAAATTTACCACCAAGCCGCGGGTGGATGCCGGTTATTTACGCCGCATTGGCGAATATCCCACGCCTTGGCCCTGTTTTATGATTGCCGCCCGTGAACAGGTGATCCAGGAGCAACCCGAAGCTTTGCAACGTATGCTCAAGGCTTTACAAACCGGTTGTCAGCGTTTTAGTGCCCAACCAGATCAGGCCATGGCTTATATTGCCCGGCGTTATCATCTCCAACCCCAAGACGTACAGGCCTGGTGGCAAGGGGTCCGTTGGTCAGCCAATGGTGCGGTGCCGCTGCCCGCTTTGCAGGCTGCCATGGACGCCCTTTACAGTACCGGGGCAGTCCCGACCCAGACTGCACCCGAAAGCCTGATGCAGCCTTTGGCCAATTAGTGTTTGGGCATTGCCGGGAAAATCATCGGGAAGATAAACAGCACGATTTCAAAAGCAATCAGCAGAATAATCGTGATCTCTAACAGGGTTGAGCGCCGGTTTTGCACCTCATGATTGAGAGTGTCAAAAATCTGGCGGGCATTGTTGAGTTTACCGTCCACGCGATTTTGCCATTCGTTCAGGCGCAAGACCGAGGACATCAGGCGATAGACACGGGCGCTGTAAAGTTCACCGATAATTTTGAGCGAGTTCTCGATTTTATCGGTCAGCTCCAGGACATCTAATACCAGGGTCATCAGCTTTTGGGTGGCTTCTTGGTAAGGGTTGCTAAAAATGGGAACCACCCATTTGCCAGGTGTCTGTTGTTCAATCACATGGTAAATCTGTTTGAGTTCACGGTCGAGCAAGCTGTCATAAGAGCGCAGCTCTAAGAGTTCGGCGTTGGCAAACTCGAGCATATCCACATGCTCATTGCTGCTTTCTGGGTCATAAATAAAGGCGCTGTTCCAGGCCAAGACGACCAAATCATCTTCAAAATAAGACAGGCGCTGGCTCAAAATCAGTTCGCGCTCAGCGGCGGAAAGGGGTTTGCTTTCGCCACGCAGCATGCTGGCAATATCCGGGCCAAGCTGTTCCAATACGACTTCAGCCTTGGGTGCATGCCCTTCAAAATGTTTGACATAAAAGATGGTGTAGTCTTCGATCAGGGCTTCTTCGTAGGGCTTGTCCAGGGACGGTTCCATCACCGGGCGAATGGTTTTTAACAGCTCACGGGACTGCTCTTCGATGGTGGAATTATCAATGAAGTGCAGGGCGTCTTTGACGGCCTCATCCCACTCGGCGGGCATGGGGATTTCCCAGCAGATGGAAACGACGCCAAACTCAAATACTTTGATATTGACTTCTGCATCAATTTCCGGCTGGTCAGGGCGAATTTGCAGGGGCTTGCGGCCCAGAGGCAGCAGCAAAGGAGATGTGCCAAACTGCAAATAATAGGGCGCTGCACGGCGGGACACCAGTTTGATCAGGGTCGATTCACCCATCCAGTTCTGACGAAAATGTTCCAGGCTGATCGAGTCGGCCACGTCAAAAAGATGGTACAGCAAAATTTTACCTTCACGGACAGTAAAGGAAGTAGACATACAGATATAGAATAGTCCTTTATAAGTTTAAGCAGCACTGGCAAATAACTGGCCGTCGCTCAGAACCAGGGTGACGATACAGGGCAGACAACGGGTCAATTGTTGGCTGCCTTATACCGTCGCAGGGGGGCGGACCGATGGCAAGTCAGTGGCTACCTATTTTCAATTATAACAATCACGTCAGTGGCAATATTCACACCTGAGAGCTTTTTAGCTTCCTGAATCCCCGTCGGGCTCGTTACATTGACCTCGATCAGGTAGTCGCCAATAATGTCGATGCCGACAAAGTAGAGCCCCGCTGCCTTGAGGGCTGGGCCCAGGGTGGCACAAATTTCCAGATCGCGCTGCGTCAGTTCACAGGCTTCGGCGTGGCCCCCGGCATTGAGGTTGGCGCGGTGGTCTTCCTGCGAGGGTACCGGTTGGAATGCGCCACGTACTTCGCCATCCACAAGCAAAACGCGTTTATCGCCGTGGACGGCTTCGGGAATATAACTCTGGGCCACAATCATCTTTTGCCCGCTGTGGGTGGAGATATCAATAATGGCGTTGAGGTTGGGATCTCCTGCCTGTACCAGGAATACGCCGGTACCGCCTTTGTCATCGATGGGTTTGAGAATGGCTTTGCCTTTGTTTTGTACAAAGGCTTTGAGTTCGTCTTTGCGGCAGCTGATCAGCGTGGGGGGAATCAGGCTGGGAAACTGCAGTGCATAGAGTTTTTCGTTGGCATTGCGCAGGCTGATTGGGTTGTTCATGACCAGGGTTTCGTGCATGGCCAGTTCAAGCAGGTAGGTGCTAAAAATGTAGTCCATGTTAAAAGGCGGATCTTTGCGCATAATTACCGCATCGACCTCACTTAAGGGGCGCACTTCACTGGGTTCTAAGTGGTAAAAGATTTCGGCCCGCTCGACGGTGACCGCCTGCATATGCCCATAGACCTTGCCTTCCCGGAAAAAGAGATCTTGGGGTTGTAAATAATAGTTGATGTGTCCACGGGCTTGGGCCGCCTCCATCATGGCAAAGGTAGAGTCTTTGTGGATGTTCACGGTCGACATCGGATCCATGACATAAGCAATGCGTTTCATAACGGGGCCTCCCGGCGCGGAATGGGGGCATTTTAGCATGGGTACTCAGTTAACGGGGGGAGTTCAGTAAGCCCATGCGCTCAGGGGGCCAAAAACGGAGGGCGGCGCGGCCAACAATGTGGTCAATGGGTAATGGGCCCCAACTGTGGCTGTCATAACTGTGGTTGCGGTTATCGCCCAGAACAAAAACATGTCCGGCGGGAATGAGCAGCGCCGCCATTTCATAATAGGCGCGTTCTT
>DLGM01000221.1 GCA_002482705.1 Cyanobacteria bacterium UBA7694
ACTGTTGACGGTCGCAACCGGCTCACTACTGGAAGTCCAGGTGAAGGTCAGGTTGGGGATATCTTGTCCTTCGGCATCTTTACCAATGGCCTCGAATTGGCGCTGTTCACCCAAGCGGCTGAGCTTAAAGGTAATGGGCTGTACGGCTTCGCCAACAGGTTTAATGACAATCGTGCGCAGCTTGGCCAGTTCGTCAGGGGGATTGCTGTTTTCATTGACCGTGGTAATTCCACCGGATGGATTCGGGGGAGTCCCCGTACCATTGGTTGCCAGAGTTACAGAGACCAAGGCTTCAGCAGCTTGGCCCAAGGTTTCTGCCTTGATACGCGCATTTCCGGGCTTTAAGCCCGTAATATTGCCATTGGCATCAACGGTTGCAATATCAGGGTTGAGGCTGACCCAAGTGGTGGGTAAATTGCGTTGAATTTGCCCCTCTTGGTTAAACAGGGTCGTTAAACGGGTGGTTTTTCCCAGTTCAACCGAAGCGGTACCAGGTTCAATCACCAGTTTATTGGGGGTTGCTGGGGTTACTTCGCCGCCAATCGCAGAGGGCGAAATGATCGGGTTGTCGCCGCTGCAGGCCGCCAATAAAAGCGTAAGGCCGAACAACAGGGTTGGAAGGATTTTCTTGGACAAGAGACCGACTCCTCCTAAGAGCTTGCCGCTGCGCCGGGTTGCCGGGCGGCTATCACGTTTTCGCACGTCAGGTTTAAGTATAGCACAGCAAATTTTCCGAAATAAACACCTACAATCTCAGGATTTAACAATCTTACAAGCCTCTTTCCCTGATGGGTCAAGATTAAGTCACCCAATTAAAATTTAACAGTTCAACAAAGATTTAATGAAAAGTTAAAATCTCATCCCCAGACTTAACACGTAGCGGCCCCATCTGGCGGTTTTATGCCTAATTCCTCATGGACGACTCAGCTTGTTTGGGAGTTCCATGATTATTTTTTACTTTTTTGTAAGATTATATATTTACAAAAAGGTAAAATATGGATACAATCGAATTATCAACTCCCAAAGGAGCCTTCCATGAAACGCCTGCTCACTGCTTTAGCCCTCACCACCTTGGTATCCGCTTGCGGACCCGCCCCGACCCAATCTCCAGAACCGTCCCCATCAGCCTATCCGTCAGCAGAACCCTCTATGGGGCCCGATGCATTGGCCCAATTGATTGGGCAAGAATCCCTGTCCCCAGAAGAGCGGCGCATCCGTGACAATATGGCTCGCGACATTAAACTGGATTTCCCGATCAAAGTAGCTGTGCTCTTTTATAATGCATCCCAGCTCAACCCTTCTGACCAACAAAAAATCTTTGATGGGATCAAAACCACGTTTAAAGACTCCCAAATGGTTCGCGAAACCATTCAAATTCCCGCCAATATTGTCAGCTCATTGTCTATGGACTTTATGCGCCAACTCGGATCACGCTTTAAAGCCGATATTTTACTGGTCGTATCGGGACGCCATGTATTTGGTCGCTCCCCCAGCCAAAAACTGGGCTTCTTTGATATGTTCTCAGATACCACCTTTTATGAAAGCAATGTGCAACTGACCGGGCTGGCGATTGATATTTATACCGGCGCTTATCTCAACCCGCTGAGCACCGCAACTCAGGCTGGCCCCAAAAGCATGTCCCCTTCCGACACCAATTTCAGTGGCAGCACCTATGCCCTCAAAAAAGAAGCAGAAGACGCCGCTTGGGCACGCATGGGCAACGACTTCATCGAAATGCTGGCCGAGGTCAAGCGGGAATCTGACCTCTTGCCCCCACGACCTGAAGAACCGCCCATCTTACCCACACCCTCGCCCCAACCTACCCCAACCGCAAGCCACGCACCTTAAGCCCCCTCACTTTAGAAAGGAAACCTTTAATATATGCAATCTCAAATCAAAGGATTATGTTTAGCCCTGTGTGTCTCTGTCAGCTTGATTTGGAGTACTTCTGCTCAAGCCGCGACTCAATTGAGTGCCGATATTGAACCAGGCAATCGCTTAGGCCTGGGCCTCATGGGTGCCGCTTATGACTTTGGCCTTGGTCCCGTAGGCCTAGGATTCGCCCTCAATACCCGTGAACCGCAAAGTCTATTAAGCGGTAATTTTCGAACTGAGTATATGCAACTGCGTTATAGCCTGCGCGGCATGTGGCGCATTGCTGAAATCGACAGCTTAGCGATGGGGGTGTTGGCGGGGGTTCATCTCGATCCCGGTCAAGCGGGAGAGCGACCTGGGATTACCCCTGAAATTGGCATGGGTGTGGCCTGGGACCTACGCAGTTTTGATTTACCCTTCGCTTTACGTCTTAACCTCAGTGTTGGTATTCACCCCTACCGCCCTGCGTCTTGGCAACAAAATGCCACACCTCCGAGCTTTTTACAAAGACTTGGCTTAGGGCCTGCCACCTCCCTAGAAGCGGCTTGGTTTGTGAACGAGAATACAGAAGTCACGGTCGGAGGAGGCACCCTGGTGGGGCTCCGCTTAAAAATATAACACCCCTGCCCCCGATCCTTTTGACGCTGTCTAAGGCATTATGGTAATATTTAAATTCGATTAAACGCACGTTTAAAGGGACGATTCACCCATGTCTAGAACCTGTAGCATCTCAAACAAGAAATACAATAACGCCAATCGCGTTAGCCACTCCAACCACAAGACCAAGCATCGCCAGCAGGCTAACTTGCAGTGGAAGCGCTTTTGGCTCCCTGAAGAAAAGCGGTGGGTTCGTCTGCGGGTCTCTACGAAAGTGATGAAAACCATCACCAAGTACGGCCTAATGTCCACGATCAAGCGCTACGGCGCCGACCCCTCGCTCATTCAGGGCTGATTCCCCCATTACGACGAAAGGAAACTGAGCCATGGCTAAAGCCGCAGCGCGTGTGCAGGTAAAGCTCAAAAGTAGCGAAAGCCCCCACGTCTATTACACCATGAAAAACAAGCGCAACACGCCCGATCGTATCGAGCTTCGCAAGTACGATCCGGTGATCCGTCGCCACGTGAATTACAAGGAAGAGAAGTAGATTCCTCTTTTCCAAGAATTTAACCTCAAAGAGACCGCAGACCATTGCGGTCTCTTGGCTTTTTAGTGTTCAATAATAAAAAGAGGTGACATTTTTTTTACAAGTTGACCTATCATTGTGAAAAAGATGTCTGCATTGGGTATATAAACAGCTCAAGGGTTTAAATATTAAGGGGAGTCATCACTATGGGGCATCAGCGGGTCACGCTGGACTGTGTGGTAAATGTAAGGGAGACCTCGATGTACATACTCAGCAAGGCTTTAAAAAAGCCGATGCAAACACGCCCATTGGCTGAACCAGAAGCTTACGCTTTTAACTTTTCACGGCAACGGCAGATTCAGCAAAGTGTCGGCCAAAGGGATGTAAAAACCGTCTCAACGGCTTCGCGCAATGAACGTTACCTCTATGTCCTCGATCTTCATTTGGGCACGGCCAACGAATCAACGCCTTTTACCACTTGGATGGAGCACCTGGATGATATCCTCAATGAGGTGGATCGCGACCGCAACTACATGCATGCGATGACCTCCGCCCCATCAATACCCCACCGGTCTGTATAAAATCCATGTTAAAACTTGATTGATTCCTGCAAGACCAGATAGAATAAGGGCATAGTTAACACAGATCACCAGGGTGAAGGGAGACACACCTTGAAACGGATACTTGCCGAATTGAAGCAGTTACTCTTGAAGTTATTCCCTCAGCCTGCTTTACAACCTATCCCGGTGCGTGTACGCCCCCCAGTCCGCCGCNNAGCCCCATCTGCGATACGCCGAGGTCTGGAATGCGCATCGGTTTTTATGCCCCTTGTAATGAGCACAATCGCCAAGCCGGGCCCCTCCTTGGTATTGCCTATATAGCGTCCCACCTGCGCGAACAGGTGGGCATTGAAGACATCTACCTTGAAGTTGATCCCAAGCGATTTATCGAACGGAAACCCGACATTATCGCCATTTCGGCATTCTCAGAAAAATACAATCAAATTGTGCGCGATGCCGCCGTATTTAAACAGTTGTACCCAGATGTCCCGATCATCTTAGGGGGCCCCCACATCTCAGCCTTGCCCCACTCGCTGAACCCCTTGATTGACATCGGTGTCATTGGTGAAGGGGAAAAACCCATGGCCGCGATCACCCAACTGGTACAAGCAGGGGAATTACACCCGGAAAATTTACGCACCATTCAGAATTTGGTGTTCTGGAATGAAACGGGGCAAACCGAGCGCACCCTGTTTGAAGACCGCATTAAAGATCTCGATGCCCTGCCGCTACCGGATCGGGACATGATGCGGGCCTGGTGGCCCAACCTGAACCATGAAGTGCGCTTTGATGGCGGTATTTACACCTCACGGGGCTGCTCCTTCCGCTGCCATTTTTGTATGTACAGTGAACGCGCCAACCTCATTCGTTATGTTTCCGTCGAGCGCGTCATGGAAGACATTGTTGATATTCTGCGCCGTTACCCGGAGCAGCGCCGGATTATTTTTTATGATGACCTGTTTGTCACCAAAAAATCGCGCCTCAAAGCACTGGCCGATGCCATTCGCAGTGAGGGCATCCACAAACGGGTATCATTTGGCTGCATGGCCAAGACCAGTTTCTTTGACGAAGAGTTCTGCCAAATTCTCAAAAGCATGAATATGCGTGTGATTTCTTGGGGTTTTGAAAGTGGGGCTGACCGCGTTTTACAATATCTCAAGGATCGCTCTTCCACCGCAAAAAAACACCAGACAGCGGTGGATCTGTGTAACCGTTATGGCATTCACGCCGGAGGCTATTTCATTGTCGGCTCATCCCTTGAAACCCAAGAGGATTTAGCCAAAACCTACTGGTTCATTCGCAAAAACCTCCCACGGATGCCGCTGATCAGTGTCTTCCCCATTATTCCATTGCCCGGTACGGCTCTCTGGACCGAAGCCGCCTCCCGCGGTCTGGTCGATGACAGCTTTTCCCGTTGGGACGATCTCGGTTTTTTACGTTTAGAACCCGACAGTTATATCCATCTCAACGAACACTATTCCCTGCCTGAGCTCAAAACCGCCTACGACCAGCAATTTGACCCTTTAATGCGCTGGACAACCTGGATTTATCAACTGGTGAACGAGTATCAAGGGCAACTGGAACACTATTATCCCGAAGTGATTGAAGGCATCCGCAGCGCATTTCCCGCCCAAAGTCGCCTGCTTGAGGTACACCGAGGCGATCGCCCCGTCTCTTTTGCTTTAGAAGACGATTACCAGCTCACCAGTCTGCACTGGTCAGAATTGGAGAGCCTTGCCAGTGATGCCAGCTTTGACGGGGTGGTCCTCACCCACAGCCTGGAAAAGTTTGGCCTGAATTCTTGGCAGTGGGAGAAAATCAAGGCGCTCAACTGCCCCATTTATCTGGTGGTCACCAATGCCGGGCACCTCACCAACCTGATGTCCCTGCTCCAGGGAAAATTCCCGCACCCGCTCGAACACCTGGAGCAGTACCAGCAAAACTACCGCTATACTCTGCACAGTCTACAAGCAGCCTTGGCAGGCCCCGATCTGCGTGTTGTGCGTACTGGAGGCCACCGCCTGCCCGCTGACTACAGCGAGCCCCTGCGTCAGTTGCAACAGGGGTTGGGCAGCTACCTGCCCATGGACACACTTTTGCAAGAAGCCGAGACTTATAGCTACAGCCTCCTGTTAGAACATGCGCGTCGGCCTGCTTTACGTTGACGATTTTGCCCAGCCTCGCAGCCAGCGGGTGGGGTCTTTGGGGTTGGGATATTTAGCT
>DLGM01000016.1 GCA_002482705.1 Cyanobacteria bacterium UBA7694
GGTCAAAACCTTGGCGGCAGGCCTGTAAAGAGGCCAACTGTAGGGCCAAAGCTTCTCGCAGACGATTCAGGGATTCAGTCAAGGATTTTTTGATCACCTTATTGTCCGAAACCACGCTCAGAGCGGCCAAAGGTTCAGCCATGTGGCGTTCGAGGCGTTCGCCAAACCAGCTTACAGCAGTAGCAATGCGGCTCTGTAAAACCTGATTGTGTTCGACTTCTGGGTTCTGGGCCAGCAGACGCTGCATTTCACGCCCGAATTTTTGGGCGGCGTCAATCCATTCGCGCTGAAGCTGGGCCTGCAACGGGGCAATGGCATCGGTGGGGCCGTGTAGAGCCGCCGGGTTCTGCCGCGCTAAATAGGCCAGCGAGCCCAAGCGCTGCTGCAAAGGGGCAAAGTCAAACAGATCCCGCAGCAGGGTGTGTTGGTAAGCCTGTTTGGCACTGTGGAGTTGATCCGCATCCGGCTGACGCTGGGCCACGGTATCGCTAAAACCCGCCACAGCTTCGTCGTCTTTGAGGCTGGCGGTCGAGAGAGGCGCACTCAACACCATGCCTTCAAGAGTTTTACAGCGGCTCAGGGCCACATACACCTGTCCGTGGGCAAAGGCGGCCTGGGCGTCGATCACGGCACGTTCAAAGGTCAGACCCTGGCTTTTGTGAATGGTAATCGCCCAGGCAGTTTTGAGGGGGTATTGGGTGAAGGTGCCCGCCACGCTGGGGGTGATGGCTTTGGTGGTTTCATCGAGGGTGTATTTGATGTTTTGCCACTCCAGCGGGGTCACGGCAATCGGGGCGGCATCCTCGGGACCTTGCACATACAGGGTGTCGCCGATGATTTCGGTCAGGGTGCCAATTTTCCCGTTAAAGAAGAGTTTATCGCGTGAGGGGTCGTTTTTGACAAACATCACCTGGGCACCCACTTTGAGCTCAAGGTCCGGGTCAGTGGGATAGGCGTATTCCGGGAATTCCCCCGTGAGCTGGGCCTGAAAACGCAGGGAGCGGGTGGGCAGGTCACGCAGTTTGCGCAGGTTGATCTGCTGGGCTTGGTGGTTGTGGGTGGTGAGAATAATCGTGCCGGGAGGGGTCTGGTCAATATATCCGGGGATATAACGCTGATTGAGTTGGGCCAAACCCTCGGAAGTCAGGGCATTGTGGCGCACCTGATTGAGCAAGTCGATAAAGGTCGGGTCACTTTGACGGTAGATGTGTTGCAGTTCAATCGGTACCAGATCTGCGGAACGCAGGGCCTGACTGGCAAAGAAAAATGGGGTTTCGTAGTGGTCGCTGAGCAAGACCCACTCGTCAGATTTGACAACCGGGGCCAACTGTTGCAAATCGCCAATCATGAGCAACTGCACCCCGCCAAAGGGCTGATCGGCATCGCGGTACTGGCGCAGCACGCCATCAATGCCATCGAGTAAGTCAGCGCGCACCATACTGATCTCGTCAATCACGAGCAAATCGAGGCTTCTGAGAATGTCGATTTTCTGACGGTTGAAGCGCTTGGGCTGCACCGTACCGGGCACAATCGGCCCAAAGGGCAGTTGAAAAAACGAGTGGATGGTCACGCCCCCGGCGTTGATGGCAGCCACCCCGGTGGGGGCCACGACCACCATACGCTTGGGGGCCTGGGCCTTGAGGCGCTGCAAAAAGGTGGTTTTGCCGGTCCCGGCTTTGCCCGTCAAAAAGACGTGCTGCTGGGTGTACTGCACAAAGGCATAGGCTAAATCGAGTTGGGGGTTAGGGCTGGTCATAGGGGCATTATAACAAGTGCCCGGTGGCGGGGCAGGGGTTTGTTAAGTGAGTGTATTTCCGCCTTTATGGTATTTTGCTTATTAAAAACCCGCCCCAACACGATTAAAGTCGTATGATGAGATCAAAGCGAGCAGAAGTATATTTGAGTTAAAACGCTTGTTGATTTCGTTAGTGCACAAAGAAATAATACGACGCCTTCACGCACAATTTGGCATTCTGTTTCAGTCCTTAGATCCGCAGCAGCGCATGAGCATGGTGATGGCCGATTGAAGGGGCATTGACGCTACCTTACCTCCAAGCCCTTTTAAGAACGGCTGCCCGCTGATCAGCCACGCACCAATACAAAACAGAGGGGGAATATGCGTTTAAAAAACAAATGTACAGGGGGAGATACGTTGGCCACAGGGCTCCTAGAAATACGAATATTCACAGCCTATACAGTCCTGCAACTAAAATGATTGGGTCATTATACCATCTTATTGGATTTTGAAATCAATTTATAAAAAATGAGATAATTAAAAAAACAAGCTAAAAACCAAGAAACATTAAAAACAAACAAACACACATCTATTTAAAAATTAAATATCAAATAATGCGATTTTTAATCCATAAAAATATTTGCTCACAAAATATTCAAGTGATAACATTAAGCCGTTCCAGACCGCTTTCCGATACCCTCCCAGTATCAGCGAGTAAGGAAAGGTTATTAACCCAATGCCAGACCGATAAACATTGTCATGACGCGCTCCCCGCATCTCTCCCGATCAACTTGACAATGTGATGGGTTATCCCGTAGTTTAGAACAGTATCTTAAAATTCTGTTTGATCATGTGCT
>DLGM01000097.1:0-637 GCA_002482705.1 Cyanobacteria bacterium UBA7694
AGATATTTATCAAGACACCAATGGTTCAGGGCATTTACACGATCACAATGCCCCCAGTTTTTATGCCACACGAGCGATCAAACCATGAACCACACACGCAACCCATCGTAATCGCCCACAAGGACAAAATATGCCAAGCTTAAGCCTGCTTGCCCTGCGCGATTTTTTGACCGCCTTTTATCCAGCCTTGCTCAGCACGGGTTTGCTGGAAGGTTTACAGGCCTATCACAGTCCCGATCCCGACGTGCGCAGCACCCTCTCACACTGGTATCAGTTGCTGGCCGAAGGCCAAGATTGGGAATCGGCAGTGCGGGGCCTCTCTCCGGCGCTGCCGGGGGTGATCACGGAGCTGTTGGTACTGGGAGCCGCACAGGCCCGGTTGGATGAAGTGGTGGCAGAAATGAACCGCCTGTATGGGCAGCATGCGGATGAGACCGCCCTGTATGTCGCCCTTTCAGAACAGTTGGCGCAGGCCGAAGCAGGACCCCGCCCCGATCTTATTTGTCAGGGCTGCTTGGTACAAACCCTCGAAAAAATCTTGGCTCGGGCAGCCCTCGAACAGGCCGCTCGCGTCCTGTTGAGCCAGACCGCAGACGCCTATTTTGAACAGCGCTATCTGGGCGTAAAGCTGATACTC
>DLGM01000097.1:663-2726 GCA_002482705.1 Cyanobacteria bacterium UBA7694
TTTACCAGACCTTGGACCGGGCCAGTCAGAGTGGGGGGTTGGGGGGCCCGGAATGGGCACAGGCCTACACCGTTCACGGCCTCGCTCCCAACACCTATCACCTACAAAGCCCGCAACAGCATCTGGAGTGTGTATTTATAACCCCCCTGGAAAATCTGCCCTAACAAGGGAGCTTGAGGTCAGAGGTATATTTAAAAATAGGTTTTGAGAATTTCTCTCATTTTTGCCAAGCCTGTAAACAGCCGCTTGGGCATACAGACTCAGAGCTATTTACCGCCGAGGAAATCCAGCTATGTTAACCCCAGCCCAGTCCGCCGCTATGGCCCATGTCGAGGCCTACGCCCAGCAACTTGATATCCCTGAAATCCACCACCTAGAGCAGATACTCAACATGTCTGCACTTACGCCAGCTTTGTTCACCCAAGCGCTGACGCACATTCAGACCCAGGCTCGCATGTGTATGCACTTTCATCCCGACCGCCTCGGGGCTAACGGGCGCAATGTGGTACAGTCACTGCGGCACACGGGCCGCTACCAGAGCCAATTCGAGTCAAACATTTCCAATGCCAAACTGGACCCTTCTGCGGGGGGAGTGCGGGCGCAGTGGGAAGATGACCTGTTTGGCCAAGCTTTTGAGGGCGTTGCCTTACAAGAGCGGCCCAAATACGGGGCTTTGGATCTCTTGGAATGTGTGGATGGCCCCAGCCCCCGTTTTGGCTCCTGTTATTTGATACTGACCCCAGAAGTTTCACAGCGTGCCACCTTTTCTTGGGGTGACTCGCACCTCAACCCCACGGTACGGGGCACCTTGTCTACATTCACTCCCTTATTGGCGACCATGTTGTCAGAAGCCTTCTTGCGAGACGGTACCCTGGGAACAGTACCGTTGCGTCCCAAAGCCCTGTTGAACCGTCTGAGTAAAGGGTTTGGCGACCTTAGCCAGCGGCTACAACAACCACTAGGACGGAATCTGGATCACTACATCGAAGCTCAGATTCATGGAGACATTGTATTGGCAAGAGATGTCAGTGCCTTGGTGGCAGATGATTCTTTTGCCGGAACGCCGATAGCGGCTCAACTGGAAGAACTGTGCCAGCACTACGCCATTCCCCTGCTCTGGCGAGCTGGCCTATATCTCCCCAGTACGGCGGTACCGGACGACTTTCGCGGCCCGGATATGCCCCTTTTGGCCCAACAGATTGCCCTTGAGGGTGAGGTTTCCGCCTATGCCATTGGGGTGGCGGCTTATCAGGCCAGCACCGAACCCGAAACGCTGCAACAGCTCAAGTTACTCTGGCATGTTTTGGTGAAATATGGGCAGCCCCGTTAGCTGGAGGCCGATTCGTAGGCCCGGAGGCCTTTACGCCAAAAATACCCGATCAATACCCACGACACGCCCATCAAGAACAACAGCCAAACCATGCCCTGCCACTGATGCGAATCACGCAGAAATTTGACCGGAGCACTGCCAATCAACAACACCGGCACCACAAAGCTGAAAAACTTCTGGGCAAAATAGCGATACACAAAATCAGGCCAGCGCGACAACTGCTGCAACTGCATGCGCAGGAAATTAACCCCCATCGACTCAACGATCCAGAACATCGACAGGCTCATTAAAATTTCGATACTGACCTGCAATGCCAGCGCCAACAGCACCAGCAGCGGTAACAAAGCCCACTGTGCCCACCCCAAATCGAGCTGGGTGCCAAAGTGCACCAGCCAGAACCACGGAAACACCGCATTCAGCAGCGTCGCCGGGCGCATACTGCGAAAAAACACCACAAACAGCGCCCCTACCGGCTTGAGCAAAATAAAGTCGAGCTGGCCCATACGAATGTCGTAAGAAAAAGTCCAGAAATTCTCACTGACAAAGGTCATGTGCAAATGCTCCACCGCCAGCATAAAAGCCATAAAAAACATAAAATCGGTGCGGCCCCAAGGCCCAATGTGATCAAGGTGGGCAAATAAAAAATCGACCGAGCCCAACACACTCAGGTAAAAAAGAATATCCATGGCCATCAGCAACACAAAGTGCAACCGGTAGGTCAGGGCCTCGGCAA
>DLGM01000264.1:0-1688 GCA_002482705.1 Cyanobacteria bacterium UBA7694
GACGCCTGCACGACGCCGTCGGACACCGCCATCTTGGCCGAAAGCGCGATCAGCGCCAGGGTGAAGGCGCTTGGGCCAGAAGCGGTATTCCAATCGTACCAAGCCACGGTACAGCGGGGCTTTACGCCGCGTACCCAGTGCAATGAAGCCCTGAGCAAACACGATATTCAACTGTTGGCACAATAGCTTGCAGAAATATACCAATCGGTATATTATGGGGATATGAAAAATATCCACAACCGCGAACACCTGATTACCGTCGCCCTGAACTTATTTGCCCACCAGGGTTATACGGCGGTAGGCGTCCAGGAGATTGTGGCCACGGCGGGGGTTACCAAACCCACGCTGTACCACTATTTTGGCAGCAAAGAAGGGCTGCTGACTGCCGTGCTGGATAGCCGTTATCCGGCTCTATTGGAACGCTTAGCCACGGCCAGCGCTTACCAGGGTGATCTTGTGCGGGCGCTGACGGGGCTGTTTGGCGCTTGGTTTGAAGCCACGGCCCAAGACCCGGATTTTATGGCCTTGGTGCTCAATCTGAGTTATTTGCCGGGCCACGAGGTGATTGGCAAAGCCATGGCCCCGTGGCAGCAGCGTTTTGCTGATATTTTGCATATATTGTTTGTGCAGGCCCGGCCCCAGCACGGCAATTTGGCCGGTCACGAGGTGCTGCTCGCCAGTGCCCTGACGGGTTTGCTTAACCATTATGCCCTGAGCTTGCTCCATGGCACGCTGCAACCCAGTGATGATCTGCTCTATAAGGTTGTGAAGCAGTATATGTATGGGATTTATGTGTTGTAGGGGGCAGGCAGGGGCGCTGCCGTGGGCAGCGGGGCGTATGCGATACGTCCGTACGGGGGGCGAGGGAAGCCTGTGGGGGGGCGTATGCAATACGCCCATACATACGCTCGCGGACGCTCTTTTTTTGAAATAATTATACCTAACGGTATGTATATGAAAGGTGAAGGCAATGGCTCGTTTATTGGATACGCTTTTTTACCACGTTTATCCCCTGGGATTGTGTGGGGCTCCGGCGGATAATCCTCAGGATGGAGTGGTTGTGCCGCGTCTGCGCCAGCTCCATGACTGGATTCCTCATTGGCAGCGGCTGGGGGTTGGGGGTCTTTATTTGGGGCCGGTGTTTGCTTCCGAGCGCCATGGTTATGATACCTGCGATTTTGGGCAGGTAGATTCGCGTTTGGGGGATGCTCACGATCTCGCCAACTTGTGCACTGCACTCGACCAGGCCGGAATCAAGGTTGTATTAGATGGCGTGTTTCATCATGTGGGGCGAGGCTTCTGGGCTTTTCAGGATGTCCTGCAACATGGCCCCCATTCGGCCTATTGCGACTGGTTTGAACTCAATTTTAGCCAGCGTTCCCCCCACGGTGACCCCTTTGCTTATGCCTGCTGGGAAGGGCACTCAGAGCTGGTCAAGCTCAATCTCAGCCATCCGGCGGTGCGACAGCATCTGTTTGATGCCATTCACCAGTGGCGTATCCGTTATGGGATCAAGGGCCTGCGTCTGGATGTGGCCTATGCCCTGCCCCGCGATTTTCTGCAGGCCTTGGCCGACTTTTGCCGCGCTGAAGACCCCGATTTCTGGCTGCTGGGTGAAGTGATCCACGGGGATTACCGCCCCTTTTTACAGACGCTTGATTCTGTTACCAACTACGAGTGTTACAAAG
>DLGM01000264.1:1730-7739 GCA_002482705.1 Cyanobacteria bacterium UBA7694
GGTCGAGCCACAATGACCACAACTACTTTGAAATTGCCTATTCGCTCAATCGGTTGTTTGGTCCGGAGGGCATTTATCGCGGGCAGCAGCTGTACAATTTTGCCGACAACCACGACGTGAACCGGGTCGCCAGTCAACTGCACGACCCGCAGCATCTTTACCCGCTGTATTTGCTGCTGTATACGCTGCCCGGTTTGCCCAGCCTCTATTATGGCAGTGAAGCGGCCCTGCCGGGGCTGCGCACATCTCAGGATGACCGGGCTTTGCGCCCGGCGCTGCCTTGGGACTCCTTCGCTCCCACTTTGGAAGAACATCCTTTGGTGGCTTATTTACAGCGCCTGTGGGCGGTGCGCAAACAAGTACCTGCCTTGGCCCACGGCGATTACCAGCAAGTATGGGTACAACACGAACAGTTGGCCTTTTTGCGCCAGTCGGCGGAGAGCTGCTGTGCAGTGGTCGCCAATATGGCGGCCCATGAAACGGAGGTTAAACTCTCCCTTCCGCCCGGCCAATACAGGGATATGCTCAGCAGTGAGACCTATACCAGCGATCAGAGAGCCCTGTCGATCCCGGCCTATGGCGGACGGATTCTGGTGCGGCAATGAGGTCACTTCGACAGGCTCAGTGACCGGGGGGAGGTCGTTGATCGGGTGCTATCTTGCGCCTGTCGAAGGCCCGTCCCCTGAGCTTGTCGAAGGGGGCGATATTTCGGGCTGCTCCTTTGATGATGAGCCGCACCCGAGCCCGGCAGGGGCCAAAATCGGGTACAATGGGGTACACCTATCACCCCTATGGAAAAGCCGCCATGACTCGCCCCTGCCGTATTGGAATTGTCCGCATCGCCCAAGAGAGCAATGCCTACTCCCCGATTGACACGACCTTTGCCGACTTTCAGCGCACCCACTTTGTGGAAGGGGCCGAACTGCTGGAGATTTGTCGCCCGGACCGGGATGAAGTGCCCGGCTTTGCCAAAAACGCCGAGCTGTCAGGCTTTGTACAGGCCGTGAGCCGCCACCCGGAACTGCCCACCGAGATTGTGCCCCTGTTCAGCGCCTGGGCGATCCCCAATGGCCCCCTGTCGCGCGAAACCTTTGACCATTTCTGCCATTTGCTGCGTCACCACCTGCAAGCGGCAGGCCCCCTCGATGGCGTCTTCTTTTCTTGCCATGGGGCCATGAACGTGCGCGGCGTGGATAACCCTGAAGGCATCTTCTTCCAGATTGTGCGGGAGTACATTGGCGATGAAGCCCCCCTGGCTGTGACCATGGATTTACACGCCAACCTGACCCGCGAGAAAGTGGCGCAGGTGAGCATCCTGTGCGGTTATCGCACCAACCCCCACCGCGACCATGCGCGCACCGGGGCTCGCGCCGGGGATCTGCTGCTGCGCACCCTGTATCGCCAGATTCAGCCCACCGGGGCTTGGCGTTCGCTGCCGATGATCCTCGGCGGCGGCATGACCCTCGACTTTTTGCCCCCGATGCGCAGCATTTTTAAGCGCATGACGGAAATGGAGCAAGACCCGCGCGTGCTCGATTGCACGGTGTTTATGTGCCATCCCTGGCTGGAGGAATCCGAGCCCGGTTGGGCGGTGTGGGTGCATACCAACAATGAGCAGTATCTGGCCGAGCAACTGGCCGACGAGCTGGCCGAGCGCTGCTGGCAGGTGCGCCACAAGCTGCCCCCAGCCTTTATGGGCCCGGAGACGATGCTGCGCAAAGCCCGCAAAGACAAGCTGGCGCGTGCCTTGGGCACCATTTGCGTGTGTGATGCCTCGGATGTGGTGGGCGCAGGCGGCACCGGCGAAAACACTGCCCTGCTGAAGTTCTTGCAGGACAATGCCCCGGATCTGCGCAGCTATTTGCCTGTGCGCGACGCCGTGGTGCTCGAAGAGCTGTGGGGCAAAGAGCCCGGCACCCCGGTGGCGATTACCGTAGGGGGCAAGCTGCACCCGGAGGTCAACTTCCCGGTCAAGGTCGATGGCATCCTGCGCACCTGCAACGACATCCCGCAGCTCGGGCGCGCCGCTGTGGTCGACGCCGGGCCGATCCAGCTCGTGATCACCGAAGGCCCCCCATTGGCCATGAGCCCGCAGTTCTACCGCGATCTGGGTCTAGAGCCCTGGCAGGCCGATTTGGTGGTGGTCAAAAGCCTGTTCCCCTTCCACCTGTTCTTCTGGAAAGAAAAGCGCCGCAGCTTTTATGTGCGCACGCGCGGCATTACCGACATGGACTTAGGCCTGACGCAAACGACGGCCAGCCCGGTGTTTCCCAAGGACCCGGTCGAGCACTGGCAGCCCATTGATCGCAAACGCCGCCTCTTGCCCAGCCAAAACGTCTTTTTATCCGAAGAAGAGCTGGCCCAGGAGCGGGCCGCGCACATGCCCATCCTCAGCGACGGGGCGATCCACCAAGTGCCCTTGAACCGCAAGCAGCGGCCCTATGCCCTGTATGGGGCTGCCGCCGCTGTGGCGCTGGGGGCCGCTGCGCTGTTGCTGCGCAAGAAACCCTGAGAAATAAGGCCCCCTATTTTGGGGCGTTTTTTAGCACTTGGGCTTGAAAGCTGAAGCTTATAGCTGCTAAGAGGTGCCCTATTACACGTTTTTACTTTTGTGAGCATTGATGTCAGTTGAGGGGTGGATAGACATTCACAATTTGTCCATCCAGTGTTTTAAGCACTAAGTTTTGATTCTCAACGGTGTAATAGCCGTCTGCTTCATCGAAGGTGGTCGAAAACACAAGCTGTCCCCCTAAATCTTTGGACAGTAGCTTCTGGAGGTTCCTGTCCCCGTCACTGTAAATTTCCTGCATCAGATAACCTTCTGCTGTTTTTAAGATACTCATGACTGACGGCGTATGATGATTGCTCCAATGGCCAATAGCAAGCGGAGAGTAGGTATCGTTATTGCGCAGGTTCGACAGTTTTTCTTCACTTAGCCCGGATACCTGAACTTTTAAGTCGGGCGTATAGTGAGTTGTGGCGTAAGCTCCATTGCCATAGATCATACCGGGCGTGAGATAAAACATGAAGATACGTTCAAATTCGCGCCCCATTTGTTGTCGAATATGCTTTGCAATACTGGTTATTTCCGACTCTGAATAAGCTCGGGGTATTCGGATGACATAAACAGCCTTGAAAGGAGGCAATTTTTCTTCCGATTCGATAGTGTATTGTGCGACTCTGCTACCTCCTGTTTCGGGAACGGTGGCTTCTAATGTGCCAGATGTCTCTAACTCATTATTGGCATTCATTGAATAATGCTCTTCGGTATCTTGTTCAAATGTTCCGAGATACTCAGCGGGCATCCAGCCAAAGGTTCCATCAATAAACTCAGCGTGAATCCAACTGTTACCTTCGCTTTTAATAACACGGCCTGAACAGAGATATTTCTGGCCGATATTTACGGATGTAATGGATTCAGACTTAAATGAGGGATATTTGTATACAGTGCTATTGTCTTTAATGACAACACGAAAGGCAGGCTTTAATATTTCTTCTGACGTCTTATTTTTAGCGATTAAATTATTGGCGACCCAACCAGAAAGCCCTAAGTCTGGAACTGTGACTTTAGCCCATTGCAGTTGATCCTGTACTTGCAATCCGGCATCACTGACGATAACGGGGGTATTTTGAGCCAACGTCGAAATAACAATGCCTTGCTTGCCCGGATTCGCACGGAGGTTAACCCCATCTTCTCGCACAAAATTAGCGGGGTTCACCGCTGCTTCACTCATGTTTGATGCCGGTGTGCTAACGGGTGGTTGCAGTTGGGCGTTGAGATCTGAATTAGAAAGCATCATTCTGCCCGCTGCTACCCCTGACACGATAAGCACGATGCCAATGAATGCACCCCCAACGATACGCTGCTGAGCTTGTGGAGAAGATATGCCAACGATTGACGGGTGGTAAAAGAACGATGTTCTGCCAGTGACCGATTTTTTTGTTACAGGGGCTTGCTCTAGCTCGGATTCTGTTGAACTCCAGATGGCGTCTAAATCGGCTTCATCGTTATGGTCAAACACAAATAATGCTTCTGGTTGTTCCGAGGGTGTTTGCTCAGAATTCATTGATAGCCTCATAAAGGTCTAATTTTAAGTGGTGCTGATGTAAATAAGCGGAATTAAGCACTATTTTTTAACCCTTGGGCCAATCGTTCTAGCCCCCATTGTAAGGTGCTCACGGGCAGGGTGAAGCGTGAACGCAGCCCGGTTTCCTGAAGGCGGCGCAGCCAGTCGCGGGCGTCTTCGCGGGAGGTGCCGCGCTGGGTCAGCACATTGTACAAAAGCTCGTATTCTTGCGGCAGGTTGGTGGCAAAGGTAATGGGGTCATCCGAGCCGATGCAGATATTGATAGCCGGGCCTAAATCCTCTTCCACATTGGCATCGGGCGGGTTGAGGTTCCACAGGGAGTGGTGTTTCAGGTCGTGTAAATCGGCAATCAGGAAATTGCTAGAGGGGTTGACCTCGATGGTAATATCTTTGGCCCGCACCTTATCGCGCACCCAGCGCTGCATGGCGTACAGGGCACGTATTTCCTGCTCGGTTTGGTGAACCTCGATGATTTCGGCCCCGGCGGCAAACACGCTGCTGCTGGTGAGGTAATGATGCAGGCGCTGGAGGTGTACACGGCGTTGGCGCTCGGCTTCAGGGATATCGGTGTGGATAAAAATAGTGGGGGTGGGCGTTTCATTGGGGAACCCTACCTCCCAGAGCTGTGCGCGCTGGAATAATCCTTGATAGAGACGACATAAGTCATCCACAGTGACTCCGGCCCCAAACATAGGTTCACTTAAGGACTGTAATTGTTGATGAATCCACTCGATGCGTCCGCCAAAGGGGCTTTCTGCCTGGGCGCGATACTGCAATAACTCCCATACTAAGTCCCAGATCCGAATTTCACGGGGCATCCAGGTGACGGGGTGCTGCTGTGCCCAGCGCCGAGGGGATAACCCTAAGGCCAAGCCGTGGCCGATGCGGTCGCCCGTGTGCAGGGGGAAATAGTCGATCACTTCAGCCATACGGCGGATGCCGTCCATCAGGTGGTGGAAGTCTTCGCCGACGTGCATGGTTTGTTGGGGTGGGGGGATGTGCTGGTCAGGGTATTGGATGTGCAGGGCGCGGGAGGCTTCGAGCCCGGCGTCGTAAGCGGATTGGAAGATGGGGGCCATGACCCAATTGGGGATGCTGATTTCATCGGTGCACATGTCGCAGCCCCGCAAGATTAAGATCGATAGCGGCACCTGTTCTAACAACTGACGGTAAGCCATGACTTCTCTTACTTTCTGATTAAAGAAGTGGCTATAGCGGTATTGACTGAGGTTGCTGTCGGGCTCAGTATGGGTCTTTTGCCAGTGATGGCCTTTTCGGCTGACTTGATGCGGGGATGACTGACTGCGCATTTTTGGAAAGTGTACGACGACACCAAACTCTGGTGGATGAGTGGGTTTGAGCTGGTTGAGGATATTGACAATGTTGATCAGTTCTCCCCTAAAAGCGGCGCTGTCTCCTTCGGGTGCCATTCTCACTTCTAAGGATTTGAGGCCATGATCCACCCCATCCAATCGAAATGCGTTAGCCAATCGAATTTTTTTGATGGCTGCATTCATCTTTCCGATCCGCTCATAGTGGCGGGTAAACCACTGCAAGCCTTTCACCATCGGGCGCTGCACAATGTGGCGGTACAAAATGACCTTCATGCGTACCGTTTGCCAAAACAGGGCGGCAAAAAGGCGGTCGTCGGGGTGTTGTTTGAGATACGCAAAGGCTGTGCGCAGCCAATACACTTCTTTGTGGGCGGGGTCGATCAGCTTGGACGGTAGCCCGGCCAGCGGGTCAAGCTCCCAGGCAGAGGCGAGATCTTTGGCCTTTTTTGGCCCTTGGTACAGGTGGCGATAAAGGGCCTGTAAGCCCCGGAAATCGAGGCTGGCACCCTGAGGGTGTAACAGCCCGTGCACCACGTCGCGGAGCATCAGACCATGGCCCAGGTGGCTTTGCTGGACGGTGAGCTGCA
>DLGM01000264.1:7773-9459 GCA_002482705.1 Cyanobacteria bacterium UBA7694
CAAAAAGTCTTTGACCGACCCGGTGTGTTCACCGATCAGGTAGGTGTATAACAGCAGGCGCATGATTCCGGCGGCGACCAGCCAGGGGGCCATGGCTTGGCCTTCTTGCATCCCGGCCCCAGGGCTGGACAGGCTGCCTGCGGTGAGCTGTGCGTCGCCCAGGAAGGCCATGGTGCCTGCCCAGTACAGCGGGAAATCGAGTTCTGCGCCCAGGTGGACGTGCATTTGGGCGTAGCCCTTGTCTTCGAGCTGGCGGCGCATCAGGGGGGTGTTTGTGTTGAGGGTGCGCGGGCCGTGGATGTCCCAACCGGCGGCCAACAGCAAATCTGGGGGCAGGGCATACACATACCAGCGCCATTTGGCCAAGATATCCTCGGTGCCGGTGTTGTGCGGCTGGGCCGTGCTCCCGTGGTTGTGCAGCAGTTCATGGGCGGTGTGGTGTAAAATTTGGTAGATATCGACTGTTTGTGTGGTGCGGTGCCCGGCTTGCCGTCCGCTCTGCTGGTACCACAACCGATCTCGCAGTGCTTGCAATTGCTCCAACGAGCACCCATGGGCCGCCAGTGTCAAACGCTGTTCTAGCAGTGCCCAGCCCGTCTGTTGCAGCCAATGGGTAAAATCTTTGTTGTGCCCCATAAACGCCGCTTCATCCAGCAGAAAGGCAAGGATTTCGCTTTCGAGTAAATCTGGAACAGACAATAAGCTCATGGCTGATTTCTTTCTACCACGTGATGGGCACTCGTCCTTCGACTTTTACACGGAAAAAATTATCACTTTTGGGGGGGCTAACCTGTTGATTAGATTCAGTTATAATTGTTGAAACTTTACTGAATTTATAATCATCAGGGATTAATAGGCCTTTTTCAGTATTACCTACCTCCTTCTCTATAGCCTTTGACCACTCAACCGATTCGGAAAAACTAGAACCATCAGTGATTATATTTGCTCTTTTTCGATTAATAGCTTGTGTATCAATATGTTGGTAATCGTTCCCACCTTCTCCGATACAGCTAGTCTCAACAACATAAATATAATCGGATTCGAGGTGTTCAGATGATATCCTGTTCCAACCAAATTCGACGGATGTTAAAACTCTAATAAAATTCAACCATTCACGATAATAACGCTTACGATGAGGACTTATATTATCACTGAGAGCAGTCCGTAAAATCTCTAGCTCGGTTTTGAGTTTTTCACTCGGTCTTTTTATGTACTCTGATAGCTCGTCATAAGTTATTTTACTCGGTTTTTTTCCTTGTATTACTTGATGGATTGAATATATCCATAAGCTTGCGATGAGGTATATATCCTCAGTTCCGTTTAAGTCTCCGCTAATGTATTTATTCCAATGGCTAATAAAAGTGAACATGTCAGCACAAGTTAACCAGTTTGGTGATGGCCAGTATAAAATAGGTACTTCATTATTCGAAGTAGCAGTACTATTGGCTAAACCATTACAGACTGTTGATAAGTCTAGTCGCTCAATGGCGTTACCGGGTTTGAGCAGCATGAGGTCGTTGAGCAGAAATGCCCAACTGGCCCGAAAATCATCAACATAATAGGTTGAAGAATCTACTTTGATAGCCAGTCCGACGTTACCCATCATACAAATTTTAAATTGTTTCATGGTTGATGGCGGTGACTCAATACTGTTATGTTCAGCAGGAGCTGCAACAGCGTCAGAAG
>DLGM01000284.1 GCA_002482705.1 Cyanobacteria bacterium UBA7694
TGGGGCCGAGCATGTTTTGTTCAAACATGCGGTTGAACTCGGCTTGGTAGTTGGCGGCCATTTGCGGGGAGTCGATGCGCAGGGAGTTATTATTGTCGCGGAACATCGAGTAGGTCGTCAGGTTGAGGGAACCGGTGATCACAAAGGTTTGGTCGACAATGGCGAACTTGTGATGCATAAAGGCGGTGCGGTTGTCAGTTTTGATCTGAATCCCGGCGGCGCGCATTTGTTGGTGGACCAAACGCGGGGCGCTGCGGCTACCTGATTCATAAACATTGTCCGAGTCGGTGAGAATGCGAACTTTGACTCCCCGTTTGGCAGCGGCAATTAATGCTTGACAGGTGCTGGGCTCTTCGATGTCAAAGATGGCCAGATCAACGCTGCGCTGAGCGGCATGGATTTGTTTGGCAAAGAGTTTATCGGGGTTTTCCGGGTCGGCGTGGCCAGCCCTTTCGTTGTCTTCATACAGGGCATTGTAAGCGTGGTTGAATTTGACCGCCAAGTCGCCATGGTACTGGGGGGGCGGGTTGGCAAAGGTTTGCAGCGCGGGGTTGCCCATAGGGGGATACAGGGGGGCATATTGAGGAGCACAGGCTGCTAGAGCCAAAACGAGCACGGCGCAGGAAGTGATGAGAGGAGTACGCATCATGGCAGCAGAGCACGCAAATCCTTTAATGATTTCTTAATAATAACGGATTCATGACGCCCTGTAAAGACGCCGTAGACAATAAATAGGCCCGTTTTTAGAAATATTAAATAAAGATTGTATCTGAGGGGGGAAACACAGCGGGGTGAGGCTCTCCAGGTAAATCGTTTCGATTTGGGTCAGCATCTCCGGGGGAATGGCTTCCAAGAGGGCCAGTTCAGACCCCTCGGTATCCAGTTTAAGCCAGTCAATGCGCGCATGCTGGGCCAGGATCGGGGTCAGGGCGTCACCCATGCTGATGGCTTGCAGGGTCAGGGATTGGCCCGTGCTCACCCCAATGCCCCCATAACGGCCACTGGGTTCGATGCCAAAATCAACGGGCCCGGCCTTGGGGGCGACGGGGGCCGTAATCACCTGATAACGATGTTCAAAACCCTGTAAGACAGCGGGAATTTCGGCGATATTGGTGGCCACAGGTTCAAATAACCAGGCTTGGGCGTGCCGATTGCGGGTCAGGGCATACAGGCTGGCCAAACCGATATTGGCACCGATATCAACAACGATTTCAGGGGGGGGATCGAGGGCATAGTCACCCCGGCAAAAGATCTCATTCAGGGTTAACAGATCATGCCACGAGCGCAGGGTGAGGGTCCGTGGGCCCATGGGTGTATACAGGCGTGTGCGCCAGGGCCAGGGCCCGGAGCCGCTCAGATAGCGGCGCAAGGCTTCGCCGGGAGTGGCATAGTGGCGGAACATATTGCCTAAGGCGTGATAATGGCGCTTTTGAAATACAGCCTGAGCGAGCGTGTTGAAGGAGCGAGGCCCAAGCTTCATAGGCCTTGGGTTTTCGGCTTCTGTGCGGCTTTCCAACTGGCATTGAGCCAGGCATTGTAGTCTTCAAAAGCAAAGGCCGGGAGTTTGTGCTGAAAAATGGTGACGGCAGCTTTTTCGGGCACCCGGTCATAGATCCAGCGGGCTCCGCCCCGGTCGCCCCAAAACTTTTTGCCAGTGGCTGGATCGGTTTCGACGCTGGCTTGGCGGCTCAGGCGGATACAGCCGTGGGAGGCTGGGGTGCCCAAGAGATGGAGATATCCCCCATCTTCCAGGGCGTGGAATCCGTATTCTCCTTCGTTGCCATTGACATTGATGGCACTCCAGAAGGGCATGGGCGTATTGCCATAACGGCGGCTGCGCGGGTAGTACTCTTTGAAACCGAGCTTGAAGGTGCCAAACGGGGTGTTGTGGCCAATGGCCCCGGAGGAAACCAGGAATCGGTCAATGATGCGGCCCCGGTGGGTGATTTGCAAATATTGGCGTTGTCCCTGGGCGGCCTTGGGTTCGGCGTACAGATTGGCCCACAGCTTCCAGTCGCTGGGGTCTTGGGGTAAATTGCGGTGGTCTTCCCACTTTTTGGGAAAGACGGTTGCGGGAAAAGGGGTGACCTCAATGGGCAGGCTTTTTAAAACTTCCGACTGGCTGTTGAGCACTTCGAGGGTGTGGGTGCCGGGGCTTTCAAAGATGACGTCAGGGGTTAGGGCTTTCCCTTGCCATTGCAGCGGTAGGCTGCGGGCGAGCGTTTGGCCGCCATAACTGGTGTCTTTCCAACGCAAGGTCAGTGGAATGGGGGTGTTACTTTCCAGCCCTTGCAGGGTGAGGGCCAAGGCCAGGGGTTGCCCTTCCACGGCGGGGTCTTTGACTGCGATGCGAACATGTTCGGGCCATAAGGCTGCCGGGGAAATGGGGGCTGAAGGGCTTGGGGTTGAAGAACGGGCGTAGAGGGCGACTGCGCCGCTGATGCAGAGCAAACCGCCGAGCGTGGCGCTGATCCAAAGGGTACGTGGGGAAAAAGTGGGAATTTTTGCAGACATGAAGTTCATTCTAACATGCTCTTGGTTAATGAATAACAGCCGCTATCAGGCTGCGGTGTATTGCATACGCCGCTGGCGAAAAAACCTGTACACTGGTGCAGAGGTTCTTTCATGACTGTCGTACGCGTGCCTGTATCCCGTATTCTTCAGCATTATCTGAGCTTGCAGCAGTTTCGACGTTACGTCAATACCGAAAAGCGTCCGGCGATTCAGTCGCCTCAGTACTTCTACAATGCGGTCCTGCACGATCTGAGCAACCGCAACACCGAGGCGGCGATCCAAAGCCTGATCAAGATTCTCGATTTGAATCCACAGCACATGCCCGCTTTACACCTGGCCCGCACCATGATGGTGGGTTTGAACAAGCTGTTCGCCGATTCAGGTGGCGAATTGTACCGCGCCAAATACCCCAATATGGCCGCTTGGCGCAGCCGTACCGATCAACAAATTCAGGCTTGGGAAGTCGAGGCCCTGCGCTTGCGCAATGAAATTGCGGCGATAGAACGTAAAGGTTTTGGTTTTTTCGGGGGGCAGCAGCGCCAACAGCAGGTCATGATGCTCAAAGCTGAGCTGGGTAAAATCCCCGGTTATCTCGATCATCTCAACCGCGAAAAACAACAGGCGATAAAGTTGGGGCAAATCCAAGACTTTTCTCAGGTGTTGAGTCTCATCC
>DLGM01000038.1 GCA_002482705.1 Cyanobacteria bacterium UBA7694
GGCAGGACATTTTGATCAACAGCATGTGCCCTGGCTGGGTGCGTACGGACATGGGGGGCGCTGGCGCCAGCCGCAGCATCCCCGAAGGGGCCGATACGGCAGTCTGGTTGGCCACTTTGCCCACTGGCGGCCCGAGTGGTTTGTTCTTCCGGGATCGTCAACCTATTTCTTGGTAAACAGCAACTCTTGCCAAGGGTATACTCCACGTTATAATTAGGGTACTTAGGCGGGGGGAAGTGGATGAACGCAGCTAAAAAGTACTGTGCCAACTGTTTTGTGGTGATGGATGGCAGCATTTCTTATTGCCCCCGTTGTACCTATCCCCAGCCCATGACCGTCAACCCGGCTTACCTCAATCCCCCTTTTCGTTTGCATCAGCAGTACGTCATTGGGCGGGTACTGGGGCATGGGGGGTTTGGGATTACCTATTTGGCCTACGATCGCAGTCTGGGCGTGAAAGTGGCCATCAAAGAATATTTCCCCAGTGAATACGCTGCCCGGGATCCCCGCACCATGAACGTGGTGCCCCATCCGGGCAAACAGCGTGACATGTTCATTAATGGGAAAGAAAAGTTCATTGCCGAAGCCCGCCTGCTCAGCAGCTTGCGCAGCCCTTATACCATTCGTATCCGCCATTTCTTTGAAGAGTGTGACACGGCCTATTTTGTCATGGAGTATCTCGAAGGCCAAAACCTCAAGGAGTATTTGAAGGGCAAAGGCATGCTCAGCTTCACCCAAATGCGGCCGATTCTGACAGCCATTTTGGATGCCCTTGAGGAAGTACACAGCCACAGCACCTATCACCGGGATATTAAGCCTGACAATGTGTATATGACGCTGCAAGGGCACCCCATCCTGCTCGATTTTGGCTCTGCTCGCCAATTGTCGGGGGTCACCCAAAACACCGTCGGAGTGCTCACTCCAGGGTTTGCCGCCATTGAACAGTATTCGACCCATGGGGTGCAGGGGCCCTGGACGGATATTTATGGCGTGGCGGCGACCCTGTATTATACGTTGACGGGCAAAGCCCCGGTCTTTCCGCAAGATCGCCTGACCGGCGACCGGGAACTGGTGCCCCCCAGTGAGCATGGGGCCGATCTGCGCCCCCAAGAAGAGGCCTGGCTACTCAAGGGCCTGGAAATTCGCTGGAATGACCGCCCTTCCTCGGTGGCCGAATGGCGGCGCACCCTGCCCCTTCCGCCCCAAGCTGAGCGCGATCAAGAGCAAGCGGTCAACAGTGCCGAAGAAAACTTTATCCGCTTTGCCATTTTGCCCAAACTGGCCAATCGCTTTTTAATGCCCCAGGCTGAACAGGAGATTTTAGAAGCGGGCGATTTCCTCAATATTTCCCGTGAACAGAGCAAGCAACTGATCGAAGTGGCCCTTGAGCGCACGGGCTCCGTCCGCCGCGCCCCCGACCGCGATCAGGCCACCAGCAGCGGCGACACCAGTCGTCTGACCTTTAGCGAAATTTTTCAGCCGGTGCATGCCAAGGCGGTGAGTGGCCCGGCTTTATCGGGCTTTACCAATAGCTTGGGGATGGAGTTTGTGCCCATTGATGTCTTGACGGAAAAGGCGGGTGTGCGCATTCCGAAACCCTTTTCCATGCGGCGTCAGGGCAAGGCTTTTTCCGTTTCACTGTCCAAACCCTATCAATTGCAAAAACACTTGGTTACCCAGGCCCAGTGGCAAAAAGTCATGGGTGAAAGCCCCTCTCGTTTTCAGGGCAGTGAACGCCTGCCGGTAGAACAAATATCCTGGGAAGACACCCAGCAGTATTTTTATCGCCTCAACCAAAAGGGTGAAGGTATCTACCGCCTGCCCACCGAGGCGGAGTGGGAATATGCCTGCCGGGGCGGCACCGAAAGCTGTTTTTATTTTGGTGAAGATTTGAGTTTGGTTGACCGCCATGCTTGGCACCAGGCCAATTCCCAAGGGCATGTCAATGAGGTGGGCAAGCGTTTACCCAATCCCTATGGCCTGTGTGACATGCTTGGCAATCTCTGGGAATGGGTACAGGATTGGGATGGGCCACCTCCCGAGGGGCATGTTTCCGATCCGAGTGGCCCTAAACTTGGCAATATGCGGGTGTTGCGGGGTGGATGTTGGAACACCCCGGCGCCAGAGCTGGCCTTGTGTCGCTGGCAGCGGCCCTCGTACGTGTGCAGTTGGGAGATCGGTCTGCGGCTGGTGCGCGAGATTTAGTTTTTTCTGAAATTTTATATTTATTTTCCAATCACTTACTATTATCTATTACGTTTTTAATCTTATTGTGTTAAATTTTAAACATAAAGATTCAAAGTGAGGATATTATGGTTACCGGTCCTAAGAATTTTCTTGAAGTGTCTTATGATGAACTGGAAGAACTCAACCTCGAAGCCAAGAGCAAATTGCTCAATCATGTCTCGGAAGACGAACTCAAAGAAGAATACATCCGTTATCTCAGCGACCAGAAGGCCATTAAAGCCGTAACCGTGGCCTTTACCGATCTCGAAGGCCGCTTCCACATGATCGATTATGACAAAAAATTCCTGTTGGGCGCGTACACCAATCTCACTTTTGATGGCTCATCCGTGCGCGGTTTCAGCGCTGTACGTGAATCTGACCTGCGTTTGGAAATCGACTGGGGATCTTTCCGCTGGTTGCCTTCGGATATTTTTGGACCGGGCAAAGTGCTGGTCTTTGCCCTGATCAAAGGTTTTGACGGCAGCTCGTATGAATCCGATTTGCGCGGCACCCTGCGCAACCTCACCGCCGAACTCTGGAATAAAGAGCAATCGGTGGCCAATGTCGCCGTTGAACTTGAGGGCTTCCTGTTTAATGGCCGCAATGCCGAACAGACCTTTGACTCACACAAAGGTTTTGAATTTGTCTCCAGCGGCGGTTATTACCATTCCCTGCCCCAAGATCCGCTGCGCCAGTTCATCGACCGCTTTGCTGAAGCCCAGCGCGCGCTCGGCTTTGAAAATGAGAAAGACCACCCGGAAGTGGCTCCCAGCCAATTCGAACTCAATTTCTCTTATTCCGATGCGGTCATCGGGGCCGACCAAATCCAATTGTATAAACTCATGGCCCGCCAAATTGCCGACCATATGGGCATGACCGCCAGCTTCCTGCCCAAGCCGGTATCTGATATCAATGGCAACGGCATGCACACCAATATGTCGATTGCCAAAGCCGGGAAAAACGTCTTCTATGATGCCCAAGGCCAGGATTCCCTGTCCGAGTTCGGCTGGAACTTTGTCGACCGCATCCTCAACAATGCCAACGATCTGTGCCTGATTTTTAACCCCAGCGTCAATGCTTACCGCCGCCTTGATCCCCGTTATGAAGCTCCCAACCAGATCAAGTCGTCGGCGATTGACCGCACCTCGATGATCCGTATCCCCTTGGGCAATGAAAAGTCGGCCCGGATTGAAGTGCGCAGTGTGGCCCCGGATGCCAACCCCTATCTGCTCTTCTATACGCTGTTTAAAACCGGCCTCGAAGGGCCCATGAGCGAGGCCCTCGACAGCGAATCACGGCGTACCCGCACCCGTTTCCTGCCGGACAATATCTATGACGCCATTCGCCACTTCAAAGGCAGCGAATATCTGCGTAGCTTGCTGGGCAATAACCACGAAAAATTCCTTGAACTCAAGGTGGCCGTGGCTGAACGCTGTCCAAAACTGTTGGGTACCCGCATTAAAACCGAGGAAATCCTGTTCCACCACGAAGTGACCAATCAGTACCTGTGGGGCAAGTTCTAGCCTGTAGCTGTAGTAGGGGTCTTTGAAGGGGCACACATGTGTGCCCCTTCTTCATGTTCACGACGGCTGGAACACTTCGCTAAGAAAGTCTGTGAGGCTGCGTTCCGCCCGCCGGGCCGCCAAGGGATGATACAAAATGCCCTGTTCAGGGAGTTGCGCCCCTGAAAAGCTGAAAGCATGCATGGCATGGCCATAACTGTGTATTTGCCAGTCGGCTCCGGCTTGGGTGAGCTCATCTGCCAAAAGAGGTAATTGCTCTGACGGGGAAATGGGATCGGCATCTCCGTGTAAAATCAGCACGCTGGCATGGATCGGCGGTTGGGGCCCCAAATTGGGTGGGCTATAACCGCCATGGATACTGACCACACCCTGTATATCCGGGTGGCCGCTCCGGGCCAGATCGAGCGCACACAACCCACCAAAACAATACCCCATCACGGCAATACGGCGCGGATCCACGCCCGGATGCTGCTGCGCGGCTTCTACCGCCGCCAAGAGACGGCGTTTTAACAAGGCCCGATCGTCGAGCATCGGCTGCATCAGGTGTTCATTGCCAACGGTGGGGTGGCCGCGACGGCCTTTGCCGTAGACATCAATGGCGAACCCGGCATAACCCAGTCGGCACAGCTCTTCGGCTTTGGCCCGCTCATATTCACTTTGCCCACCCCAGGCGTGGCAGATCAAGACACAGGGGCGCTGTTCCCTTTCGGCCCAGGCCAGATAACCTTCGCAGGTTTGCGCTCCGGCTGGGTATTCAAGATACGTGGTGTGGGTGGCGGGTTGGATATCAGGCAAATGGGACATATTGTGCTCCTGTGTGTTCAATTTTGATCTAATAATAAATGAATGTTCATTTATAAATCAAGCGGCAATGCTCACTTTTCATGCTGGGTGTTTCAGTGCCTGAGTGACGGCCTTGGGGTTTCCCTGGCTGGCCGCCTATAATGGGTAGATGGCACGCAGCAAA
>DLGM01000269.1:0-377 GCA_002482705.1 Cyanobacteria bacterium UBA7694
AATTGCCCGCTACATAGATGCTGACTTCGCCTTCTAAAACCGTCAGGTATTCCTTGGTGCCCGGCAGATGGGGCTGCCCGCCCATATTGCTCTGGGGGGCAAACTCCAGGCGGTCGATGGCAATGCCTTTGAGCGGGTCGGGCAAGAGGTGATAGATTTTCACCCGGCCCCCGCTGCGCGCCTGAAGGGGAACGTCTGCTGCCGGGATCAGCACACACTCGGAGCGCGGGCGTGACAACAGTTCCTCGACCCCAAGCCCCAGGGCGGCTGCGATTTTAACAAGATTGGTCAACGAGGGGTTGCCCTGTCCAGATTCCATATGGGTCAGGGTCGTGCGCGGAATCTCCGCCAACTCGGCCAACTGCTGCTGACTCAGC
>DLGM01000269.1:395-6674 GCA_002482705.1 Cyanobacteria bacterium UBA7694
GTAAATTGTGGGCCAAATAACTGGCCACGGTGGCAAGGGAATCCATAACAACCTCCCATAGATGAACCTGATGTCAATATATCGTCAAATGAGTCGATATACAAACTCGACTGTATTAAGGTACAGGTATCAAAGCCCCACCGGGCAACACTAAGGAGATACCCAATGACTCAAACAACCTACTGGCACCACAAAAAAGTCGTCATCACCGGCGGCACCTCCGGGCTCGGCAAAGCCCTGGCCCTACAACTCTTGGCCCAGGGAGCACAGGTCGCGATTATCGCCCGCACCGCCGCTCCCCTGAAGGCTTTAGCGCAAGAATACCCGGCCCTGATTGCCCTGCAAGGGGATGTCTCGGTCAAAGAACAGATTCACCCGCTGGCCGGGGAGATTCATGCCCGACTGGGGGATGTCGACATCTTAATCCATGCCGCCAGCACCTTGGGGGCCACGCCGCTGCGCCCCTTGCTCGACACCGACTGTGAAGATCTCGAACAGGTCTTGCAGACCAATCTGATTGGCCCCTTCCGCCTGACCAAAGCCCTGCTTCCCGGCATGGTGCTGCGGCAGCAGGGGCTGGTGCTCAATATTTCCAGCGATGCGGCGGTCAGCGCCTATGCCACCTGGGGCAGCTACAGCGTGTCGAAAGCCGCCCTGGATCATCTGACGCGGGTCTGGGACGCAGAGTTAGCCCCTCAAGGGGTGCGTTTTCTCGCCCTCGATCCCGGCGATATGGCCACGCCCATGCACTTTGCCGCCATCCCCGACGCCGACCCCGGCCAACTGCGCGACCCGGCCGATTCGGCCACCCGGATCCTTGAGCTGGTGGCCGCCGAAGATTTTTCCCACGTTCGGAGGGGTGTATGAAAGCAGCCAGCACCGCCCATCGCAGCCTAGAGAATACGCGTTTGCTGGTATTCCCGGCCCGCGACCAAATTGCCCACAGCACGGTCGGACAACTTGAAGCCTATTTACAAGCCGGGGATGTGCTGGTGGTCAACCGTTCCGCCACCTTGCCCGGCAGCTTTCGCGGGCATGTCGTGAGCAGCCAGGCGCCCCTGGAAATCCGTTTGGCGGCCTTTCAGGGGCCAGACCCGGCTCACCTGCACCACTGGCAGGCCGTCGCCTTTGGCAGCGGCGACTGGCGACAACCCACGGAAACACGGGGGCCTGCGCCCCACATTCAGGCCGGAGATCGGCTTTGGCTGGGGGATAGCCTGCAAGCCGAGGTGCAGGGAGTGACGCACGAGCGCCTGCTGGAGATCGTGTTTGAAAGCCCGGATTTATTGCCCAGCCTGTACCGCTACGGTCAGCCCATTCAATATGCCTATCACCAGGCCCCACTGGCCGTCTGGGATCAGCAAACCCTCTTTGCCGGGCCGCCCATTTCCGCTGAGCCCCCCAGCGCCGGTTTTCCCTTTACCTGGGGCTTGATCGAACGGCTGCGCCAGAAAGGCGTGCAGATCGCCCCTTTGCTGCACAGTGCCGGGCTCTCCAGCACCGGAGATGCGACCTTGGATCAGCACCTGCCCCTGCCGGAGTGGTACGAGATCCCGGCCGACACCGTGGCTCAGATCCAGACAGCAAAACAGGAAGGGCGGCGAATCGTGGCTCTGGGTACAACGGTCTTGCGGGCCTTGGAATCGGCGCAGCAAGCAGGGGGGCTCAAGGCTGGAAGGGGAATGGCGACGTTGAAAGTGGTGCCCGGCTACCGCTTCCAGGTGGTCAATGCCCTGATTACCGGCATGCACGAACCCGAGTCGAGCCACATGCGCATTCTCGACGCCCTGTGCCCGATGTCACTGATCAAAAATGGCTACCAAGAAGCTGAAAATCAGGGGTACCGAGGCCACGAATATGGCGACCTATCCCTGTTAAGCTGTGGAGACACATGATAACCTTTTGTGTCAGCACAGCACCCCTATAAAGAGGTCAGGGTGTATACAATACGCCCTGGCTCTATGATGATGTCCACATGGCTTGCTCATAACCTAGCCGCCCAATTTATGCAATGTGTTAAAAATCAATTTTTT
Source organism: Cyanobacteria bacterium UBA7694 (assembly GCA_002482705.1). Classification (GTDB taxonomy): domain Bacteria; phylum Cyanobacteriota; class Sericytochromatia; order UBA7694; family UBA7694; genus UBA7694. Next base: position 2,429 of record DLGM01000269.1, read on the forward strand.
AGGCCTATTCTCCCTTAAATACACGGTTATTCTCCAACCTATGCTAGAATCAAAACCATATATTTAACCCGCTATATACAAGGAACTGCTCGCATGAAACGTTTTGTTCTCGGAGTTTCAGCCTTTTGGCTTTTAACCGCTTGTGGCCAACTTTCGCTGAGCCCTATGCCCTCCGCTTCACCACCAGCTTCAAATCAAGTACTGGATAGACCTCCCACGGCGGAAGAATATGCCTCTTTTTATACGTTTGAAAAAATTGATACCAACCGCAATGGCATGATTGAACTGGAAGAGTTCATGGATGCCAACAGCACCTGGATTTTGGATAACCCGGAAGCCGACCGCCGCGATTTTTATGCCCACGATACCGATCGCAGCAATACGCTCAATCGCTATGAACACAGCATCTGGTATACCAAACAGATATCGACCTACCGTTAAAATAATGTGTAAAGCCACAGTCAGTCCCGTCATTGAGCGTTTCCGGGAGCTCCACCACCAACGTTCAGAAACGCAACCATGACTCTCCTTGTGCTGATTATCTTGGTTGGCCTTGTCATTTATGCCTTTGCCAGCCGCTCAAGCGCGTGAATACAGACGGGCTATAGTGGCAGCATTCAGCATCCTGACCTCAGATCCCGCCAGAGTTGGTTCAGTCTCCTAGCGAAAAGCTCATGGCGTGAAGCCGACACCTTCGCGCCAGCATAAAAGTGATGTATACTTCACGCCGAGTCGTGAAGGCCCGTCTCTATCATTACTGCAGGAATACACTCATGATTATCATCGGCATCCTTTTGATTGTGGCAGCCGTCGTCTGTTGGTTTGTTGGCCAGTCAGCCGCAGGCAAAGCTGGGGAAATTCTGACCGTACAAACATCCCAGATCAACAACCTGCGCGAGTCAGCCGATGCAGTGACAGAAACTTTGGGCAAAGGTCACTATAACGAATATACCGAACTCAAAGGAAATGCCGAATTTCCAGAGCTGCTCACCTCAGAAATGGGGGGGCAGGACTGTGTCTATTACACAACCATCGTAGAACGCGAATGGGAAGAGGAATATTGGGAAACCAATGACGAAGGTAAGCGCGAGCGCAAACACCGCCGGGGCAGTGACACCATGTCACAGCAAACGCGCTCCGTTCCCTTCCAGCTCAACGATGGCACCGGCAAGGTATGGGTCGACCCCAAAGAAGCGGAACTGGAGCTGGAAACGGTTGTTGACCGCTTTGAGTCAGAAGGCTCCATTCGCGGTGAAGTAAAAATTGGTGCCTTTCGTTTTCGCATAGATGGAGGCCGGGGGGGCAGCCGTAGAACCCTGGGTTATCGCTTTAAAGAGCTGATCTTCCCAGCAACGCCCCAACGCATGTATGTCTTGGGCCGTGTCACTGACAGCGTTGGCCGCGATCTCACCGTCACCCGCCCCACCGACAAAGGTCAGCGCTTTCTGGTCAGCTACAAATCCGAAGAAGAGCTGGTCAGCCATGCGGAAGGGCAGGCCAAGCTGTTCAAGATCCTGGCCATCCTGTCAGGCATTGCCGGAATCGGGTTTAGCATCGCTGAATTATTTGTAGACTAAACCGAGCAACCTAAAATTTGTGCCGCTGTTTGCCCCAAAATCTGGGCACGAACGGCGGCTTCTAAATGCGCCAAACGTGGACGCAAAACCTCTAGACCCTGATGGTATTCGGGGCTATTGCTGCCAAACACCATGCGTTCCGCGCCGATGATCGGCACCAGATCCTCGATAAAATCTTCGCGGTAAATGCCCGAGGTTTCGAGGATTAAATGCGGATGTTCGCGCAGCAGCTGGGTGGCTTCGCTGAGCATAATGCCGGAAATATTGATTTGCCCACCGCTGGTAATGATCAGGCAGGCCTGCGGGTGCGCCTGGGCCAAATCGGCAATTTGGGAAGGCATCGNNGGGGCCCCCGGCCAGCATCACGGGCACTTGTAAAGCCACGGCCTCAGCCACTAAAGTATGCACGCCCGCGTGGTTCACCGGGCAGGTCTCCTCCCAGGGATGGATAAACAGGCCCCGTAAGCCCAAATCTTGCACACAGCGGCGCAGCTCGGACACAGCATCCGGGCGGCGCGGATCGACGCGGCCAAAGCCCATCAAGCGATCCGGGTGGGCCGCCACCGCTGCCGCCACGCGGTCNNCGGTCATTTTCCGGGGGCAAATGATAGTCGATGGGTTGCACTGGGCAGACCACGGCCCGGTCAATGGCATGGGTATCGAGGCTATGCAGCAGCTCTGTCAGCGTTTGCCCATAGCCAAAGATCGACTGCCCCAGGTGGGTATGAAAATCAATCGTGGTCATGCTTCGACCCCCATCAGGCGCAGGATATTGGCGCTAAAAATGCGCTGGCGCTGGGCTTCCGACAGACCAATCATTTCGACTTTTTTCAGTTCAATCGTGGGGTCACAGCCGGGGCCATCCGAAGCATAAATCACCCGGTCAGCCCCCAACAAGTCGATGGCCTCGCGGATCAGGTTCACATGGGGCGTGGCCGAAGTTTCAAGGTACACATTGGGGCAGCGCCGCGCCACGGCAATCGCGTCGCGCACGTGGAAATAACCGCCCATATGCCCAAAGATAATCGCCGTTTCCGGGCAAGCCTGTGCAGCCCGCTCAAGCTGAAGCGGCAGGGTGTATTCTTCATCGCCACAGTGGAATAAGGCGGGCACATTCAGCCGGGCCGCACAGCGCAAGAGCTTCAGGGTGCATTCATCATCCGGGGGGATGCGATAACCAAAAGGATGCAGCTTCAAACCGCGAAAGCCGCGCTGTAAAATGGCTTCCCGGAGCAAGCCCTCAGCCTCATCAGCACCGGGGTTGAGGCGGGCAAAACCCAACAGCCGCTCGGGATATTTTTTAACGGCCTCGTGCACATAATCGAGGGGGTTGTAATGGGCATGGCCCAAGGGAGCATCGCAGTAGGTCATGACAATGGCTTGGTCGATCCCGGCTTCATCCATCAGGCGCAACATCAATTCGGGTGGGTCCTGCCAGTCGCAGTCAGGCAAACCTTCGATGTGGGTATGGGCGTCAATGATTGAATAAGGATGGCGCATGGAAACCCCCGGTGGTTTTTCTTTATTCTAGCAGGCTCTCTCCACCTAAATGCATACCTGATGAATACCAAAACGTCAGAGAGGCTTGAAGCCCACAAGTAGAGTAAACATCACGCATCAAAAGCCTGACTGACGAGGGAAGGATCGGATATGTTATTCTTCAGCTCAAGAAAACATCGCTCTGCAAGGTGGGCTGACATGGCAAACATAGATTGGGTAACACAACTGCAAACGGCAGTCATGCAGGGAGATCAGAAAACGCTGGAAACGCTGATGCACAGCCCGGAAGTCATCACCCTTTTGCCCGAACAGATGCCGAGCCTGTTCATGAATGCCTTGCTTCAGCAACAATGGGCGATTGCTGACAATCTGCTCACCCAAGGGGCCGACCCCAATCAGATGCCACATTATTATACCCCCCTGTCCTGGGCCTGTTTAAAAGGGGAGCTGTACATGGTCAAACGGTTGTTACAGGCCGGGGCCGACCCCAATGGCGGCCAAACCTATGGCCCTCCGCCATTGCACTGTGCAGCTCAGGGAGGCAACAGCCAAATTGTCATCGACTTATTGACTGCCGGGGCCGACATTAACCGCCGCAACACAGAGCAAGAACCCCCATTATTCAGCGCCATCCGATCGGGCAGCTTTCTCATCACCCAACTTTTATTAAAACATCAGGCCGATCCCAACCTGCGAGACTATCAGGGGAATACAGCCCTGCATCTGGCCGCGCAACAGGAAAACATCCATTTCATCGAAGTAATTTCAGAAAACATACCAAATATCGATGTCGTGAATAACCAGGGGCAAAATGCCTTACATTACGCTGCAGCGCAAGGTAATAACCAAGTTGTTCAGTGGCTGTTGCGAGCTGGGGCCAGGCCAACTCGAATCGACCAAGCAGGCCAAATGCCGATCGTTTTAGCCGCCGGAGCTGAAAACGCACAAGCATTCAGCACTCTATTTAGCCATCAGTCGCAACTGCCTCCGGCACAGTATCGACTGGCCCTGAATCAAGCTATCTGTTGGGGACGTACCGCCCAACTCGAACAGTTAATGACTCGCTTTGACATGTCCCGCCGCCTATTTCCCGGACACCCTCTGATTCTCGCTCTGGAAGCCCAACAACCAGAAGTTATAGAATGCCTGCTCAGGTTGGGGGTACCTCT
>DLGM01000123.1:0-243 GCA_002482705.1 Cyanobacteria bacterium UBA7694
GCAAAATTGTTCCCAAGCCCGCCCTGATGTTGGCCGCCAAAGAAAAAATTACCCAGGCCCAGGGCAACATCCCCAAATCGGATGTGAAATTGATGGGCAATGACGTGCTCGCGGGCATGATCAAAACCAACTTCACCGGGCTCGTCAAAGACATCGACAGCTCCCTGCGCAAAGGCCACTACCGCGGCTTGGCCACACAAAAAGCCACCCAAATGCTGCGCAATGCCCCCCCCGGCAGCGACC
>DLGM01000123.1:272-2160 GCA_002482705.1 Cyanobacteria bacterium UBA7694
CAAGGCATGGGCGAAATCAAGGCCAAACACAAGGGCAAAAGTTATGCCCAACTGCCCGAAAACAAACAAAAGCTCGTGGATGCCATTGTTGCCGGCATGAAGGCCGGTCTGCCCACCGACCAGCGCCTCAAACAGCAGGCCTTAAAAGACACCGCCCACGTCAGCCCTGAGTCGGTGGCCAGCAAAGACAGCCTGATGAGCCAAATTCGCGCCGGGACCGCCCTCAAAAAAGGCCCGGTCAGCATTGCCGAACTCAATCAACGTGCGCACAAAGGCATTGATATTGCCGCTGCCAAGCTCAAAGAAGACGCCAAAGCCCTGAAAGAAAAAACCGCCTACACCGACGTGCCCAAAGCTGTCCGTGTCGAAACCAGCGGTGCCGAAATCGGCGCCTTCATTCGCGGCACCGATCGGCTGCCTTCTTATACCCCCAGTGAAATCAAGACGATCAAAGAGAACGCGCTCAACGCCATGCGCAGCGTGCCTGAGCAGGATAAAAACAAACTCATGTGGACCCTGAGCATGAAGTCAGTTTCTGAAATTCAGTCGGATCTTGGCGGCGAAGTGTTTAAAAACCTCGATGGCAGCAAAGCCAAAACCAACCCCGCCCAAGCCCAGATGCTCAAAGAAGTGGCCCAAGCCCTGTTCAGCGAAGCCCTCGACAATTTGGCCAAATCCTCCACCGATACGGTCACCAAAAAAGATGCCCTCGGCGATCCGGAAACCGTCAAAATCAAGGGCAAAACCTATACCGCCCAAAAAGTGCTCGGCGAAGGCGGGTTTGGCAAGGCCATTCTGTTCCAAAGTGAAGATGGCCATCAGGTAGTGCTCAAACGCTTTAAACAGAAAAAAGGCGTCAGTGACGAAAAATGGTTTGGCAATATGCAAACCGAAATTCGCTCCCACCGCGAAGCCATGGGCCCAGACGGCAAAGGACATGGCAATGTCCTCAAACTGGAAGGGGTGGTGTTCCAACCCAATCCCAAGAATGGTTTGGGCGAATTTTTTACCGTCACCGAAGTGGCCGGGGGCGGGGAAATGGGCGATGTGGTCAATACCCTCAATACCCAGCGCGAAAACAATCTGATTTCCCCTCAGGCCCAACAGTTACTGAGCCGTTATATGCTCTCAGAAACCATGAAAGGCATGCTCTATGTGCAGCGTGACCGGCAAATGATCCACCTGGACATTAAGCCGGAAAACGTGTTCATGACCAAAGACGGAGATGTCAAAGTGGCCGACTTCGGCCTGGCCAAAGCCACCAGCGGCTTTGACACCAAAATGTACAATGCGGGCGGCACCGCCGGATATATGTCCCCCGAAGTTTCGGAAAAATTTGACGGACGCATTGATGACAAAGACCAAAAGGTCAATGTTGACCATAAATCAGACACGTGGTCCCTCGGCATTCTGGCCCGCAAACTCATGACCGGCCGCAGCAGCCTGCCCACAAACAAGGGAGATGCCATTGAAGCCGCCGTCGATTTTGGCAAGGATGTGGGCAACCGCATGTACAAAGTGGGGGGTAGCGAACACCGTGAGGGCCGGGGCAAGGTAGACGTCGGCATCCTGACAGGCTACGAACAGGTCGTGAACAGCATGCTCGACCCTGATCCCAGCAAACGCCCCACCCTCGAAGCGATTGCCAGTCACGAACTCTTTAATGACCCAGCCTTGGCCAATCCGCGCGTGAAAGCGATCCTGAAGGAGCTGATGCAGATTAAACCAGAGCCCAATGAATATGGCTTAACCTACTACAGCCCCCAAGAGCAGGAAACCCTATCCAAACTCAGCAAAGAACTGGAAACCATTGCCCAGCGCGGAGGCTAGGACAAAGCCCCTTGGGCAAAAGGCAAAAAGACCCGGAAGATACTGCCTTGTCCCGGAT
>DLGM01000123.1:2186-11347 GCA_002482705.1 Cyanobacteria bacterium UBA7694
GATGGTAAAAGGCATCCAAGGTTCCCCCTTGCTGCACAATACAGGCATAACAGAGGGTCAGCCCCAAACCATGGGTGGGCTGACGCTCGCTGCCATATTGCAAGAGGTCTGCCCCTGAAACATAAGCGGGCTGTTGGGGCAATCCGGGGCCATTGTCCCCCACCCACAGAGTCAGCCCTTCCCTTTCCTGAGTCGCACGGAGAGTGACTTCCCCCCCAGTAGGACTGTGTTGCAGTGCATTGCTGAGCAGGTTGTGCAGAATGGTGCGCAACAATAGGGTATTCAAAGGAACTTCCAGAGTTAAGGGAATATTGATGGTAACCTCAATATGCTTGAGCTCGGCCACCGCTTGGTAAAGCAGCACCGCCTCATGGGCCAGTGTAGCCAGAATAACCGACTCATGAGGCAATGGCTCAATAGCTGGATGCTGATAATGCAACAGCCACAAATTGACCATATCCAGCATAGAACCAATCGATTGGCGCATTAAACCAAGATAGGTAAACACAGAGGCGTCAACCTGGGTGTGTCTCATTTCCCCCTGTACCAACAGCGCCAATTGATCAAGCGCATGCAGAGGATTGCGCAGATCATGGGTCAACATGGAAAGTTGATGAGCCGAAATCGTCTGCTGAGCCAATGGGGAAGGGGATTCAGGCGGTGAGATATTCAAAGGCATCACAAATTCCTTGGTCCTAAAAACTCCTCTGACGAACACGAGAGGGCATCTTTAATAGTAGTTTTATAATTTGAAAAAGTCAATTCAATATAATAAAATCACCCTGTCAAAACGCAGGCAAAATAAGCCCATTAGATACAACACTGGGCAGTGCTCAAGATCAGCGCCGGTCAGTTTCTCAGCGCCTGTGCCCTCTTAATCTGGCCCAACCCCAGGTTCATTGCCTGCGGAGCCCACCCCCAAAAAAGTATCCACCCGCAAGATCGCCGTGATCAGATCAGNNCTTTGGGAAAACTGAAACCACTGATAGTCGCGCTCAGGGGCCAAAGGCAATTCAGGCCGAGAACACGCATAAGGCAATAATTGAGGCACAAGCGCCATTTTATAAAACGGCGTGCGCAAAGCCAGATAATACCCGGCGGTCGTAGATGCTTGAACCCAAGCGACCCGATGACGGCGTTTTTTCAGCCAATAGGCCGCAGGGTTGAGGGGAATCAGTTGCAGGTTCTGCAAGACCACTTCACCCATAGACGTGTAATAAGCATGGCTTTCCGGGGGCTCAGCGACACGATAAGGAATCACAAAAGAAGGGGCATAGCCCTTTTGCAAACGGTGCAGCAAATACTGCCAGATCATGACCGCCCAATGGGCCAAATCAAGGCTAATGCCGTGATGGGCATACAGACGCTGGGCCAATTGCGTATGCAGGACCTGTGTATCTAAAAGAGGGCCGAACTCGGCCAAATCAACCAATACCCGCTCCCGCAGGGCTGTCAGTAATAATTTTTTCTCCCGATAGCCAAATTCCGGCAAAGCATCCAGAGCCTGCTCAAAAGGCACCAATTGGAAACGCATTAAATCTGCTTGATAGGTTTGTAACAAAGCCAATAGGGATTCTTTTTGACCTTCGCTTAAGCCCGTATCATCCACCATCGGAGGAGGCGCCTGGGAAGGAGGTAACAATACGCGGTACAAACCCCGGCGACCGGTGCGCTCTAATAGCGGCCCGGCCTGACACCAGCGACAGGCTACCCCCAAAGTATGATCCAGGGGAATCACGCTCGGCAAATGGGTATCAGGAAAATCAGCAGCCACCAACAGGCGAATTTCCGCAACCGTTAACAACTGATGGGAGCGCGACTGAAACACATGTACCAGCTTATCGTGCACAGATAACTGAGGGGGTGCAGGTTCCCCCGGCAAAACCCGGTACAAGCCACGCTCCAATTTTTCAAAAATGGGCAATGGGTGACATAATTTACAGGAACCCCGGCGCCCGCGCATATGTTCCGAAGGCACAATACTGTTGGGGTTCACCTGAGGATAAGCGGCCAATACCTGCATTTTAATATCTTCATAGGTGAGAACGGCCCCCGGAGGCAGGAGCTGGCGCAAGAGATCGTGAATTTTCATGCTTTTGTGCTCTCATTGTAGGAACCCCATTAACTAAGAGTTTAAATATAATTTAAAATAGTCACTTTGGATTCTTAATGCTTTTGCTTCCGCCTTCACTTACCTACATCCCAGAACACACCGCTACATGCTCGCACTATAAAACGTCGGATAAACGGGATTGACAAGGAAATTGCGTATTAAGATTGTGTAATCAGGCTCGTGCCTTACATCGGCCAGAATGCTTGACAAGGTACAGCCATTCCGGCATGCTGCCTGAAGCCCACTTTCAGGAGAGTCCCTATGACCCACCCCCAACTGCACGCCCTGTTTGAAGCCCACCACGAATTTCGGATGCGCACGGCCCCGGAATACGCCACTTACGAAGGGGATCATCGCTTTGATGATCAGGCCAGCGACTTTTCCCATGCCGCTGAAGAGCAACACCATCAAGCGCATCTCGATTTTCGCAACCGCCTGCACGCCATTCCCCGTACCGAACTGTCTGCCGATGACCAGCTTAACTACGATTTATTCGAAGCCTTATTACAAGAGCAGATCGATGAACACGCTTTTGCCAACCATTTAATGCCCCTCAACCAAATGTTCGGATTCCAGCTCTTCCTGCCGCGCCTGATCGATATCCAACCCCTAGAGACCGCCGAGCAGTATCCCGCCTATTTTGCCCGCTTAAAAGCCTTTCCCCAACAGGTGGCTGACGTCATTGAAAACATGCGTTTAGGCCTCGCCCGCAAACTGGTATCCCCCCGCTTTGCCGTTGAACTCTCCCTGGCGCAAATGCAGCGGCTGCTCGAACCCGCCCCAGAAAAAAGTGTCTTTTGCCTGCCCCTGATCAATAACCGCAGCCTCAGCGACGCCGACCGCAGCCGCTTAGGAGATGAGCTGACGCGCTTAGTCCGGGATGTCATCACCCCCGCTTATGCCCAACTCCACGACTTTGCCCGCGACGAATATTTGCCCCACTGCCGCACCAGCGACGGCCTCTGGGATTTACCGGATGGTGCCGCCTTTTATCGCCACCTGATCCACAAATACACCGTCCCCAACCTGGATGCCGACACGATCCACGAACTGGGGCTGCAAGAAGTGCACCGCCTGCACAAGGCCAAAGAAGCCCTGAAAGACGAACTCGGCTTTGAAGGTTCCGTGATGGAGTTTAACCATTATCTGCGCACCGGCCCAGAGTTCTATTTCGACAGCCGCGAAGCCATGCTCGAAGCCTTTGATGAAACCATGGCTGAGGCCTATCGGCGCATTCCGCCCCTGTTCCACCACCTGCCCAAGGCCGAATGTGAACTCAAAGAAGTGGAGTCTTATAAAGCCGAGTCTTCACCCCAGGCCTATTATATGCCCGCACCGGAGAATGGTTCGCGCCCCGGTTATTATTACATCAACACCTATGATCTGCCTTCGCGGCCCCGCCATGCCCTGACGGCCCTGACTCTGCATGAAGCGGTACCTGGTCACCATTTACAAATCAGCTTGGCCCAAGAGCTTCAACATTTGCCCTATTTCCGCCGCCGCCTGCACGTCACCGCCTATATTGAGGGCTGGGGTCTGTATGCCGAGCATCTGGGCTACGAAATGAACATGTATGAAGACCGTTATCAGCACTACGGAGCCTTAGGCTTTGAAATTTGGCGCGCCTGCCGCTTGGTGGTGGATACGGGCCTGCATGCCAAGGGCTGGACCCGCCAGCAGGGCGTCGATTTTATGAAGCAGCATGTGGCCAATACCGAACTCGATATCCGCAATGAAGTAGACCGGTATGTGGTGTTTCCGGGCCAGGCCCTGTCCTATAAAATTGGTGAACTCAAAATCAAAGAGCTGCGGGCCCGGGCCGAAGCCCAACTGGGCGAACGTTTCGACATCCCCGACTTCCACGACGTAGTGTTGCGCAATGGGGCCCTGCCCTTGGCCACCCTCGAAGCCCAGGTCAACGCCTGGTTGGCAGCCTAAAGGCGCTTACTCCTCCGCTCCGGGGCCTGTGCCCGGTGGCGGAGGGGGTGAACTGGCCAAATAATCGTCCAGTTTACCCGACATGCGGTAAACGTAGATCAACACCTCGGAAACCGCCGTATACAGCTCCGCCGGGATTTCATCCCCCACATCGGTGCTGCGGAACAGGGCCCGTGCCAGGGGTTTGTTTTACATGACCGGCACTTGGGCTTCACGGGCCTTGTCTTTAATGCGCTCAGCCACCGCATTGGCCCCTTTGGCCAAAACCTGAGGCGCTCCCATGTTCTCTCGGTCGTACCCAATCGCAATCGCCAAATGGGTGGGGTTGGTGAGCACCACATCGGCACGGGGAATGGCTTCCATCATACGTTGGAGCGCCGCTTTGCGCTGGAGCTGGCGAATCCGGGCCTTGACCTGCGGATCCCCTTCCGAGTTTTTACTTTCGTCTTTAATTTCCTGTTTGCTCATGCGGATATTGCGCTCAAAATTATAGCGCTGCCACACCACATCAGCAGCAGACAAAACCAGCATCACGCCCCCCATTTTCCAGACCAGTTCCCAGACCACGGCACCGAGCAAGGCCCCGGTTTGCCCCAGCGACATCTCCACCGTTTGTAAGAGCACCGGGTAGTGATGGCTGAGCACACTGATCGCCAATGCCACAAACAGAGCAATCTTGAGCAGGTTCACCCCCAACTGCACCAGGGGCTGCAAGCTAAAAATGCGCTTAAAACCGGAGATCGGATTGAGGCGGTTCAAATCTGGTTTCAGCGGCTGGGTCGTAAAATTGAGGCCATTTTGGGCAATATTCACAACCACCCCACCCACAATCAAGGCCCCTAAAAAGGGGGCTAAAATCTGCAAGACGCCCCCCATCACCTGCACCATCAGGTTATAAAAACTGGCGGCGGTCATTTCCGTGGGCAATTGGGTCCATAACTGCTGGGTCTGGGCCTGTAAAAAGGTAAAGACATATTCCAGATAAAAGCGCAAAAACACCACCGCCAGCATAAACAAAACAGCCGTATTAAACTCTTGGCTGCGGGCCATTTGCCCCTTATTGCGCATCTCCGAACGGCGCTTGGGCGTGGCCTTTTCTGTTTTTGAAGGATCGGCCATTTATAAAACCTGTACAATTTGGGCCAAAAGTTGGTGTAACAGATCGCGCACAAAATGGAACGTAAACGGCAGGGACAACACCAGCGTCAGCAGACCAATATAAATTTTGAGCGAAAAACTGATCAGCAAGACATTCATTTGCGGAGCTGTGCGGGCAATCAGGCCCAAAATCAGATCCATCAGGGTTAAAACCCCACAAATAGGGGCGGCAATAATCAGCGCCACCACAAAGATTTGGCCACACATGTAGATCAGTCGCTCTAGGATTGGACCGCTAAAGATCAGTTTGCCCACAGGCACGGCCTGAAAACTCTTTTGAAAAGCCACCACTAAAAAATGGTGCCCATCCATGGCAAAAAAGATCAATAACCCCATCATGAAATAAATTTCCGACAACAGCGGGCGCTGCACATCGGCCATGGGGTTGAGAATATTGGCCTGGGCATACCCCATTTGCAGGCCAATAAACTGCCCGGCCAAGACCAGGCCTTCAAACATCAGCATCGCGCTCCAGCCATAAATGATGCCAGTCAACACTTCTTTGAGCCCCATGACCAAAAACAAAATGGCATTGTCGGGCACCTGACCGGGAACCACCCCCACATAGGGAAATACCAAAGCGGCTAATGCGACCGAAAGCAGAATGCGCACCGTTTCGGGAATGCGCTCCTGCCCAAACAGGGGGGCCGTTAAAAACAGCCCGGAAGCCCGCAGCGCGACCAACAAAAAGGCCGGAAACTGCCCTTGCAGCGCCTGCCACAGCTCCATTTAGGTATGCAAAATCGCCGGGATGCCAAGAATCAGCTCCCGAGAATAATCCATGACCATATGCAACATCCACGGCCCCAACAATAAGAGCACCAGCCCCACCACCACCAGTTTGGGAATAAAGGTCAGGGTCATTTCATTGATTTGCGTCAGGGTCTGAAACAGCCCGACCAGAATGCCGACCAGCGAACTGAGCAGCAATAGGGGGGCCAATAGTTTGGCTGTCAGCGAAATGCTCTGCTGCATAATCGTCAAAAACTGGCCCTCGTCCATTACAGGAAGCTCCCGACCAAAGCCTGACTGATCAAGTTCCAGCCGTCAATGAGTACAAACAGCACCAGTTTAAACGGCAGCGAAATCACCGTCGGCGGCAGCATCATCATGCCCATCGACATCAGGGTACTGGCCACCACCATATCCACCACCAAAAAAGGCAGGTAAACAATAAAGCCAATAATAAAGGCGGTTTTGAGTTCGCTGGTAATAAAAGCCGGAATCAGCACATGGGTGGGCACATCTTCAGGCTTGCCCGGACGCTTGAGCTTGGCCATGTTCATGTACAGCTCTAAATCGTTTTGCCGCACCTGACGCAGCATAAAAGTACGAAAGGGTTTGATTCCGCGATCAAAGGCCTGTTCTTGGGTGATCTTCTTTTGCAAAAAGGGTTGCAGCGATTCGCGGTTGGCCTCTTCGAGCATCGGGGTGGTAATAAACAGGGTCATAAACAGGGCAATGCCCACCAACACTTGGTTCGGGGGAGCCTGCTGTGTGCCCAGCGCTTGGCGCAAAAAACTGAGCACAATCACGATCCGGGTAAAAGGCGTAATCATCACCAGCAACGTGGGGGCCAAGGCCAACACTGTAAACAGCAACAAGAGTTGCACGCTGAACACCATGTCTTCAGGGCGCTGTGCCTGTTCTAGGCCCAGGGTGACCTTTGGAATCGGAATTTGTTGGGCCCACACGGGATCCGCCCAGACCAAAAACGCCCCTAAGAGGGCCAGCCCGATACCAAACATCCCTAATTTACGCATATCCACATCATAACAGATGGCAGAGTCAGAGTTCACAAGCCAGCCCTGAGAAGCTGCTACAATGGTTGTGAACTCCTTGGGACGGTAATTTTATGGCTCAAAAAGATTTGGGTGAAATGATGCGCCAGCAGCAAATTCACAAGGCCAATGTGCATAAAAACATCAGCGATCTGGTCAGCCAGAGCCAAGACGCCAGCAGCGGCTTTAATATTGGCCTGACAGCCTTGCGCAATGGCCGACCGGAAGCCGCCCTCAAGAAGTTTGCCCAAACCCTGGAAATCGACAGCAGCGAAGACATGCAGCGCCAGATTTACCCCAATATGGGCCAGGCCTATTTGCAGCTCGGCGAGTTTGACCGCGCAATTGCCGAATTCAGACGCTCCCTGCGTCTGAATCCGCCCCCTGAGGTCAAAGCCTTTATTTATGCCAACTTAGGTTATATCTATACCCAGCGCAATTTTTATGGCTTTGCGATCCAGGAATACCGGCAGGCGATCAAGGAATATCCCAAAGACAGCACCAGCCATCTGACCCTGGGCATGCTCTATGAGAATAAATTTCGCTACCAAGAGGCCCGTGAAGCCTTTGAAACCCTGCGCAAGCAGGATCCCGGCAATACCTACGCCCAAGAGAGCCTAGAGCGCCTAGATTCGTATACCCCTGTCGAACCCCGTGAGCCGGTGGTGCGCTTGGTCAAGCTCCTGCCCACCCTGGGGGCGATCATGGTCATGAGTTATGACGCCACCTATGACGGCTATTTCCCCATGATTATTTACCTGTACCCCGACTCGCCGCTGCAAGACAAAGCCCAGCCCGGCGACAAAATCCTGAACGTGTATAAAAGTGGGGAAATGTTGGCGCAGGACGATACCCGCGAACTATGGGAACTGCTCGAAGCCCCCCCCAATACCGCCATGGGTGTCTATATTGGTGAAAACGAGGTCGAGTTCCGTTCGGTCATGGCCTCGCAGCGCCAAATGGATCAGAGTGAACGGCTCCAGGTCTATCGTCAGTGGTTAAAAACCTTTGACAGTCGCCTCGCCTGGCTTTGGTCGTCAGCCCCAGAAATTCGTGAGCATATTGGTCCCCTTTGGGGCCAAGAACTCGAATCGCTGGTGCGTGAGTTACATCCCCTGCGACACACCCAGGTGTTTGATTTTGCCTATGCGCTGATGATTGAGCACTTACAGGTTTTTTCGATTACCGAAACGGATCCCGAAAGCGGCGACCAAAAAGAGATTCGCATGGAGTACCAAATCCACCTCGGACGCTTCCCTTTTGGGCAAGCTTTCCCTGATTTCATCCAACAATTTCACGCCTTACAGTTTACCTACGTCGCCAACCTGCTTGCGGCACGGATTTAATTCGCGTCTACAGCCGTTTAGGCTGGTTTAAAAGATACAAAATATCTAAATTTTTTATCTTTGACACAATTCGTGGTAAGATGCATTAGCTATTAGGAGCTTTTGTTAGATTCTTGACAAGCTGACATCCAGCATGTTACGTATTGTTAACAGTCGATACAATGACTCACAATAACAATGGTCAAACTCAGGAGGCCCTCCCAAGAATGCAACGTACCGCACTCACCCTACTACTTGCTAGTTCAGTCCTTATTTCTATTCCCACCGCCCCTCTCTTCGCTCAGGATAACGCCCCTTTTCAAATTGCCGCTCAAGTTGACGACCTGATCGACCTGTCTCCCAACCACTGGGCCTATGGTGCCGTAAAAGCATTGGTTGAAGAACTTGAAATCATGGATCCCAAAACCGAAAACCAGTTCAAGGGCAACGATTTGTTGACCCGTTATGAACTGGCCACCGTGTTCCACAAAGCCGTCAAAAAACTGGAAGGTGCCAGCGGCAAAGACCTCAAGTTAATCAGCGACGCCCCTGCTACCGACATTGCCGACCTCGATGCCGCCAACAGCGAAGTGGTGAACAGCGTGGTTAACGATTACGGCATTATGCAAACCATGCCGGGCAAAAAGTTCATGGGCAACGAGCCCATCAGCCGTTATGAGCTGGCTTTTGAGCTTTACAACTACTTCACCCTGATCGAAAGCAAAGGGGTAAACCCCTCGCTGTCAGAGCGCGCTCGTGCTGAACAGTTCAGCGATCTGCCTGCTGATCACTGGGCCACCCGCGCAGTCAAATCGATTGTCGACAAATACCAAGTCATGGAAGGCT
>DLGM01000122.1 GCA_002482705.1 Cyanobacteria bacterium UBA7694
CAGATTTGGGTCTGACCCCCAACAGGCGCCGGCGGAGGACAGCAGGGTCACCTGACCGTCGGCTGTTTCAAAGCAGTCGGTGGGACGGCTACAGGAAATAATCGCCAAAGGCGCTTCCCCGTGGCGGCCAAACATCGACTGGAGCAAATCGGCCTGCTCGGTTTTGGTGGGCATACCCGTCGAAGGGCCAGCCCGCTGCACATTGACAATCACCAGCGGCAGCTCGGTTTTGATCGCCAAACTGATGGCCTCTGATTTGAGCGCCATGCCGGGGCCGGAAGTGGAGGTGACGGCCAAGCCGCCCCCATAACTAGCACCAATCGAGGCACATACAGCGGCAATTTCGTCTTCCGCTTGGAAGGTCAGTACGCCATATTCTTTAAATTTGGAAAGCTCATGCAAGATATCGCTGGCGGGGGTAATCGGGTAAGAGCCCAAAAACAGGGGCAGCCCCGCTTGGCGGGAAGCGGCAATCAGCCCATAAGCAATGGCTTGGTTGCCAGAAATGCTGCGGTAAATGCCGGGCTCAATCTGGGCCGGTTTGATTTCAAATGAGCGGGGAATCAGATCGACGGTATTGGCATAGTTATAACCCGCCATCATCGCCAATTTATTGGCTTCGCCCAGCAGGGGCTTTTTGCTGAATTTGCGCTCAATCCACTCTAAGGTGGCTTCTACGGGCCGGTTGTACATCCAGTACATGACCCCTAAGGCCAGAAAGTTTTTGCAGCGGGTTTTGGATTTATTGTCGAGTTCTAAGGTGTCGAGGGCATTGAGGGTGAGTTTGGTGATATCGATGGCAATCACTTGGTAATCGCTGAGGGTGCCATCTTCAAGGGGATTGCTGGCATAACCGGCTTTGGCCAAGTTGCGTTCGCTGAAGGCGGAGGTGTCGACGACAATTGTTCCACCCCGGGGGACGACGGGCAAATTGACCTTGAGGGCGGCGGGGTTCATGGCCACCAAGACATCGGGCTCGTCACCGGGGGTGTGCACATTGACTTCGCCAATACGTACCTGGAAACTGGAAACCCCAGGCAATGTACCCGCTGGGGCGCGGATTTCGGCTGGGAAATCGGGGAAAGTGGCCAGGTCATTGCCAAAAATAGCCGAGGTATTGGTAAATTGGGTGCCGGTCAATTGCATGCCGTCGCCGGAGTCTCCGGCAAAACGGATAGTGACCTGATCCAGTTCGATGCGCTCTTTGGTGATCATGCAAAATCGTCCTTATCTGGGCTGGCAAGCAGCCGTGCTTTAAAGGTCCGCGCGCCACGCCTGCGGAGTGAACCAAAGGCACAGGGGCGCAAAGGTGAGATGCGACACATCACATAGTAGCACGGACACTATCCGTAAGGGCGTATTGCCGTCGGGTGTATCTGGCCCCCTAGGGCCAAGCCGGAGCGGGTGGGGGCAGATAAATCGCCCGGTGTTCTTTGAGCCAGTCTTCAACACGGGCCAAGACCCATTCCGGGGCATCCAGGGGCAAATCGTGCCCGGCTGCCGGGTGGGTCGCCAAAGGAGCGTTTAAAAACTCGGCCAGCCGTTCGCTGCAAGCGGGGTGGACAAAGCGATCCCCGCTCGAATTCAGGATTAAGATGGGCTGCCCCTGAGGGGCACTTTCCAAACGGTAGCGGGCCGCAGCGGCCAGTTGGCGCAAGGCGTTTTCGCGAGAAACGGGCCGCGCATGCTGAATCGCTCCAAACCGCTTGGCCACCGTTTGGTGCAAGGGGGGCTCGTTGCTGACTAATGTGAGCAATTTGCGTTCGCGTACCTCGGGGTCGAGGGTGGCCAATAAACGCAGAATGTGGGGATAGTTGGGGGGCTGCAAACGCTGGAAAAAGGGGCTCATGCCGCTGACGCTGGTATTGATCAGCACCGCTCCAGCAAATTGGCCGGGCTGTTGCCGCAGCCACTCTAAAGTGACCATCCCCCCTAAAGAAATGGCAAAAATCCAGGGTTTTTCTCCCTCGGGCCAGTTGCTGCGCAGCAGGGTCAATTCACGCTGGAAGTCTTGGGCGACTTCTTCAATGTGCAAACGGCTGGTTTCGCGGTAGCGCTGGCCGGTACCGGGAATTTCGAGATAGTGAATCTCCGCTTCCCTGAAGCGGGCCGCAAAAGCGCGAGGAAAGGTGTGCCAGTGACCGGCTTCGCGCACCAGCCCCCGGATAAAGATCCATTTCATGGGTTTTGTTGTTGCTCACTCAAGTCTTGATCTAATAGGTTGGCAAAGGCTTCAGCGGGCAGGGGCTGGCTAAAATAATAGCCCTGAATTTGGTCACAGGCGTTGGCGCGCAAAAATTCGAGCTGTTCGCGGCTTTCAACCCCTTCGGCCACTACGTTCATGCCTAAGCTGTGGGCCATATTGATAATCGCGCTGACAATCGCCGCATCATCGGCATCGTTGGAAATGTCGCGCACAAATGACTGGTCAATTTTAAGGGTGTCGAGTTTAAAGCGCTTGAGGTAGGCCAGGGATGAGTACCCGGTGCCAAAGTCGTCAACGGCAATTGACACCCCCATCTTTTTCAGCTCATTGAGTTTCACGACCGTATTGCTGACGTTTTTCATCAGCACACTTTCGGTCAATTCGAGCTGTAATTGTTCAGCGGGCAGGTGGGTTTCCTGGAGGATATTCGAGACCAGACGCACCATGTCGGTGCGCTTAAATTGTTGCCCAGAGACATTGACGGTGACACACAGGGGCGGGTAGCCTTGGTCCATCCAGGCCTTGTTTTGTTCACAGGCTTTTTGTAAGACCCATTCGCCAATCGTTAAAATCAGGTCGGTCTCTTCCGCTAAGGGGATAAACTGGGTCGGCGAAACCCAGCCCAAATCGCTGTGATACCAGCGCAATAAGGCTTCCATGCCAATAATGCGGTTTTGTTTGAGGTCGACCTTGGGCTGGTAATAGAGGCGGAATTCGTCCTGTTTGAGGGCCCGGTACAGGCCGCTTTCGAGATTGAGGCGGTCGAAGGCCTTGCTGCGGATAAAGCTGCTGTAAAAAGCATAGGTATTGCGCCCATGTTCTTTGGCCTGGTACATGGCGGTTTCGGCGCAGCGCAGCAGTTTTTTAATTTCGTTGGTGTCGGTGGGATAGAGGCTGATGCCAATGCTGGCGGTAATATGCAGCTCGTGGTTTTGGAAGGGAATGGTTTGTTTGACTTCGTGGATAATGTCATTGGCGACTTTGGCGGCGTCTTGGTCCTGAATCAGGTCGGGGAGGAGCACGGCAAATTTGTCTTCGCCGAGGTGAAAGACCCGTTCACTGCTGCCCACACAGTTGATCAGACGCTGGCTAATGGCTTTGAGCAGCAGATCACCGTTGTCGTGGCCCAGGGCATCGTTAATCGTGCGGAAGCGGTCGAGATCGAGCACCAATAGGCCAATTAAAAACTCCGGTGAGGTGGTTTGGATATCGTCCATCAGCACCTGATGCAGCACAATATGGTTGGGCAAGCCGGTGACGCTGTCGTAATAGTGGGCCGGGATATTGATATTGCTGATCACCGGGGAAGTGGCCAAAGCCAGACGATAACCCGGTTTGGCGGGTAATAACTGGTTGAGCGTCTCCATCAGTGCTTCCGGGCGAAAGGGGATTTGTAACCAGGTGGAAATGTGGGCCGTTTCCTCTTCACTGAGTTCGCTGTTTTCAGGGACCAGGCACAGGCGCGGAATGGCGGCGGTGTCTATATCCGAGTCGAGGATTTCGCTGAGCTCGGTGGGGGTCATGGCTCGGGTGGCGTAATTATAAATAATCAGATCGGGGGTGTGCTCTTGAGCCAGGGCCAATCCGGTATTTTCGTTGTCAGTGGTCAGGGTTTCAAAGCCACTAATATGTAATACATCGACAATCTTCTGACTCAGTTGCAGAGAGGGTTCGATGACTAAAACAGTCTTTGTGCTCACGGAGGGCTCCCCGCTGGCCGATAAATGCTTAAGGACATGGGCCGACAGCAAAATAAACCCAAGGACTGGGCGGGTTCAAAGAACGGTGATGCAGTGTATACATATCTGCTGAGGAAGAAATAGGCCTATCCTTACACAGTCTTTTTACTACAAAAAGCCAACCCCATCTTAACATACTCGCGAGGGGCTCACCAGTCTGGGCCTAAGAGGCCCGGCAAAACTCCTCGGCGTCTGAGGGGGGGACGGGTCTGCCGAGATAATAGCCCTGGCCCCGGTGACAGCCAAAGGCCTTGAGCTGTTGGTATTGACGCCGGGTTTCGATACCCTCGGCGGTAATGTGCAAAGACAGGTGCTGGCCCATCTCAATCAGGGCCTTGGGAATGGCGGTGCTTTGGCTGTCTTCACCCATGCTGCGAATAAACGACTGATCAATTTTGAGATTGTCCAGGGGGAAGCGCTTGAGGTATGACAGGGAGGAGTACCCGGTGCCAAAATCGTCCATGGCCAGTGTCACCCCGGCCTGTTTGAGTTGTTTTAAATCGTTGACGGCCTGATCGAGATCGCGCACGAGCAGGCTTTCGGTTAATTCGAGTTCGAGACAGTGGGCAGCCACCTGGGTATCTTTCAGCACCCGTTGAACGGCTCCCACCAAGCTGCCTTCCCGCAATTGCAGGGCCGACACATTGACAGCCATGGTCAGGTCTTGAATCCCATGATATTGCCAATCGCGCAGTTGCCGCACGGCAGTTTCTAAGATCCACAGGCCCACCGGGACGATCAAATCAGTCTCTTCGGCAATTGGGATAAACTCACCGGGCATTACCAGCCCCAGTTCGGGGTGTTTCCAGCGCAGCAAGGCTTCAAAGCCGCATAGCTTGCTGGTTTGTAAATCAAACTGGGGTTGGTAATAGAGCTGGAGCTGGTTGCGTTCTAAGGCCCGGTACAATTCGCCTTCGATGATCAAGCGCCGGGAAGCCAGGGCATCCATTTCAGGGCGGTAAAAAACGGCTTGGGCACCGCCCTCGATTTTGGCCTGGTTCATGGCCCGGTAGGCTTTGCGGGTCAGCTGATCCGGTTCGCTATCGCTGCGCTGGGAGCAATAAACACCGATGCTACAGGTCAGATGCAGCTCATATTCGCCAAAGATCAGCGTTTCGCTGATAGCTTTCATCATTGCATGGGCAAGCGGTCGCAGTACCTTGGGCGTGAGGTGGGTAGTGCTCAGAACCACCATTTGGTCGCCTTCATAAGAATAGAGCTGACAGCCATAATGGTGGGTGATCTGCTCTAGGCGGTCAATCATACACTTGAGAATGACATTGGCCCGTTGGAGGCCAAAGGCATCATTCATACGCTTAAAGCGATCCAGATCAACCACCAGCACAGCCAATTTTTGTTTGTGGTGCAGATGGGTTTGTAAGGCGTGACAAAGGGCCTGATAATTGGGCAGACCCGTGTGTTCGTTGAGCCGTCGCTGCATTTGCAACTCTTGCTGGGTATGATCAAGTTGACGGCGATAAGTGGCCGTTAGGCTGCCTTTGCGCTTTAAACGGGTACGGACCGCTTGCAGTAATTCTTGCATGCTAAAGGGTTTGAGCAAATAGTCGTCCGCGCCGCTGCTCATCCCTTTGCGGATGTCGCTCACATTCACGGCCAGGGCACTGATAAAAATAAAGGGAATGGCGTGCAGTTGCTCATCTTGCTGGAGGGTTTCGAGCAGTTGGTAACCGTCCATGCCGGGCATAATAATATCGCACAGGATCAGATCCGGGGGGTGTTTTTTAGCCGCAGCGAGCCCCTGAAAACCGTCTTGTGCGCAGGTGACGCTGTAACCATGTAGGGTCAGATACTCGGCTATGACTTCAAGACTGGTGGGCTGATCATCGATCACCAGGATATGGGCAGAGGATGCCTTAGGAGGGTGCATATTGCCATTATACGCAAATCCGGGGCCACTTAGAAGCGGCCCCGGACAAGTTAAGTATGTATTTACTTAAGGGGTAATGCGGAATAGATCCGGGGCATTGAGCTGATTGACATAAATGGTATTGTTTACAATTGCCAATCCCACCGTGGTGCGGTTGCTGCCATTGAGCAGTGGAATCAGGTTGACGCGCTTACCACGTACGTCAATGCGCTCAAGGCCTGTACCTACAGAAACATAGACATTACCAAGTTGATCTAGTTCGAGGCGGCCATTGCCATTGCCCATGGGGGGAGCAAAGTTGCTATTGGTCAAATCAACCTCCCCTTTGGCATTGAGCGTTAACTTAAACATACGCACGCTGGTACCCACGGTGATATACATAAATCCACCTTGGGCATCGAGGGCGATGTCGCGGATATTTTCCGTCAGACCGCTCAACAGTTCTTCGGGGCGACCAAAGATGCCGTTGGCATAGGTCATACGCATCACCTTGCCCTGCTTGGGAAGGGCCACGTAAAGCTGATTGTTATTGGGGTTGTAAGCCATTGCACCAGGCTCCGAGCCCAATTCAGCGGAGTCACCCAAGAAGCGGGTGGCAACCCGATCCACACCGGTACCGCTGAGTTCGTAGCGTGAAATGCGGTATGTGGGGCGGGGGGCAGGATTGGTGCGCGGACGCCCAATCAAGGTGCCATCAAAGTTGCTCGTCAGCAGGGTTGTGCCATCGAGGGCAATGTCACGGAAAACCGAGTCATGCAGCACATTGCGCATGACATCGCGCACGAGCACATTGCCATTGAGGTCGAGGCTCAAGATAGTGGTGTTGGTGCCATCCTGTGAACTCATGAACAAGTTGTTTTCGGTGCGATCGACAAAGAAAAACTCGGCTTGGCCATTGCTCTTGAGATTGGCCAGAGTGAGGGCCGAAACCGCCGGGAAGAGTGTGAACTCGCGGTTGTCGTTACTTTCAATCCCGTTGACGGTGGCCTTGACCTGGATTTGAGCGGGCACTTCCGTTAGATTGCGCACCAAACCATCGGGTACCGCGACCACCAAGGCCCGGCGGTCTACATCAACGCTGCTGGGATACCCCTGAATTTGTGTGGCCGGGCTGATAAAGGTGATCAGGTTCTTGGTGGGATCGGGATCAAAACCGGCTCCTTCAACCGTCAAGACGCGATCGGTATAGGCAGATTCGCGGCGCACGTTGGTAATGGCTGGGCCGGGGCCGCCAACCACAATCACGTCTTGAGACTGATTGCCCGACTCGTCAATCGCGATAATCGTCAGCGTATCGCCGGAGTCAGCGGCCAGATTGGCACTAAAAGCACCATTGGTATCCGTTTGAACAGTGGTGCTGTTACCCAGCTTTTCACCGCGAATGACGACCGTCGCACGTCCGGCGTCATCAATGGCCTTGGTGGCTCCCGTGATAATCGTTTGGAACGACTGACCTGCTGGGTTGCGCGCCACAATTTTGGTGATATCAATTTTAGGGTTGAGGGTATCGTGGCGAATCGGGACGATGGTGGGCAGGCTCACTTCCCCGCCATTGGTGGCGCGCACTTCGAGATTGTGGGCCACGTTGCGCTTGAGGGGCACGGTAATGCTAAAACTGGTTTCGCCCGCTGCCAAAGCCTGAGACACCACCGAAGTCCCGCCCGTGACGGCCACAAGGCTACCGGGGCGGGCGGTTCCGGTCAGGACGACGGAGTCGCGATTGGTGGCCTGTGGAACGGTGTTGACGCTTGGGCCTGGGACACCGGCAATGGTGCGCAGGGTGGTTTGCACATTGTTATTGCCCTGAACCACAGGATCAATCACGGCCATGACCGTTTGCACATTGTTGGCGCCACCGGTTCCAGTGCTCGAAGTGCTTTGTTGCACCTGATCGAGCAGGGTGATCAATTCGGTGGGGGTAAATTCAGAAATGGGGACCTTGGGTTGAGATAAGATCTGTCCATTGTTGAGCACCAAACGGGTGGTGGCTTCCGTCAGGGGGGAAATATTGAGGTTGGCACTGCCAGTGACAAAGGCCCGCAGCAGGCTGGGGCCACTGCCAACGGAGACAATGAACTGGCTGGAAGGCGACACATCTTGAGGCAGAGAGAGGCTGTAGGTGCCATCTGAGCGGGTGCGGGTGGTGGCCAAAGGCAGGCCCAGCACATTGCCATTGTTGTCAATGCGGCTGAGGGTAATTTGGATATTTGCCCCCACGGCTTGGAGCCCGGTCAGGGCTTCAGCGGGGGGAACCAGCAGACTGTCCCAGCGCATTGCCGCTGGGACGGAAGCGACACGGCCATTGGGTGCTAAGACTGTTCCGGAAATAACCCGTGTCATCAGGGCGCTGATGCGCTCATTGAGGGTGACATTGGCCTTTAAGCTCGAAAGCGTGGTATTGATCGCCGACGGCAGGGCGATAGAGGCAAAACCTACGCTTTGGGTGCTTTCGTTGGCAATGCGCAGGGTTTCTTCGACAACATTTAAAGGCATGGAGTACAAAGGCTCGTTGCGATCGGCCAAAAGCTGGACCGCAGCCGTAGTCACCGGGCTTAGATCCAGGTTCTCTTGGGTGGCAAAGTTGCGCAAATAAGCACCGGATCCATAACTTCCCACTTCCACGACAATATTGGGGGCGGGCAGGGGGACCTCTGTAGCCGAGACATCCATCCGGTAGTGGCCATTGGCATCGGTGGTGGTTACGACATAAGGATCATTGGACACGGGCTTTCCGGTGTCATCAATGCGAACAAGACGGACTTCAAGGCCAGCGCGAGCTTTGACCAGGCCAGTAGCTGCTTGTGCACTGGGATTCAGCCAATCGATCAAACCTGTTTTGGGGGCAGCAGCCACCAGGGTATTATCGCCTTCAGGCAAATAGATATCGCCTTCAATACGATAGATATTGACCTGCTCTAGCTGGGGGGGAGCTGGGCAACCTACGCCCAGCAGGGACGTGGCACACACCAAGCCAATCAGCGCTCGCTTTTTCATTCTGAAGATGGTCTCCTCGCTATGATCTTATACGCATTGGGGGGGAAAGGGGGAACAATGCTGCTCATTATAACAGCTAATGGCGGCATTATGAATAAGCGTGGCTGTAGAAGCCAATGTCTCTTGAATCCCTACAATTACGCATCATGATACCATTGAAACGCCAAAAACCCCAGATCAAAAATAAAAACAGCCCAGGTAGCTTGTGTACCTGGGCTGTAAAATTTAGAAATTAACGGATGATTTGTAAAACCGTATCAAGGTTGCCGCTGACAACGCTCAACACTTTGGTAAGGCCTTCAACGGCATTGCTGACGTCGGCGATCCGGGTGTTAATCGCCGCCAAAGCCAGACCGGTGACCCCGTCAAACTTGACTGTTCCAATCAGAACGCCTCCGCTTACCAAACCCGTGTCGGGATCGAGAGTGGCCACGTTACCCACTTCACTGCGGCGTACTTCGCCCGTTACAGGGCTAATGACATAAGCTGCATTGGTGCGGCTGAAGGGGTTAAAACCCATAATCAGAGGATTATCGTTAATGCCAATACCGGTTGTGGTGGGGTTAGCTGGGTCATAAATCAGACCTTGGCTGAGGTTGTACTCCTGATCGAAGTTGTCCTTCATCCACAGTTCAAAGCGGGGTAGGGAGCCCTCTTTGTCATAAAAGGTTTTGATGAAGGTGGGATATTTAAACGGGGTGGCTTGATTATCTTCGATTTCGAGCACTTGGGAGGTGTCGTCTTTATCACGAGGGCTAGGCACCACTAGCGTTTTAGACAGGCGGTTTTGCTCATTGCGCAGGGGGGCGTAATCAAATGAGCTTGCTCCGAGTACAACAGGTATAGCCATGAAAGTTCTCCTTTTTAACGAATGACTGAAAGTAAGCTTTGAAGGGCGTTGAGGTCAGTACCAGCGAGGAGGGTGGTCAGAGATTCAAGCACCCCCTGTGCTTTTTGGACTTCGTCGCTGACATCTTCGAGGGCGATCCGGTCACCCAATTGAAAATCGATTTTGCCAGCAATCCCAAGGATGCTATGGCGTGAGGTGGACCAGTCGCGGGTATTGACGGAGGTCGATGAGTTGGCGGTAGAAAGGTTAACACCGTTAAACAGGCCATCGACCCGAATGCCGGTACCTGTGGCCCCATCTCCTTGAGTGGCCTTAATACTGAGCACATTTTCACCCAGTTTCAGGAAACGCTGGATATAAACATCGGGGTCAATGCTCTGGTTGGCCTTAATCGAATCATTGCTGAAATTGGGGTCAAAGAAGGGAATGATGATCACGCCACCGGTACTTGCAACCGCCAGCTTGGCGCCGTTGAGTTCCACTTCAAAAGCCACGCCTGGCGGGGCCTCAATGCGAATATTGCTGTATTCGCCGTTGGGGATGGGGAGACCAAAGTTGGTGGTTTGCATGACCCCACTGGGATCGTTGATGGGAGTCAGGGGATTGGAGCCGGAGGCCACCGGATCATCCACAGCGCCCAGGGTTTCGTTGGTTGTGACCCCGTCATCACTTGGCCCAGCGGGCGGGGGCAGTACGGTGATTGCCATGGAACGGCCAAAATAATAGGGTTCAGCCGATTGACCGAGGGGGGGTGTTTGGTTGGACGGATGCCAGACTGACTGAGCTAAGGTGCCAGCACTGGGACGGTAGCGTACCATCCCGGTTGTGCGATCAACTTGGTAGCGGTTGTCATCAATAATATTGCTGCCGTATTTATCGGTAATGCGGTTGACGGCTAAAAGGTGAGGGTTGACCATGTCTTGGCCACGGCGCATGGCAATCGAGCCAGTGGGAGGGTCGGTGCGATAGGCGCTGTTGACGGTCACCACATTGCCCGCAATGTTGGTAATCGTGCGTTGTTCGCCATTGATTTCGAGAACGGCACCTATATACAGTTTGGCTGCGGCTGCTCCGGCTTCGAGGGTAATGGAGTTGCCCGTAGCTGCGGTGACGAGACCCACATAGTCAACGACATCGTTGCGCATGGTTTCAACAAACATCGGAGTACCCGCCCGCAGGCGGTAGGTGTCGCTCGTATTGGGTGTGGCGACATCGACGTCACGTTCGGCAAACATTTCAAGGTCTACGTTGCCAAAGTTGCGCACTACGGCTTTGTAGGCTGAACGGGTTTGGACTTCCTGAACTTCCAGCATTTTAGCGCGAAGGCTGTATAGGTTATTCTCATAGCTGTTGCCTGAGTCCATGATCAGACCCCCAACAACATAACCACCACCAACGGGTACTACCATGAGCGTCTTACTCCTGACACGAACAAAATTTGAGTATAATGCCTCTAGTCACCATTCTAGGACAGCATCTGAAGGAGTTGTCCTAATTTAATGGCGATTTAACAAAGTTGGTTTGGTATTTAATACTTCACCGCCACGAACAATGTATTCTTAACTATCACACTCGATTGAAAGAGGTACCTCATGTTCCCAACGGCCCTCATTTATAGCTCACACAACCGCAGTGAAGAGATTCACCGCTGGTGGATTGTGGAGCGTGCCCTGCAGGATTCCCACAACAAAACGGTGCTCTACCTGCCAATGTCCATGGGCAGCCAAGACAGCCAAGAATACAGCTGGGGAACTTTCCGCTGGTACTTTGAGCGCTTCCGTCAGTGGGGCCTGGAACCCCATAACTTCTACTGGAGTGACCATCTCAGCAAAGCCGACGTCGATCTACTCTTTGAACAACTGATCAACGATCAGGTGGTCATTCTGGGTGGCGGCAGCAGCACCCTTGGGATGCAGCGTTATGAAGCGCTGGGTGAGCGCTATTATGGTGATGCAGGTTTATTTGGCCGCATTCTCCATCAGCGCCAGGACGCCGGAAAACTGACCGTTGGTTTCTCTGCCGGAGCTGACCAGCTCTGCTCTTATATGATGGGGGCTGTTGAAGCCGGTATCCAAGACATTCATGGCTTTGGATTGGCGCACAATATCCTGACCACCCTACACCACGAGTGGGGCCGTGAAAGCAGCCTGCGTGAAGCCGCCGCCCATTTCTCCCACTGCATGGTCTTTGGTTTGCCCAACGACTCCGGTTTGGCCATTGATCAGGGTTTCTTAGAGTCTGGCCTGATCTGGCAAATCATTGAGTGCGTGGTTGACAATACCTGGGATCTGCCCAACGATGCGTTCCACATCAAAACCCGCTCGGGCATGAACATTGACCACTTCTACAACGATGGTCGCAAGTGGACCTTCCACAACGGCGACAAAATTGTCCGTGTCATGTCGCTCGACAACCAGTACCATGGCGTCTGGGTCCAAGCCGGTGGCCAGCTCTATGACTACTGGAGCCAAAGCCCCAGCGGTTATCACAATATCAACCACATTCTGGCCTCTCACTAAGCAAGAATAGCCCTTTAAAGAGGCGAACAATCACTGTTCGCCTCTTTTGTTTGCCCTTTGTACTGGTGTCAGGCCGTCAAATCGGGTATACCGAGAACAAGAGGTTTCCATGGTCGATTATAAATACGTTTGGACATTATTGGCGGCACTCTGGGTGAGTGCACCTGCTGTCGCCATGGAAACACCACAGGCTTTTCAACAGTCTTTCAGCACCGCCTTGGAAGCGGCACAAATACCTGGCGGCGTTGCCGTTTTGGTGACTCCCCAAGGCACTTGGCTGGCCGCTCATGGCCAGATTCAGCGTCAGCGCGGTGTGCCCGCTGATCCCCAAAAGTCATTATTCTTATTGGGGGATATTTCCGATATATTTGGAAAAACTGCGCTGCTCAAGCTAATCCAAGAACAAAAGCTTGATCCTGCTACAGAGGTCAATCTTTTACTCAAAGATACCCGCATCTACAATTCTTTTGATCCACCGCTGACGTTGCAAGATCTGCTTTTACAGCGAGATGGTTTTGAAGAAATGGCTCTGGCCCTGTGGGCTGAAGAAGACAAACGGCTTCCGGATTTGCGCAAAGTGGTTGAAACCCGCTTTAAGCCGCTGGCTCTGCCCCCAGGCACAGCCCTCACTCCAGGGGGATACGGCAGCGTACTCAATGCGTATCTGGTTCAAATCCTCAGCCGCACCTCTTATGAGAATTATGTGCAGCGCGAAATTCTCAACCCCTTGGGGATGACCCAGACCCGTTTGCGCCGTGAAGATCCGCGCCAGTTGCCAGATCAACTGGTGATTCATTATGATGGCCAAACGGCGATTCCCCCCATGATGGCGGTGGTTCCGGCTGCCCACGGGATTCGCAGCACCGCTGCGGATATGGGACGCTGGATGGCAGGGGTTTTGCAGGCTCAGGGACCCTTTGCTCAAGCACATGTGCGCCACAGCCTGATCAGTGACCAGTGGAGCCCCGTGAAGGGGTTGCCCGGTGTGAGCAGTGGTCTGTTTGCTGAACGGTGGGGTAGCACGCCCATTTATCAACGTACCAGCCAGCATTTGGGGAGTTTTGCTCAGGTACTCTTGGTGCCTGACCGCAAATTGGGCTTGTTTATTGCTTATAATCAGGCGCGTCCTGAGCCTGCAACCACATTGATCGCCAAAGTGCTTGGCACGCCTTCTGCTCCGGTGGCCATTGCCCCTACACTTGACTACAAACAATTGGCGGGCACCTATGGGCCGGTCAATTACAGCCACTACAGTTTCCGCAAAGCGTTGCGCATGGTGGAAGGACAAGTGCAGGTCAAACCCTTGGAGACGGGGCTTGCCCTCTCCAGTTCTGGAGCAAATCCCTATTTGGGGGTGAGTGGTACCAGTGAATGGGTGGAGGTTGCCCCGGCGGTTTTCCAGCAGCGGGAGGGGTTGGGTCGAATTGCCTTCAGCCAGGAGCAGGGACGCTGGAAACTGCATGCAGGTCAAGGTCAGCACAGCAGTTTTGAACGCTTGCACTGGAGCGAAATGCCGCTGTTTAACCTGCTTTTGGCGCTTGGGCTCGGGGGCATTTTGTTCACCATGTTTGTGCGCAGCCTGCGCTTTTTTATTCAGGTGGATCCGACCGGGTCTCGTGTCGGGTGGGAGCCCCCCCTGTTTGCAGGTTTGGCCAGCGGTTTAGCCGTCGGCTTCTGGGGCGGCTTTATGCCCGTGCTGCAGATGAGTGGGCGTTTAGGAGGAGAACCCTCTTATGCTTTTGCCGGTCAGCTCGATTTTGCACTGGTGGGGCTGTTGGTATTACCGTTGGCGGTTGTGGTTTTAACGGTTTTTTTGCTGTTGTTTTTGGTGGCTGAAGGCAAACGCTTGGTCTGGACACGCAAGCAGGCGCTGCATTACCTATTGACCCTGTTTGCGCTGGTGGGCTTTGTCACCTGGAGTGCGCGCTGGAACCTGATCGGTTTTCAGTTTTAGTCGCTGCTGCGCAGGGCCCGGGCAGGCTGCAACCGGGCAATTTTCCAGGCTGGGTAGAGACCTGCCAAAAGTGCCGCTATCAGGCTGATGGCCAGCGCCTGTAAAAAATATTCCGGACGTGCCAAAAAGTCCATTGTCCAGCCAAAAGAACGCACATTGATCACATAGATCAAAAATAGCGAAAGCACAGCGCCGACAGGCAAGGCCAAAAGTCCGGCGGTCAAGCCCATGAGGCCACTTTCCAGCAGAATGAGTTGACCGAGCTGTCCCTGGGTCAGACCCAGTGCCCGCAACATGCCAAATTCGCGCGTACGTTCGAGCTGCAGGGCCAGCAGGGTGCTGAAAATGCCCATAAAGGCGACCACTATTGCCAACAGGCGCAAGACCGCCGTGATGGCAAAGGTGCGGTCAAAAATCTCAATCGCCCCTTGGCGCAGGCTTTGGTTGGAAAGTCGTGGTGCAATCCAACCAAAGCCTGCGCCAAGGG
>DLGM01000404.1 GCA_002482705.1 Cyanobacteria bacterium UBA7694
CCACTTTTTTGGGGCAAGGTCAGTTATTATATCTGGTAAATTTATTGTTAATATATCTTGACCAGACATAAAAATTTGGGAATAGCGCCAAAGAGGTTCTTGCACTCCCCTTATTTGAAAAGAGTCTGTGTTGAATACACCTGTAGTTTCTCGTAATGGTTTGTTTGACAATAATCCAGGGGAAATACCTAATGTAATTGGATTTGAAGATTTTGGTTTGTTAAGAATACGCTGAGTCTTAGCTCGAACATCACTTTTACTATAGCCAAAGGAATCTGTCTCTGATGATTGGTGAACTTGATTTGTAGTCGGTAAAAACAGTGATGTATTCGTTTGGCAGGATAATAAGAATAACATCAAACATGTCAACTTAAAGAATAAGGAGTTGAATTTCATGTGCTTACCTTAATGCAAAATTTGTGAAGGAATGTATTGAGGATCACCTTTGGGTAGATCTCTTTTAATATCAAGTATTAAACGGGATTGTGCACCATTAGGCTTTGATACTATGAATTTTTTATTTGATTCATAGGCAACCCATAACTTATCTGTGGATAAAATTCCAACTTGTTGAAAATCAGGTTGAGCTTTATAAATGCGCTTAGAAAGCTGATAACTAACTGATTTGATATGTCTTAAGTTTTCATCCATCAATGAGAACAAAACTTCATCTTCAGTAAGCCAAGCTCGAAATCGCAAAGATCCTTCAGAGTAAGCTGGCAACATTTCTAAATCGGTGATTTTTGCTGTTTCAGGGTCCAACTTCCCAATAACATGCTGTTCTTTTTTCTCAGATACTATACTTTCAAATTGCATATAATTAGATAAGTAGATATTGTTGTTTTTGTTTACATTGACAAATTTAATGTCGAGTATTAAATTTGGAATGTTGAACTCAAGGAAAGATTCATCCTCAAGTTTGTATCTACCCCACTCACTCTTAATATTTGGATACTCTCCAATAGTGCGGTGGGCAAATATGTATTTAAAATCATTGTCATATTGAGCATAACCATTGATACTTGACTTTTGGGTATCGATTAACTGTATGACTTGCTCTTTTTGAATTGAAAATAAACCAGGCTTATCTCCATACACAGCAATTACAGAATCATTCCTCGTATCTAAATCAAGTATTTCTGGAGCATATCCTTCAGATTCATGAAAGTACTCATATTTACTATTATTCACATCTACTTTGACAATATAAGCGCTTCCATTTTTATCTTTTCTGTAATTAGAGTATAAGGCATAGATAAAAGAATCATCATGACTCCAAAAGTATTCTTTGAAGTTTTGAACATACAATGGCTCCTCATCTGGAGGATTATGGCAAGCAGTCATGATATTTGCTAAAATGATTAGATTGAGCCAAAACATCAAGTGTGAAGTATATCTACTCATGGTGAAATCTCCAATGATAAATGGGTAAGTCCAAAAGGGGACTGATAGGCTAGCTGATAATTACCAGCAGTCAGGTTGGGCGGAAGTTCGGCCCAGCATACAGCAGTGCCATCGTTAGTTACTTCAACCTGTTGAATCGGAAGAATGGTTCCATCCAAGGACAGTTGCTGCCAACCTGGTTGCAACAAAAAATGACGTCCCTCCACCCGCAAAAGAGGTGGTTGTATTCCTTCAGCAGGCATAATAATAGCTGTACTCAACACTGGAATCAAAGTGGCACGTGGAATATTGGGTTTCCCAAGCATTACCGACACTTGCTGACTAGCGGCTCCAGACACAAGTGTCAGGGTATGTAGTCCCTGCAAATACAAATCGGGAAGGTAATATTGCGGCAACAACAACTCCAACCGCTGAGAAGTCACCGTCACCGCTTCTAGCAGTAAGACTCCATTCAACAGTGCCCGCACAGGGGGGGTATCCCCGGCAAAAGTTTGATGCAACAACCCAGGCTCAAAGGTAAAGCGCATCGCGGGTTCACTAAAGAGGAGATCGGTGTCAAAGTTCCCGATCACGCTTAAACGGATGGGATTCGGATCGGAATAAGTGGGCTGAATAGCCGCTGGGGCATTCTCCCCCATCACACTCTTCCCCGTATCCGTCAATACCACATCCCGGATATAGAAGCGGGGTGTAGGCGTGGGCTGGGGCGTAGAGCCCCTCCACCACCCCCATTGCTAAACCCAGGCAGCACCCCTGAAGAAGGCAACACATTCGGCAGAGGTTGAGAAAAGATCGGCCCCGAAACGGCAGGCGTCGGCAATGCCCCCTGTTGAGGAAGCAACCCTAGCACAATGGGAGACACGGGCGGGGAAGAAATCACGCCGGGGGCCTCGTCCGCAGGGGTACTGGGAGCTGAAATATGGGGACTAGCAAGAGAAACGGGAACACGTAACGGTGGAGTCTGGGTACAAGCTGACAACAATAACAAAAATAGACAACAACGCATCATGGATGGCACTCCTAGAATCAAGAATGCCCCTACTACATATCTAATTCTAGATTAGAAAATGCAGAAAATCAATTCAATGATAGACAAAAAACGATGATCTTTGTCATTAGTTAGAGTAAAACAACAGATCTAGTATCTAGATACGATAACTTGAATACAATATCCAAGAAATAGAACTTTAGATCATCCCTTTTTCGCGCAGGTATTTGCTGTAATTTTGGGTATGACGTAGGACAGCGGGCACATAATTGCGGGTTTCAGCGGGCAGGCTGTATTTAATATCATCAAAGGTAACTTTGTGACGGGGTTTACCCGTTTTCTCGCTGACGCGCTTCACCGCCGCCGAAACCCGTCCAATGCCGCCATTATAAGAGGCCAGAGCCAACTGCCAGCGCTGGGCTTCTGGGAAGCCCTTGAGCTGATCGTAGAGCGAACGCAAATACCAAGTGCCACCGGCAATATTTTGCTGCGGGTTAAAAGCGGAAGACACCTTGACCGGGCTGCGATGATTAATATGATGCACCGTCGAAGGCATCAACTGCATCAACCCTTGAGCCCCCGCATGGCTGACCGCCGTCACGTTAAAAGCCGACTCTTGGGTAATGACCCCCAGCACCAGCGGTAGCTCAACCTTAAAGCGCTTGGCATGGGCACGCGCCAAAATGACCGAGCTTTCTTTGTTGATCACGCGGGCCGCCATTTTGCGGTTGTAGTACTGGCTGGCTTTGCCCATGGCAGAATCCATGCCCGGTACATTCGGGATTTCCAATTCACAGGCCGTTAACAACAGAGAAGCCACCAACAGCCAGAGATAGGTCTTTTTCATCACATCAGTCCTTATCGGGATAGGCCCAAAGCCTTGGGGTATTGTAACATGGGTGGGCGAAGAGATCCCTCAAATCCTGGCCGAAGGAGGGGTATAAGCAGCTCAAAACCTTAGTTTTCTGGGATCGGGGCCGTCTCTCTGTTCTTTGAGACGCTTGTGCCCACCGAGAGGTTCCCCCTGGCTGGCCTCAAACCGCGCCAAGTCGTGGGGCGTGTTGATCGGATGAACACAGCGAGCAAACTGCGAACCCTCAATCGCCTGTGCCCCAACGGCTTCCAACAGACGCCACAGTGCGCCCTCTCCGCGCTGCAATCGCGCTGCGACTTGTGGCAAAAGGGCCGTGTGATACAGCGCCCACAAGGGATGCCAATGCTGGGTATAAAAAGCCAGGGCCAACGCTTCACGTGGAGCCTCTAAAAGGGGCTCCAACAGGCTGGGCGTCAACCCCAAGACATCACAGCTCCCCACCAGGATATAACCCGGTGGCGCATCTGCCAAAGCGGTAGCGAGGCCGCCCATTGGGCCCGCTCCAGGGGTCTGATCAACCAGCGTAGAAAACCCCAAATCTGCATATTTATCAGCCTGATCGGCAATCACCGTCAAAGAAACAGCCCAAGGCTCAGCCGCCGCAGCCCCATGGCATAAAAGGGGTTGCTGTTGATACAGAGCCCGGGCCTTGTCACTGCCAAAACGGGAAGCGCGCCCTCCGGCCAGGATATACACTGGCAACAAAGGGCGCACCTTCATCTTTAGCCGCTAAAGCTCTTGAGTTCGAGGGTCACGCCCACATCGATACTGCCGGATGCACCACCGCCCGACACAGCCGTGCTCGACTTGGTCTCTTGTTTGACCATACCCACGCCGTCGGCAATCCAAGTGGTAATATCCTGCTTGATGTTCGCCGTAGCCCCTTGTTGGGTCGAGGTCACATTCATCACCCCGGTAATTTTGTCGGCCGTGTAGCCCCCTCCGGCAACCGTCACAGATTCGGAGGTGACATTGCGATTCCATTCGAGGGTACCTTCAGTGCCCGCACTTTGGGTCATCTCAGAAAATAATTTGCTCTTTTCATTGATAGGGAAGGTTTGTTCTTGGGGTTTCATGGCACTGCCACCACCGGGCAACTGCGAGCTCATATTCACAGAAGTGCGGACCGTGACCATATTGCCATCGACCTTGACCACTTCCATAGTGAACTCACCCAATTCGCTGCTGCCAGATCCTGAAGCAGAGCCCGAACCAGAACCACTGCCTAAACCAGGAATGTTCAGCCCAGGGATATTGATATTGCCAAACTGTGTGGTGCCAAAACCAGGGATATTAATGCCCCCGAGATTAAGAGCGGGCATTTTCATGCTGTAAACCCATTTGCGCCCGGCCCGGTACTCAACATTGTATTTATTAAAGATGTCTTGATTGGTAACCACCAGCTTGCCAGTGGCGGACACGGTTGTGGGTGTTGTGCTCGCGGGGGTGTTAGAGGGGGTCGTGCTTGCAGGGCTGGTGGGGGTGGGGCCCGCGGGGTTCGGAGTAGCGCTGGGAGAGGCACTGGGGGACGCCGAGGGCGTCACGTTCGGCATATTGGGCAGATTGCTGCCAGTGGTGTTATTGGTGTTAGTGCCAAAACAACCGGTCAGCATCAAAACTGTCGCAGAGGCAGCAAATACAATCTTTTTCATGGACTAAGAAACTCCTAGGGGATAAATTGCACTGAAATTCTAGCATGAGCGCCCAAAATACCCAAGCCAAAACGGGGGAGGAAAATAGAGTGTGCAAGTCCCATCTTTGAAGTCTGAGCAATATGTTTAGACGCTAGTTGTTCACGACGAACCCGACACCCCAGAAGTTCCTTGCTCCCCTTGCCGACATACGACCTCGGTCACAGACGTGCTCAAAAAAGTTAACTTTCGCAATTGCCGCATCA
>DLGM01000076.1:0-5428 GCA_002482705.1 Cyanobacteria bacterium UBA7694
GATGTGGATTCAGCCACGGCCTTGGCTGACATCCGGGCCCGCTTTGAGGCCATTCCGGCAGGTCCTGTGCCTCCGGTGGTGCGGGTGCGGGAACCCCAACAGCAGGGCGAGCGTCGCATCACTTTGAAAAAGCCCGATGTGCGGGTTCCTCGTCTGTATGTAGCTTGGCCAGCTCCTGCGGTGGACCACCCGGATTTTGATGCCTTGGCTTTACTGGAAACGATTCTGACGGAGGGACAAAGCTCCCTGTTGTATCAGCGTTTGGTGGATGAACTGGAGGTTGCCACGGATGTGGACGCCAGCTTTTTTGCCACTCACAGCCCCTATTTATTTGCCATTGATGTTGATTTAAAACAGGGCAAAGACCCGGCCAAGGTGGAACGTCTTCTGTTTGCCGAACTTGATAAGTTGCGCAGCGGTCAATGGGAGCCCATCCGTCTCGAAAAATCACGCAATCAGTTGCAGGCTGACTTTTTTTTCCATCAGGAAACCACTGAAGATCAGGCGCAGTTATTGGGGGAGTATGCGGCAATTGGTGATTGGCGGCGCGGGCAAACCATTCCTGAACGCATTGCCGCTATCACCTTTGAACAGGTGACGGCGGCGGCTCAAACGTGGCTACACCCTGATCGGCGCACGGTGGGCTGGTTAATGCCCGATCCCGTGGGGCAACAGGCGGCTAAAAGCCTGCTTGGGCGCGATAAGAAAGCGGCTCGCCGCCCGGCCCGTCACGGGCAACCTGGCGGTGCGATCCATATCCCTCAGATTCAAACCCATGAACGCACCTTGCCCAACGGTTTGCAGTTGTGTCTGCATCCTTTTCACAAGACGCCGACGGTGCGCATTGAGGCCTTTATCCAAGCTGGTTCTCTCCAAGACCCGCCGCGCAAACAGGGCGTGGCTTCGCTGACAGCCGATTTGCTGACTGAAGGCACACGCCGTCGCACAGCGGTTGAGATCAGCGAAGCGATTGAGTTTGTGGGGGGCGATTTAATGGCCTGGGCGACCCCTCTGGGAACCCGCGTCAGCCTCGAAGTGCTGCGCAAAGATTTGCCTTTGGCCGTTGACCTATTACAGGATTTGATCTGTGCTCCGGCTTTTAAACGCAGTGAGATTGATAAACAGCGCGATTTGGCCCTAGCCGATTTACAAGAAGCGGAAGAAAGTGCCGATTATTTGGCCGAGCGAACATTTCGCCGCTTGGTTTATGGCGACCACCCCCTGTCCCAGCCGTCAGAGGGTACGCTCGACACCTTGAAGCTCATTTCCCGCGATGATTTGCGTCGTTTTTGGCAAACTTGGTACCATCCCAACAATACGCGCATCTTTGTGTCCGGGGATATTGACCCCGACGCCACGATTGCGTTGCTGGGGAACACTTTTGCCGATTGGCGTTCGGCTTCGCTCCCCGAAGCGGTGATGTCTCCTTTGGCTGTGCAACCCCCCAGTGAAACGTGGTTGCCGGTTCCGGGTAAAGAACAACTGGCCATTTATCTGGGCCATGTGGGTGTCACGCGCAGCCACCCAGACTTTTATGCCCTCAGTCTCATGGATCTGATTCTGGGGTGGGGGCCGGGTTTTACCAGCCGTCTCAGCCGTCGTCTGCGTGATCAGGAGGGTTTGGCCTACAGTCTCAGTGGTGCCATTACCCCCTATGCAGGCATGTACAGTGGCCTGTTTATTTGCCAGATGGAAACCAGTTTAGAACATGCCGAGCGCGGGATTGCTGGGATGCGCGAAGAAGTGGCACGCTTGTGTGCCCAAGGCGTGACTCCCGAAGAATTGGCTGATGCTCAGGCCTATGTCAGTGGCAGCTTCGTATTTGGTTTTGAAACCAACCGCCAGCGTTGTAACTATTTATTACAGCAGCACCTGTATGGCTGGGGGTATGACTATCCCGCTGAATACCTAGAGCGGGTCGCTGCTGTCACCTGTGCCGATATTCAGCGGGTGGCGCAAACATGGCTGCACCCGGAACAACTGATTCTGGTTGCCGCAGGCCCGATCAAAGAATCTCACTCCGATGCATAAGGAAACGGTTATGAATTACGACGTCATTATTGTGGGCGCAAGCTTCACCGGTGCCTATTCCGCCTGGTTGCTCGCGCGCGAAGGTCATAAGGTTTTGCTCTTAGATGCCCAAGCGCGGACAGCGATTGGGGCTCACCACCCAGTCACGATGGTGGATACAGATATTTTCTCGCGTACCAGCATTCCCCGTGCGGAAGGGGATGAACTCTTGGCCTATATCGACGTGTATTATGCCTATTCCCCCAGCGCCAAGGTCAAAAAACCCGTTAACTATACCTCCCTACAGCTCCATGGTCATCTCTTTTTGCAGCGCCTGCTCGGTTACGCGGAAGAGGCCGGGGCCACCTTCCAGCAGGAGGTGGTGCGTGGCCCAGTGATTGAGGGGCACGTGATCAAAGGGGTCGTCACTACCTCAGGCACGGTTTTTTCGGCACCGCTGGTGATTGATGCCTCCGGCATGGCCCAGGTTGTGCGCAAGCATCTGCCGGAAGGGGTGTTCCCTCCCGAGCCCCCGCTGACGGATGATGAATGTGGTTTGGCTTGGCGCTTGGTCTGTGATACGGGGACTCCTTCATCGGAAGTGCATTTGTATTTTGCCGTTGAGGGCGGTTATGTCTGGCGTTCGCCCTATGATATTGGGCTGGGTATGATGTGCCGGATTGCCCCGGAAGAAGCCCGTTCGCTGGTGATGGGGCATGCAGAACGTTATGGCTGGGACATTCGCAATGAGGGGGCCGAATCGGTGGGTAAACTGCCCATGCGACCGCCCTTGACCAATATGGTGGCTCCCGGCTTGATTGCCATTGGGGATGCGGCTTATATGCTCAACACCGTGCGTGGCGGTGGGGTTTCTTCCGGCCTCAAGGGGGCGCGGGTCGCCGCTGAAGTGGCGCACCAGGCCCTGCGCGAAAAGGACCTCTCGCTTGAGCGTCTGTGGGAAGTAAATTACCGTTACCACCGTGAAATTGGGGCGGAAGTGGCCTACCAGAACGCCATGCGTTTGGCGGTTATGAATCTGGACAATGACAATATGGAGTTTGCCCTGGCCACGGACCTGATGGGTTCGGAAGACATCCGCATTTCGCTAGGGGGCAAAATTCTCGATCTCAATGCGGTGGAAAAACTGAAAAAAGGTCTCAAGGCGTTGAGCCGCCCTTCACTGCTGATGCACTTTGATTCTAAGTTATCCTGGAGCAAAAAGATTTATCAGCACGTGGCTCAGTTCCCGGAATTGCCCCAGGCTTATCCCGACTGGCGCGCTGAGTGGCAGCATATCCAAGATAAGTTGGGTCAATAAATGCGGGGTATTGTCCTGGCTGGGGGCACTGGCTCACGTCTGTATCCCCTGACCAAGGTCACCAATAAACACCTGCTGCCCGTGGGCCGTGAACCCATGATTTTCCATCCGATTCGCAAGTTGACGGATGCAGGTATTACCGACATTTTGATTGTCACCGGTTTAGAGCACATGGGAGCAGTCGTCAACCTGCTCGGGAGCGGCCATGAATTTGGCTGCCAGTTTACCTATCGGGTGCAGGATCAGGCCGGGGGCATTGCCCAGGCCTTAGGCCTGGCCCGTGACTTTGCCCGCGACTCGCTCATGGCCGTGCTGCTTGGGGACAATATTTTCCAAGATCCGATCACCCCCTACGTGCAGGCCTTTCAGGCGCAGGGGCAGGGAGCGCGGTTATTGCTCAAACAGGTTCCCGATCCCAGCCGTTATGGGGTTGCGACCCTGGTTGGGGAACGGGTTGCAGCGATTCATGAAAAACCCGCCCAACCCGCTTCCGATTATGCCGTGACCGGCATTTATTTGTATGATCCCCAGGTGTTTGAGATCATTGCGACCCTGCGCCCGTCTGGGCGCAATGAATTGGAAATCACCGATGTCAACAATGCCTATCTCGCCCAGGGTTGCCTGCATTACGATCTTTTGCCCGGATGGTGGACCGATGCCGGGACTTTTGAGTCGCTGTATTTGGCAAATACCTTGATTCGTGGCGCGTTGTAGGGGCCTATCGCATAGGTTGCTCCAACCCTCGTCCCTATCGTGTCAGGCGTTGCAATGCAGTGAACGGTGTACGTGAAGATGGCTTATTGCGATGCTCGCTTACTCTTGAGCCTGAGCAACCAATATGTTAGAATGGCTCACGCGTTTTGCACGTGTTGCCGATGTAGCTCAGGGGCAGAGCAGCTGTTTCGTAAACAGCAGGCCAGGGGTTCAAATCCCCTCATCGGCTCTTCTCCATTCTTATTCTTCACCGCAACCCTCCTCTGCAATCATCGTCCCAAGGAGCCTTGCCCATGATCGCCCGCTTCCTGATGCGCCGCCTGATGCTGATTGTGCTGATCCTGTTCAGCGTTTCTTTCATCGTATTTGGCTCGGTGCGTCTCATTCCTGGGGATCCGGCCCAAATTATCCTGGGTGAGCGGGCTACCGAAGAATCCCTTAACCGTCTGCGCGAACAGTTGGGCCTGAATCAGCCTTTCTTTGTGCAGTATGGCCATTATGTGCTGCGAATTGTCAAAGAAGGCAGTCTTGGTGATTCCATTGTCACCAACAACCCGGTTATTGAAGAAATCGGCCAGAAGCTCCCTGCGACCATGGAACTGGCCTTTGCGGCGATGTTTTTAGCGACCCTGATTGGCGTTAGCTCAGGCATTCTGGCCGCTGTATACCGCAACTCTTGGATTGACAATCTGAGCATGGTGGCGGCTTTAACCGGGGTTTCTATGCCCATTTTTTGGCTCGGTCTGGTATTGATGCTGATTTTTTCAGCAACCTTGGGCTGGGTTCCCCTGTCTGGGCGGCTCAATATTATCACTGAAATCCACCCGGTGACTAACTTTTATTTAATTGACAGCCTGTTGGCCGGCGACGGTTATGCCTTTTTGGACGCCGTTCACCATTTGCTCCTGCCTGCGATCACACTGGCGACGGTACCCACCGCGATTATTGCCCGCATGACCCGCGCCTCGATGCTGGATGTGCTGGAGCAGGACTACGTCAAAACGGCTTATGCCAAGGGTTTGGCCAAGGCTCGCGTGGTGCTCTACCATGCCCTCAAAAACGCCGCGATCCCCATTACCACGATTACCGGTTTGCAGCTTGGGCTCTTGCTCAGTGGTGCGGTGATTACTGAAACCATCTTTGCGCTCAATGGTTTGGGTTCGTATATTGTCGGGGCTGTTAATGCCCGCGATTTCCCGGTGGTTCAAGGCTGTGTCTTGGTGTTTGCCTCGACCTTTGTGCTGATTAATCTCTTGGTCGATTTGAGCTATTTTGTACTCGATCCGCGCATTCGCGACAAGGGCATGTAAGCCCCTCGTTGCTAAAGCTGATTTACGCTGGGGCCTGTGCCCGCAGCTCGCTGTGAGGGCCCCTATCTACTTTTGA
>DLGM01000076.1:5469-5733 GCA_002482705.1 Cyanobacteria bacterium UBA7694
ACTTTTGAGAAGGAAACCCTGCATGTCGACAGAAAATGCTGCCGTAACCCGCAAGGGGCCACTTGCCAAGGCCCTGGACGCGATTGAAAAAGCCGGGAACAAACTCCCCGATCCCCTGACGATGTTTGTGGTGCTGGCCCTGGCCATGCCGCTGATTTCATGGCTGGTCTCGCTCACGGGCTGGAGCCTGGTGCATCCGGGCACCCAAAAGACGATCACCGTGGTCAATTTATTGGCCCCCGATCAAATTCAGAAAATCTTTAC
>DLGM01000422.1:0-11597 GCA_002482705.1 Cyanobacteria bacterium UBA7694
GCAGTCTCGTCTTTGCTCTTACAGCCTATCAGACTGTTGCTGGCAATCGTTGCCATCAGTAGCGTTATTGCAATCGGTTTTTGCATATCCTTCTCCTTTATCGAGCGGCAAGCCTTGGGTGCTTGCAATCCATTGTACAGGATATATATTACCGACGTCATACCCCCAGGAAACGTTCATTAGAGTACGGCATACGATTCATAAAAAAAGCCCCGCTCACAGGGAGCAGGGCTTTTTCCGGAAGAGCTAGTCTTCTTCGTTCTGGGCATTCATCCAGGGTCGGTTCGGGGCCGACTTATTGCCACCCGCCTGCGCTTTGCGGGTTTCACCGCGCTGTTTGCGCTTGCTGTCTTCGCGCATGAACAGACGGATGGGTGTACCGCTGAAGCCAAAGCTTTCACGAATACGACGCTCCACGTGACGCAGATAGGTCTGATCGACCAGATTGGGGTGGTTACTAAACAGAACAAAGGTGGGCGGCGTAATCGCCACCTGAGAGCCGTAAGCAATTTTGGGGCGTTTGCTCTTGCGCGCCGGGGGCGGGCTCATCGAGACAATTTCGGTCAGCACTTCGTTGAACAAGCCCGTGGTAATCCGGCGCTGGTTCTCGTCGCTGGCCGCTTTGGCCAGATCAAAGAGGTTGAGCAGGCGCTTTTTGGTGACCGTCGAGGTATACAGCAGAGGTGCATAGTTCAGGAAGTAGAGCTTGTCGCGCACTTCATCGGCGTGAGCGTTCATGGTGCTACTGTCTTTGTGATCAACCAAGTCCCACTTGTTGATGACCACCACGCAGGCTTTACCCAGTTCGTCAGCCATACCGGCGATGCGCTGGTCTTGCTCAGAGACGGGCTCAGAGGCATCCAGCACCAAGACGACAACGTCAGCACGGTTCATGGCCTTGATCGCCCGAACCACGGAGAAGCGCTCAACGCCATAACGGACGCGGGATTTTTTGCGGATCCCGGCGGTGTCAATCAGGACATATTCTTCCCCATTGTGGCGACAGACGCTGTCAATCGCATCGCGCGTAGTGCCTGCAATATCGCTGACGGTCATGCGTTCTTCCTGGAGCAGGGTATTAACAATCGAGGACTTGCCCACATTGGGGCGGCCCACAATCGCCAGCTTGAGGCCTTCATTGTCGGAAATGACTTCGCCCTGGGTGGTCTTCAGCATGGCAATCACGCGATCGAGCAGATCACCGGTATTGTTGCTGTGAATGGCGGAAATGGGGAAGGGCGTGTCGAGCCCTAAACTGTAAAATTCGGCCGAAACATTGGCCGCCTTTTGCAGGTCATCTACTTTGTTGACCACCAACACCACTTGTTTTTGTTTTTGGCGCAGTTCATTGGCAATAATTTCATCCATTGGATGCATGCCCAGTTGCCCATCCACGACAAACAGAATCACTTCTGCTTCGTCAACGGCCATCCAGGCCTGTTCCTGCACCGAATTGTGCAGGTCGGTTTCGTCTTCAAATAACAATCCGCCCGTGTCCACCACGATAAATTCGTGGCCACACCATTCACCAGTGAGGTAAATGCGATCACGGGTGACCCCAGGCATATCGTCAACGATCGCTACGCGTTCGCCAACAATGCGGTTGACCAGGGTCGATTTACCGACGTTGGGTCGGCCGACAATTGCTACCAGGTGTCTGTGTTTTACCCGGCCCATATAAGATCTCCAATCAGTGCCTCGGTGTTGTTCACCGGGGTGTTTTCAATGTGGTAAGCACGGGCCAGGGCAGCCATTGCTTCCGTTTCAGTGTCCGCACGGTTAATGTGCAGCGTTGCCAGCGCATCGCCAGCTTCGACGTAATCCCCGCGTTTGCGGTGCAGCGTGACCCCCACGCTGAGGTTGAGAATGTCTTCTTTGCTGTCACGACCCCCGCCCAGGGTTTTCAGGGCATTGCCCACTTCCAGGGCCGTCAGGGCGTGGATATATCCCGTTTGGGGGGCATAATAGGTCACCTGTCTGGCAGCATGGGGCATCAGCTCCGGCTGATCAACCACCCGCGCATCGCCCCCTTGGGCATCAATCATGGCGCGGAATTTGGCCAAGGCCTCACCACTGGCAATTTTTTCTGCCAACAGGGCCTTACCCTCTTCGAGCGTCGCCACTTTTTTGCCGCCCATCAGCTGCATCGCCCCCAGGGTCAGTACCACTTCGCGCAGGTCTTCAGGGCCTTCGCCCTTGAGGGATTGAATCGCCTCTTCGACCTCAAGGGTATGGCCAATATGAGC
Organism: Cyanobacteria bacterium UBA7694; assembly: GCA_002482705.1. Classification (GTDB taxonomy): domain Bacteria; phylum Cyanobacteriota; class Sericytochromatia; order UBA7694; family UBA7694; genus UBA7694. Next base: position 2,247 of record DLGM01000422.1, read on the forward strand.
GCCCAAAGGTTGCTCCATATCACTGAGCATAACAGCCACCGAGCGGCCTAAATTTTTGCCCACCTTGGCGAGCATTTCGGCCAGGGTCTTGGCCGAAGCATAATCAGGCATAAATGCCCCGGAACCATGCTTAACGTCTAAAACCACCACATCAGCGCCCGAGGCAATTTTTTTACTGAGCACCGAGGCCACAATCAGGGGGATGCTTTCAACCGTGGACGTGACATCGCGCAAAGCGTACAGGCGTTTATCAGCTGGGGCCAAATTTTGCGTTTGCCCCGCTACCGCCACGCCAATATGCCGCAGTTGTTGTAAAAAGTGCTGATTGCTGATCGTGGTTTTAAAACCGGGAATGGCTTCGAGTTTGTCGATGGTGCCTCCGGTATGGCCCAGACCACGTCCAGACAGTTTGGCCACCACCAGCCCGGCACTGGCCACCAAGGGGGCCAGGACGAGGGTCACTTTGTCGCCTACGCCACCGGTGCTGTGTTTATCGACTTTAATACCGGGGATACTGCTCAGATCGAGCATATCACCTGAACGCGCCATGGCATCCGTAAGGTGGGTGGTTTCGTTCTCGGTCATGCCCTGCAAATAGATGGCCATCAGCCATGCGGACAGTTGATAGTCAGGGACGCTGCCGGTGGCGGCACCCATGACCATGGTTTCAATTTCGGCGTGCGAAAGCTCGTCGCCGTTGCGTTTGTTCCGAATAATGTCTGTGATGTTCATAGGCTGTCATTCTACCACGCTGCACCCCCGGCGGTACTGCTTACAAATACAATCCGTTCGCGGCGATCATTCAAAATTTCGCGCAAATACATGGGGCCAGCCAGATCCTCTTGAAAACGCTGTTGGGCTCCGGGCAACTGTACATGCACCCCTGCAAACAGACGATCGGCCACCTGTACCTGACAGAGGCTGGCATCCACCGCTTGACGCAGGCGATCGCGCAGGTATTGCACCTCGTCCTGCAAACCGTTGACCTCTAGGGAGACGGCCTGACGCTTGTTTTCGAGCTGCTGAATTTGATCACTGCGGCCCGGATCACTGGTGCGCAAATAAATAATCGCTTTGATCAGCTCTTCGAGCTGCTGACGCCCTTTGGCCCAGGCCAGCTCCTGTTGCCCCAGGAGCTGGTGCTGGGCCGGGTCGCACCCCAAAATAATGCGCGTTGGCGTCGAGGCCGTTGAGCCTAAAACCCGCACCTGCAAAGGCCCCCCACAGATCAACTGCCCTCCGTTGAGCTGGCCCCGGCCAGCCCCCTCGCCAATGCGTACCCGTCCCCAGACCTGCGTCTGGCAGTGAATCAATCCTTCTTCAACGGTCAGGCTGCCTTGGGCCTGTAAATGGGCCTGTTGCAGATAGCGGGCAAAAATATCCCCCCGAGCCTGCAAGCGGGTATTGCCCCCGCCAAACACGCTGCCGCGCAGATGCAGATTGCCGCCCGCTTCCAGTACACAGTCTTCGACCGTGCCGAGCACGACGATATCGCCACTGGCGCGGATCCGCAGACCACTGTTGACGTTGCCTTTAACCACCACCGTGCCATCAAAATCAATGTGGCCGGTACGCACATTGACTTCATCAAGGGTAATCGTGTCATCAATGCGAATCGAGGTCGGGGTGCGTACCGGGCGGCCAGGGCGTTCAGCCACAAATAAGTTGGCATCGTCAGAAGACGGGCCCACCCCAGCCCCCGGAGAAAAGCGTTTTTCGGCCCCATTGCGGGCGGGTATTGGTTCTCCGGTCACGGTAAAACCGGGAATACCCCGGGTGGCATTGTAACGGCGGATTAGCGGGGCACCCACGCTAACGGTCACCACCAGGTTTAAATGCAGATAGTCGACGGTGCCATCTTCACGCATCTGCGGCCCCTGTTCCGCTTCTTCCACCAAATAGTCGATCCAGCCGTCCTGCCCGTGTTGGGGGGGAGTGCCCAAGGCCACCAGCGTGCGCTCTAAATAACCTTGCGTCAAAGCCTTTTGGAGGACCGACTCATCAATGCCTTCGATCAGCCCAGCCTGGCGCAAACTTTGGCGCAGTTTGTTTTCATCAATGGGTTCCGGGCTATAGGTGGCATCTACCTCCAGCCAAGCGGTCAGCTGATCAGGGCTGATTTCGACCGTCACCCCCCAGCGATTGTGCTGGCGAAAACCCCGTTGGGGAGGGGGGGGATCCTCACTCAGGTGAAAAGCGGGCGACTGGCTCAAATCGGGGATACGCCCCGTTTGGCGCTGTTGAACTGCCAAGGTCGGGTGATGATGGACCACCCCCGCCGATACAGGGACGGGCGGTGCTTCATCGAGAGGAGCCGGAGCCAACTCCGAGAGCGCGAGTTGGAGATCTTCTCCTAGCTCTAACATTGTCTGGTAACGCTGGGGACGACGTTTGGCCAAGGCCTTGAGAATGATTTGCTCTAAGCGCGGGGTAATTTGACGATTGAGATTGGCCGGAGGCACCGGCTCTTCAGAGATGATTTTCATGATCGTCATGCCCATACTGGCTCCCTCAAAGGGCAACTGACTGGTAAACAGCTCATACATCAGGACACCGACGGAAAAAATGTCGGCCCGGTGGTCTACGCTCGAAGCATCCTGAAGTTGTTCTGGAGACATATACGCCAAAGTCCCCAACATGGAGCCCTCTTGGGTCATTTTGACTAAAGAATCGGGGTCGTTGAGGCGTGCAATCCCAAAATCCATGATTTTTAAATGCTGTTCATGGGTAATCAGGATATTTTCCGGCTTAATGTCGCGGTGAATAATCCGTTGGCGGTGTGCGTATTCCAGGCCCGCACATAACTGCAGCAACAGGCCAATGCCGTCATTCAAGGACAAGGTCTTGCGCTGATCAATCCAGTACTTCAGGGTAAAACCTTCGAGCAGCTCCATGACCATATAATGCTGCTGCTCATCTTCCCCAAAATCGTAGAGGGCCGTGATATTGGGATGTTGTAAACGCCCTGCCGTTTGGGCTTCACGGCGGAAACGCGCGACCATGTCCCCCTGTTCCGCCACCGAGCCTAGAGGTTGGAGCAATAACTCCTTAACCGCCACCGGACGGCCCAAAGCCAAATCCCGGGCACGGTAAACAACGCCCATGCCGCCACGGCCAATCTCTTCTTCCAGCTCGTATTTTCCGAACAGTGTGCGCGCCAACATGTCGACGTCACCAATGCCATCCGTTCTTTAAACTCAGTTTCAGATAGACATGCCAGCAGTTATTAAGAGCCACGTATCATGCAAAACATCCTTTGGCAGCAGGGTACCCATCAACTTGGCAACCCCGGAGAAAACCCTCTTGTGTGACTGCCATCGTTATTATACCCGCTGCCTCAACTGGGAAATGTAAAGAATTTAGTTGATCACGTCCCCCAGCTCACCTTGAACAACATATTTTAATGTTTCACCGCGATAAAGATCTAAAAACGAACTAAAACTGCGCTTTTCATAAACATCTGATTGCCAAGCTTCTAAAGCCACTGTTTCTCCGTCTTCAAAGAGGTAAACCTTGAGTAAGGCGGAATCGGCATTGGCCGTGTTAATCGCCTGTAAAATCTTGGCTTCGCCCCACTCCTTTTTCTTGTCGGCATTGAGGGTAAAGAGGGTACGAAACACAATCCCACCCGCCAACTTCATAAAGGTAAAGCGATACTCCTCTTCATGATCGGCAACCACATAAGCCTTGTCTTTTTGAGCCTTGTTTTCGACGGTGCAGGTATAACCCAAATATTCTAAATGCTGTATGAGTTGATCACCCACCACTGGCACACCAGCAGCAGATGCAGGCAAGGCACACAGCCCCATTACCACAATACTCAACAAAAGCTGTTTCACAGTGTATATCCCTATCCTAAACTAAATGGCAAAATCATACCAGATTGCTCCAGCTCTGCACAGGGGGGCAGTCACGCAAACAGTCCTTGGCCTAGACAGACCAAGGAGACAACATCCCGCCAGGGAGAGTTAAACCGACAATTGTGCTTCCAGATCGAGCAACATATCCAAGAGATTTTGCTGGCGGGTCGCCACCATTTCTAAAGTCAATAAGCCTGCCAAAATCCCATCCCGCTCCATGATATGGCCGGGGAACGCATACCCCCCCAACCCATCACTGGCCATCATCGCCTGTTCTTCCAAGACCTTGGCGGTAATCCAGCGGAAGTCGCTGCTATTGCTGTAAATCACCGTCAGGCCATGCAGGGCCGCCACCTGTTCGGCAAAATCGCCGGTACAGCGTGGCTTAACAACCGGGCCATGCCAACCCCGGCGGGTCACGCCATCGTGGATCAATAACCCAAAGAGATGCGCATGGGAAAGGATCGCGCCACTGGCGTCTACGGCCTGTACATTGCTGCCATCCCCATCAATCGCCAGGCCAACAGCTAAGCCCGCTTCACTGCGCCGCACTTCTTGGCACAGGTCATAGAGGTTTTCGTCGTTCAGGGCCGGGACCAAAGCACCAAAATCAGAGAGTGGGCTGTTTTGAATTTCCTCGATTGCCAAGCCCACTTCCCGGAATAATTCGCGCAGATAACCGGAGGCCGCACCATACAAATAATCAACCGTCACCGCGACCCCAGCTTCGGCAATCGCGTTCAGATCTACCAGTTTGTGCAATTGGCGAAAATAGGCCGGTTTGGGATTGACGTGGAAAATATCGCCGGGGGTACGGCTGTACTGGAAATAGCCCGCCTGTTGCGATAAAGCCTCAATTTCGGCTTCAATATCGCTGGTGGTGTCTTCATTGGCAATTGCCATGTGCGAAGTAATGTATTTCACGCCATTAAATTCAGCCGATTCATTGGCTCCGGTAATCATCAGGGCCCCGGTCGTGACCTGATCCGAGATCATCCAGCTCACCGCCGGAGTGGGGGCTGAGCGATCGCTCAAAAATACATCCAGACTATTTTGGGTAATGATCTCAGCAGCCACATGGGCAAAGTGCCGTCCCATAAACCGGGCATCATATCCAATCACCAGCCGGGGCGGAAAGTTATCCGCATAACTCATCTGTTTGCGGGTGTAATTACAAATGGCCTGGGTGACCAAACGGAGGTGGGAAAAAGTAAACTGGTCAGCGACCACGGCCTGCCAGCCATTGGCTTCAAATTTTAAGTCCATTGGTACGCCGTAAGGCGTTCCCCTTTCGTGAAGGAATCATTTGTACTCAGCTTAGCGGGATCCCTCGCCCAACAGCTATGACCGCAGCCACAACTCAGCTCAGGAAACCCTTGAGTTGCTCCAAAAGTACTCGGCTGGCGCCACCCCGGCGCTGAATCAACTGCATGAGGGCAAAGTCGTCAACCGGGCGGGAAACACCCTGATCGCGCTCAATCAGGGCCTGATCCAACTGTTGTACCAGTGCCGAGTCACGAATCCACAGGCCAATTTCCTGGTTGAATAAAATTTGCCGTTGGCTACCGGGCACATAAAAAGGCGACCACAGGGAGCGAGCCACCAGATTGGTCGAACCGACCACGGCCTGTTCGCCATCTACCGATAGGTATTTGCTGTGGGCCATGTAGGTGTGTTCACCGGGTTTGCCCTGATATAGCCAGACCCTGACGCGCCCCGCATGGGGAGCCGCCGCCATCAAGTCGCGGGCAGCCACCGCATTGAGCACGTCAAAGGGCGCTTCATCACTGCGCTCAGGCACCATTAGTTCTAAGCGAACTCCGCGCTGGAGCGCTGCTTTTAAGGCCTCCTGGACAGGCGCAAAGTGCAAATAGGCATGCTGAATGCGAATCTGTTGCTGGGCCTGTGCAATCACCGTGAGAATGGCGTCCAGAGCACTCCAGTCTTGGCCGTCCGTTGCCACAACCGCCATTTGCGCCAAGGGCTGCGCAAGCAGGGGTAAGGCGGCCCACTGTTTGCCCTGGGGAATGCCCCCCAGCGCCAGCCAATTGCGCTGGAAATATTGCTGCAAAGCGGCCACCGCCGGTCCTTCGACCTGAATCATCAGATCATGAAAGGCATCAGCGGTCAGATAATGATCCCCCAAATTGAGGCCCCCGGTGAAGCCCAAGCGCCCGTCAATGACCAACAGTTTGCGGTGGTCGATTTGGGCGACTCCCGGTGGTAGGCTACGAATCGCAAGATTCTTGTCGAGATGGGCGCGAATGTCGGGCACATCCTGGGCCTCTTGCCAGATCTCCTGCTGCACCTCGGTAAAAAAGGTCTGTACCTGTTCCGCACCCGCCTGGCTCATGCCGTGGTGGTGAATAATCTGCACCGGAATGCCCTTGGGGTGTAGGGCAGCGGGTACCAACTGCCCATTGTCTTCTGATAAGCCAGCCGCTTTGAGACACAGGGCGCGCGCCAATTGACGCGTCGTTTTGCCGGGATAAAACATGTAGCTTTCCAACTCAATGCTGTGGCGGGCTTCCCTAATGGCTTTTAACATCACCGGGAAATACTGGATCCCATCAATAATCGGTAGGGCCTGGTTGGCGGTGAACACAGGCAGGGGAGCGGGTTTTCGGGGCGGATAGGCGGTCGTGAGCGCCAACAGCCAGCCGTTTAAATCCTGTTTTAAATGCATCTCGACCGGGTAAGCGGCAGCAGCCCAGGTGTGTGTACCCGACTGAACCTGGGGGAGGGCCAGTTGCAGGGTACCGCGTAATCCGGGAGGGGTTGTGTGCCATTGCCCGGTTAGAGAAGCTTGCCCCGTGGCTGCACTCACCCAATCCGCCAGCGCTTTATCCCCACTGCGCAACGGATGCAGATGTTGCGGTGCTAAGGCTCCCTTGAGCTGCAAGCCCCAGCTTCCCTGCACGGCCTTAAAATCGCCTTGGCCCTGAAGCTGTAGCGCCATCTGTAGGGGGGCCTTGCCCGATGTGTGCAGGGAATCTGTTCCCTTGAGTGAAATCGCTGCGGGCGTAATGTGAAAAGTAGGGGCCGAAAGGGGGAAGCGCAAAGCCCCTGAAGGGGTGATCAGCGCCAATTGCTCCGTATTCAAATGGAGGGTGTGGTCGGCTTCAAACACAAGCGGGAGATGAATGGATTGAGCACTCAGCAACTGGGTCAGCGCTACTTGCAGTTTATTGCGCAACAGCCCATGGGGCAACCAGGCTTGGGCGATGTCTAAGCGCAGAGTCCCCGTAGGGGTACTGCACACCTGCCATACCAGCCGATCCTGCAACGGCCAGGCCTGAACCGTTGTCTCCAGTTCTAAACAGGCATTTAAGGCACGGAGTTCATGAAAGGTGAGTTGCCCCCAGCGCTGCCCCTGGTGGGCATTCAGCGTTTCTAGCAAGGCCGGTGTCTCAAGGCTGAATGTTCCCTGCCACTGAACGGGAACCGTTGCCACCGCTGGAGCCGCCCGCAGTGAGACCGCAAGCTGACCGCTCAGAGGAGCCGCCTGAGCCAGCGCTGTGCCACCAAAAAGCAGGGATAACAACAGTTTCATAGACTCAAGTTTACCAGACCCCAGCACTGTTTCCCCCAGATGGCCTCTTGTTCGAGAGTGCTGGGCAGCGGCTGAAATCAATGCCAATAAGCTGTTGCAGAGCTTTGCCTTCGGGCACTTCTCGGTTCCTCGATTCTCTCCCAAACCTTTTGGCGAAAACGGGTAAAGTGGCAAGTTGGGAATGGGAGCGTGGGGGGGCGGAGTGCCATTCGCTTTTAAACCTTAATATAAAACTTGACAAATAGGCATTACAAATGTTTAGATGTATTCACATCAGAAAGGAGTCACTCTTATGTTTAAACTTATTCCGGTCGCTTTAGCAGCGCTTATGCTCACCTCCTGTGCCCCCCTCTATGCCCGCTCCGTCAGCGTCGAATTTGACGATCGGCCGCGCCGCACCGTCGTTGTGAAAAAACGTCAACCGCGCGTGGTCGTCGTCGAACAGCGGCCTGCGGTCGTCGTGATCCAGCAACAGCGTCCCGTGGTGTACAAAGTCAAAACAGCCCCTCCCGGCCACTCGAAAAAACAGCAGCGCAGTCGCGGTCGTCGCTAAGGCAAGACATCCCCAAGAACAGCGCCGCGTATGCTACCATGGGTGTGCATCTCGATTTACGCAACGGAATAACTGATGGCCCAATTGATCACTGCATTCAACAGCGTTTTGGCCTTGATAGAGGTCGGGGGCGGCATGATTTTGCCCCTGTTTGCCTGCTCCATTTTGACCCTGGCCCTGGTCTTTGAACAACTCTGGTACTCGGTATTGTCAGCCCGCCGTCTGCGCCGCCTGATGGCCGAACCCTCGAATCTCAAAGCCATTCGCGGCATGGACATGATCTCCCGCATGATTGCCGTGTTACAACGCCACCCCCACGCCTCCGAAGAAGAACAGAAACGCCGTATTGAACTCGTCTATAACCACTTCGAGCGCCGTATTAACTGGCTCAATACCCTGGCCGCCTTGGCCCCACTGTTTGGTTTGCTCGGTACCGTCTCTGGCATGATCCGCATCTTTGCAATTGTCGCCACCAAAAAACCGGACAACCCCATTTCCAGCCTCTCCGGCGGGATCAGTGAAGCCCTCTTTGCCACCGGCGCAGGCCTGATCGTAGCCGTCGTGGCCGCCATTGCCTACCACTACCTGAGCAGCCGCCAAGAGGCGCTCGGTGAAGAAATGACCACCTGGTACCTGACCTGGCGTCAAGAGCGGCTGCTGCAAAAATAAATGCATATTGACGTCTTTACGCTCTTTCCCGGAGCTTTTGTCAGCCCCCTGGAAAGCAGCATCCTGAAACGCGCCCAAACCCACGACTATCTGCGTATTGCCCTGCACAATATCCGCGACTGGACCACCGACAAACACCATACCGCTGACGACCGCCCCTTTGGCGGTGGCCCTGGCATGGTTCTCAAACCCGAACCGGTGTTTGCGGCCATTGAAAGCCAGTCTTTCCCCCCCGGTACCCCGATTATTCTCACTTCCCCCCGGGGCAAACCCTTTACCCAAGCCGATGCAGTCGCCCTCAGCCAATTGCCGCGCTTGGCCTTTGTCTGCGGCCACTACGAAGAAATTGATGAGCGCGTGCGCCTCCATGCCTGTACCCACGCCTATTCGATTGGCGACTATGTGCTCACCGGCGGCGAACTGCCCACCTTGGTCATGATTGATGCGATCGCCCGCCTGATTCCCGGCGTGGTCGGCAAAACGGCCTCGGTCGAACAGGATTCGTTCATGCATGGCTTGCTCGATTGCCCCCACTACACCCGCCCAGCCAGCTTCCGTGGCTGGGACGTCCCGGAAGTGTTGCTAAATGGCAATCACGCCCATATCGAAATTTGTCGGCGTAAAGAACAGTTGCGAGCCACTCAGGCCCTGCGTCCTGACCTGCTGGCCCGCCTACCCTTGACCCGCCAAGACCGTAAATTATTGGCCGAATTGGC
>DLGM01000422.1:11629-12694 GCA_002482705.1 Cyanobacteria bacterium UBA7694
TGAAACGTCTCATGCAGCGCTTGCTGATGCCTCTGGCATTGCTGTCTCTGACTGCTTGCCCGAAGCCCGGACTGATTGAAGATGTGCGCCCCTATGCACCCGAATTGCGCCAAACCACGGAAGCCTTTTTAAACGGTTTTTTTGCCCTCGACATGACCCAAACGATGAATGCCAGCGCCACGCCCTTTTTTCTCGATCGCAAGGCCGTGATTGGTTATTCGGAAGAGTGGGCCGCCGTGTTAAGCAGCCTCTTCCGTGAAAATAAGCGCACCGCTTGGAAGCTCACCGGCTGGCGGGCCCTGAGTGCCCCGGAAGCCTCCCTGCTGATTGCCGATTACTGGAATGTGCTACAAAGCTCCCAATTCCACGAAAAGATCTACGCACTGGCTGAAATCGAGGTGGCCTCTACCCCCCCTTATGAAGAGCGCATTTTGCTGATCTTTGATCGCCCCAGCCCCCAATCCCCCTGGAAAGTCGTCGGCTTTGTCCGTTAAGGGCGTCGCCGACCCAGCCCGAAGAAGGTACAATATACCATGACTGAACTTCAAGAACTCTACCTGTCCCTGCTTAAACACGAAGATGAAAGCATCCGTGAAGAAGCCGCCCGTTCCCTGACCGAATTGATCGACTCCGACCTGATTGATAGCCTGGTGGCCATTTTGCATCAAACCAGTCACCCCGGCCTGATGGAAGCGGCCTGGTTGCTGGGCAAATCCGAAGAAACCCAAGCCACCGAAGCCCTGATTGAATGCCTGAAAAGCCCCGATCCACGGGTACGTGAAGTCATTGCTGACGCCCTGGGGGACATCGGCGACGTGCGCGCCCTCCAACCCCTGCTCGATGCCCTCCACGACCAAAAGCCTTCCGTGCGCGATGCTGCCGCCATGGCTTTGGGGAAACTGGGCGACTCGCGCGCCGTCGAGGCCCTGATTCAAATGCTGTCAGATCAAGACACCAAACAAATTGCCGCCTGGGCGCTGGCAATTATGCGCGATCGGCGGGCGGTCCCGGCGCTGTTATCCGCCCTCGAAACCGACGCCAACGAATTGCAGCGCTGTATGGTTG
>DLGM01000014.1:0-15397 GCA_002482705.1 Cyanobacteria bacterium UBA7694
TTTTGCTCTATAAACGAAGTTTCACCCTGCCCTCACACACTTCGCATCGGCTCCCCCACCGCAACCCTGCGGTTATGGTACGATACAGGGTGACTCTTCACCCGGACAAACCTCAAGCTATGCCGCCCCGAAAACGCCCACCTTCGCCCCTGCGCCCCCTGATTCCCTCCCAGCCCGCAGGTACTCCCCCACCCGCAAAAAAAACGGTTTTGCGCAATCGTTACCGTCAACGGCGCGAAAGCCGCTGGCGGCAGACTCTGCGTTTTGTGGTGCGCAGCTTTTTCTTCTTTTTATTCATGGGTGTTGCCATCGCCGGGGGCAGCGCCACTGGCTTGTATTCCAGTTTGAGCCGCTTACCCGACGTCTCGGTTTTGCAGTATTATGCCCCGGTTGAAACCACCGAAATTTATGATGACAAAGGGCAGCTGCTCATGAAGCTGCACGACGAGGAAAACCGCAAGCTCATCAAACTGGCCCAAGTGCCGCCCCATGTGCAAAAAGCTGTGTTGGCCGCTGAGGACAGTCGCTTTTATGAACATAAAGGGGTCGATTTTATTGGATTAGGGCGGGCCGTAGCAGCCAACCTTGAGCGCAAAGCCCTGGTACAAGGGGGCAGCACCATCACCCAACAGGTGGCCAAGAACATGTTTCTGACCCCAGAGCGAACGCCCCAGCGCAAGCTCGCTGAAGCCTGGTTATCAATGAAAATTGAAGAGCGCTTCTCCAAGTCGCAAATTTTAGAGCTGTATCTCAATCAGGTCTACTGGGGCCACAATGCCTATGGTATTGAAGCCGCCTCACTTACCTACTTTGGCAAGTCGGCCAGTCAACTCAATTTGGCCGAAGGAGCTCTGATTGCCGGGCTGCTCACCGGCCCCGAACTCTACTCCCCTCATCGCAACCCGGAAGGGGCTAAAATCCGCCAACAGTTAACTCTCAAACGGATGGCTGACAATGGTTTTATCACCGCAGAAGAAGCGGAGCAAGCAGGCAAAACGAAATTAAAATATGCCAGCCTCAAAGCCGGGCAAATGAAATACCCCTATTTCACCAGCTATGTACTCGCCAAACTCAATGAGAACTACGGCACCAGCGAGGTCATGAAAGGCGGGTTAAAGGTTTACACCACCATCAATAGTGCTTGGCAGGCCTACGCCGAAAAGGCCTTACAGCAGCACGTAGCCAATATTCGCCGTATGAATATTGAACAAGCTGCACTGGTCTCGGTCGAGCCTAACTCTGGGTTTGTCAAAGTCATGGTCGGGGGCACCAGCTATAGCAAAAGCCAATTCAATCGGGCTTGGCAGGCGCAACGGCAACCCGGTTCATCTTTTAAACCCTTTGTTTATCTCGCCGCGTTCCAACGCGGTTATTCACCCGCGCACACGGAAGTGGACGAACCGATCCAGTACCGTTTCGGCTCTTACCTGTGGCGGCCCAAAAACTATGGCGGCAATTTCAGCGGCACCATGACTTTGCAACGGGCTCTGGAAACGTCTGTGAACATTATTGCCGTCAAGCTCGGTGAAAAAGTGGGCAATGCCAATGTCATGGATACAGCCTACAAACTCGGCATTCGCTCGCCTCTGCGCAATGTACTCTCCCTGCCGCTAGGGGCCAGTGAAGTTAATCCGCTGGAAATGGCCTCGGCTTACGCCACCTTGGCCAGTGGTGGACTGTACCAAGAGCCCNNACCCCCATCTTAAAAATTATTGACCGTTTTGGGAAAGTCATAGAAGACAACACCCATCGCGTACCCAGCCGGGCCTTTGATGCAGAGCCCGTGCAACAGCTCACCAAAGTCATGAAAGGGGTCATTTTGCGCGGTACAGCCCCCGCTGCCAATATTGGACGCCCGGTCGCCGGTAAAACCGGCACCACCAACGACCACCGTGACGCCTGGTTTGTCGGCTTCAGTCCGCAGCTGAGCACCGCCGTCTGGATGGGCAACGACACCCCCACGCGCATGGCCTATGGGGCCACCGGGGGTACCCTGGCCGCCACGCTCTGGGGCAAATACATGCGCCATGTGCACCAGTATCTGCCGGTGCGCGACTTCCAAGGTCCGGCCAAAGGATATCCGGGCCTGTTAGCCGCCGTGGGCAAGAAAAAAGAGCCCGGGGAAGAAGACGAGGAAAAGCNNGCTACGAGCGCTTGGCCACGCTGTCGGCACGGCAGGCCGCCGTCGATGCCAATACCCCGACCCTCAATGACGACGCCTCGATTCCGATTGATGAACTGGGGCCCATGACCCTGCCCTCAAGTGCAACTGCGCCCAGCGATAACTTCAGTACCGATACAGGAGTATCAGTGCCCGCCCCGATCACGGCCACCGAGAGTACGCCCCGTCGCGAAGCTCCCGCTCCTGTGGAGGTATTGCCCCAAGATCCTGTCTTAGCCACCCCACCCCCGGCAAAGCCCCGTAAAACCACGCCTGCGGCCCCACCCAAAGCGGTCGATGAACTCGATGGTCTGTTACAAGAGCTTGATCGCATGCAGTTGCCCGATTAACGGCATACGTCACTGCATCGGCTTTTGGGGCCTGTTAATATCAGTGGTATAGTAAACGAATATTCTGATTTAAGGGAACTGCACCTATGTCCGTAGAACAACGCGGCCAGTGGCAATCGCGTTTCGGCTTTATTATGGCCGCAGCGGGTTCGGCCATTGGCTTGGGAAACATCGTCTTTTTTGGCGCAAATGCTTATAAATATGGGGCCGGAGCCTTTTATCTGCCCTACCTGATTGCCCTGTTTGTGGTCGGCATTCCGGTCATGATCATTGAACTCGGGCTCGGCAGCAATACCCGCAAGGCCTTTCCCCCGTCGCTGCACCAGTTGGCCGGGCGCTTTGGCGAGTTTTGGGGCTGGTTTGCCCTGCTCAGTGCAACGATCATTACCATGTATTACATCACCATTTTGGCCTGGTGTTTTGGCATGCTGCTCGGAGCCTTGGGCGACCTCTGGAAACCCGAAACCGCGCTGCCCGCCTTTAGCCAAATTCAGTCCTTGCCCAACCCGGTGGGTTATTTCTTTAATATGATTTCGAGCTGGTGGACGGTGATTTTTGTGGTGTGCATTTGGGCCGCCAACCTGTTTGTGATCTCACGCGGCGTGCAGTCAATTGAATTTGTCAATAAAATTTTTATGCCGATTATGTGGGGCTTTATTTTGCTGCTGATTGTCCGGGGCATTACCCTGCCAGGCGGCCTCGACGGCCTGTATTTATTGTTCACCCCCAACTTTGAGGTCATGAGCAACCCGGAAGTGTGGAAAGGGGCCTTCAGCCAAATCTTTTTTACCCTGTCGCTTGGTTTTGGCATTATGACCGCCTATGCCAGCTATCTGCCCAAAGACTCGGATCAGGTCACCAACCCTTTGATTATCAGCTTCATGAACTGCGGCTTCGAATTTTTGGCCGGGATTGCTATTTTCACCATGCTGTTCAGCTTTTCGATGGTGCCCAAAGCCAGTACCCTGAGCATGACCTTTTTTATCATCCCCGAGGGCATTTCCAAAATGCCCGGTGGCCCTTGGGTGGTCGCCGCTTTTGGGGTGATGTTCTTCCTGCTGTTGTTAATGGCCGGGATTACCTCAAGCGTTTCACTCGTCGAGGGATTGGCCTCGTCGATTGCCGATAAGTTTGGGTTTACCCGGCGGCGCTTTGTGGCTCTGTTTGGCATTCTCGGCTGCTTGGGCAGCGTGGCCTTTGCCCTGCCACAGGTGGTGGATCCGGGCCTGGCCAGTGATGGCACCCTCGGCCTAACGCTGCTCGATCTGATGGATCACTGGGCCTTTTCGTATGGGCTGATGATTGGCGGCCTGGCGGAATGTCTCATTGTCGGCTGGGTCTTTGGGGCCGATAAACTGCGCGAGAACATCAACCGCTACGCGCAAATTCGCCTGCCAGCCTTCTTTGACGTGCTGGTCAAGTTTATCATTCCCGGCATTTTGATCTTTATTCTCGGCTCCTCAGCCTGGAGTGAGTTCAGCGGCGTGTATGGGCATAACTTCACCATCAATGGCATGCCCTGGCTACCGATGGCATGTTTCCTATTCTGGTTGCTGGGCTCCTGTGCAGTCGCGGCCTTTTTAACCTGGTCGAAAAACTATCCCACCGAGGAGGTGCAGGCATGAAGACCCTCATTTTTGGCGCTGTACTTTTGCTCAGCGCCATACCCGCTTGGGCTACGGAAGAAGCGGCCACCCTCGGGCTGGATAAAACCTACCCGCTGCAAGGGGAGTCGGTGCAAATTCTGGTCAGCCATCCCAGTTATCCCGAACTCGACAAGGTGCGCCTCAAGGCCACCAATCGCCCGAGCAGCACCGTCGAGGAAAGTGAAGACTTGCCCGCCCCCGATAGCGATGGCAAGGTCAATTGGACGCCCAAACACAGTGGTTTGGTAGTGCTGAGCGCGACGGCCCCGGCGTTGGGGGATACCCCTGAAGTCAAGCTCAGCAAAAATTTGTCGGTGCGCTACCCCAGCTTCCCGCCACTGGGGCTCGCCATGTTCCTATTGGCCGCGACCACTATTTTTGGTGGGCTGATCCTGGTGCTGAGTCGCTTAAAAGGGCAACAGCCCGCTTAACACGTAAGCCCCTTGCTCTACCGGGCAAGGGGCTTTATCGGGGATGAACCGCTTCAGTATCGAGCTTGAGGCCTAAGGCGAGTTTATTCTGCACACATTGATGGTATCAGACGCCCCTTCATTCGTCGTGCAAGGGTACTTCCCCGGCATATAGCTCTGTTACCGCCGGGTCACAGTTCGGGCACACCTTCCACACCGTGCGGTAGGGCGCACAATACTCCCCGCTGTAGCGGCAGGGGTACAGATCCGACTCCACAATCGCTTCAGGAGCCCCATCCCCGTCCCAATCGGCAAAGCGCAAACGGGCGTAATCGGCCCCAGCACTCGGCCCCAAGGGGCGCTGCGGTGACTGACAGGTAACCGGGGCAAAGGTCTGGTAGCGGTCGCTTGCGCCGGGTGCATCCCAGGCAAAACAAAGGCCCTGGGACGCAAACGGGTTGGCTTGCGGCAAAGGCCACAGCTGCGTGATACGCAACAGATGACAACTGGCTAACCCACAGCTACCCAGAAACAGAAACAATACTGCACCGCTGATACGCCAGAACCAACGTTTGAAACTAAACAAACGGGAAACGCAGCATTAAAAGTTGTTCAGGGCTCACCAACACCTCTAGCCCCTCCCAAGGCTGAGCCAAACCATAAGCCAGACGGGCCGCCAGATCAGAGGCGTGGATTTCAAGCTTATGACCACTGGGGTCGAGAAAATAGAGGGATTGACCCTCACTGGTATCTGGCTGCCAAACGGTGGCTCCCGAAGCGAGAATACGCGCTTTGACAGATTCAAAATCGGCTGGGGTAACGCTCCAGGCATAATGGGTATAATCAGGCTGAGGATTAGGAGTGCGTTTGCCATCATGAATCAGTGCCAACCAGATATCCCCAGCTAAGAAATAAGCCCCTTTGGGCCACTGGGCCAGGAGGGTAAAACCCAAAACAGTTTGGTAAAACTGCTTGGCCGCCGCCAAGTCAGCAACAGCCAAAGTGAGGTGGTTAAAGCTGGAAAGCATTAACCTTCGGTATGCAGGGTCAAGCCGTGGGGCACAATGCGGTTGGGCAGGATGCGTGCACCCTCGGCCTCGATCGCTTGAATGACCGCGCTGCGGTGCTGCGGTTCGCAGAAGGTGATCATGCAGCCGCCGCCGCCCGCGCCGCAGATTTTGCTGGCCAGCGCGCCCTGNNGGCAATCATGCGATCAATTTGCGGGGTGCTCACGCCTTCGGCGAGCTGTTTGCGGTTGTTCCACTCTTCGTTGATCAGCGCCATCACCTGATCAAAGTCGCCGTCGCGCAGGGCTTCGCGCATGGCATAAGCCGTGGTTTTGATCTGTTTGAGATGGTCGCGGGTGTGGCCAATATTGTCGATATAACCCTTCATCATGTTCCAGTTATTGGTGCCGGAAAAGTGGCTGTCGCCGGTAAAAGAAATAATCAAGCTGCGGTTGAAGGTGTCTAAGAAGGTCTGGGAAAGGCCCAGCTCCTCGCGGCGGATGCCGGCGGTTTCAAAGTGAATGGCGCTGATGCCGCCGTACATGGCCCCGTAATAGTCCTGTTTGCCGGTGGGCACCCCCAGGCTGCGGGCTTCGAGGTCGGCGCCAAAACGGATCAGGGTTTCACCGTCGTAGTAGGTTTTGTTGAGCTGGTTGAGCGCCCCGCTCAGGGCAATCAATAAAGCGGAAGAAGCGCCCAAACCGGAACCCTTGGGGGCATGGTTGCGGGTGCTGACGCGCAGGCCCACCTGGGGGCGGTAAAAGCGCAGAATTTGCACCAGCAGCCCAAAGACTGAGTCATCGTAATTGCCGTGGGCCAGTTCTTCCGGGCTCAAGCTCAAAGTTAGGTCGAGATCGCGGGAATGGATTTCGATGCCCGGCTGTTCACGGGTTTCGAGTTCAACTTCACTGTACAAATCAATAGCGGCATTGACAGTACAACCCCCATCCATAAACACATAAAGGGGGTAAATATCGAGGGTGCCGCCGCTGAGATCAATGCGGTTGGGGGCTTTGGCGCGAATAATCATGGGTGTACCTTGTGTGCATAAAATGGGGGTAAAACGCCCGTCAACTGGTGAATGGCGTCGATGGTATGGTGGGGGTGTTCATCCGGGTGCTCAGGGGTAATGTGGGCACATTCACCGTGGCGCATCCAAATCGTATGGCAGCCCAAGCGGTTTCCGGCAGCAATCTCGTTGGTGATGCGATCGCCAATCACAACGGTATGATGTGGGCTAATGCCATGGCGGTCGAGCAATATTTGGAAAGCCTCATGCTTGGTTTGGGGGCCTGGACGCGTCGGGTCAACAAAACAAATATCGTGAAAGTGATGGCCAATGCCCAACACCTCAATTTTTTTCTGCTGGGCATGGGTGAAGCCAGCAGTCACCAGAAATAGGCGATAGGCATCAGCCAAGGTAGTGAGCAACTCGGGTACACCGGGAAAAGGCTCAAGTTCGGTGATTTGGGGGTTGAGATAGGTATCATGCCCAGCTTGGATAATCGCCGGATCCGGGTAACCATAGTGCTCCGCCAAGAGCGTGTTGATTTCGGTACGTGGATGCGCCATCAACAGCGCTTGACGGGTTGCATAAAGCTCATCGACGGGAACGGGCAAACCCGCATTGACCATGGCGATACAGGCCTGCCGGTGCGCTTCTGGCACCAGCTGGCCATAGGTATCGATCAGGGTATCATCGAGATCAAAGATCAGTGCTTGGGCCGTCATTAGAAGGGCGGCAGCTCGTCGTCCATAAAGTCGTCACTGAAGTCGTCGACCAAGCGGGCACTGGCAGCGGGAGCTGCGGCCATAGGAGCAGCAGGTGCCATGGCTGGAGCTGCCTGAGGGGCCGGAGCGGAAGAGCGGGTATAATTGCTGCTGTTACCACCGCTATAACCACCGCCACTGTAACCGCCCCCTTCAGAGGCCATGCGCTCTTCTTTTGCACGGCGGGATTCGAGCATTTGGAAGTTTTCGCCGTGTACGTATACTTTGGAGCGTTTTTCGCCCTCAGGGGTTTCCCAGTTATCAACACGCATAGAACCAGAAACACTGATTAAGTCGCCTTTTTTGACGTACTCCTTCAGAATTTCGGCCTGCTTACTCCAGAACTGGCAGGTAATCCAGTCAGTTTGGGTATTACCAGCCTGATCTTTACCGGGACGGTTGACCGCCAAACGCACCTCGGCAACAATGCTGCCACTTTGCAGATGACGGGTATCTTCGGCAACATTGTTGCCGGCGCGGCCAATCAAGACCACTTGGTTATTCGCTGCCATAAGACTAAACTCCTTGAATCGTGTTAACTGGTAAAGTCGTCGCCATCATCCTCAGTGAGGGTGCGGCTTTTGCGGAAAGAGCGGAAATCAGTGATTTGTGCAATTTCAGCGGCGGGCTCTTTTTCTTTTTCCTTCTCCTTGCGGGGAGCGGCTTCAGAAGGGGCTGCCGATTTGGGAACTTGAAAGCCCTTGCCGGTTAAACGCAACAAGGAGTCTTCGACCATGCGGGCGAAGTGTAAAAAGTCCTCGCGGGAAAAATAAAGGGCGGCTTGATAAGCGTTGACAACGATTTTGTTCTCGCTCTGAACCTCCCAGATGGTACCAAATTCGCATTCTCCGAGGGTTTTGAAGTCTTCAGCGTCCATGTCACCTGTCCATTCCTTTGGGTTCTCAGGGGAGACGATTTCTTTGCGCTTTAAAAGAGGGTGAAAAGCAGGGCAAAGAGCACATGTATTCTAACATATTCACAGGTCTGGCCCAAGCTTTTTATGGCAATTTGCCGGGTTCTCCAAAAGTTGCTGACCACCCGGATTTCCGGGGACGGGGGGAGGGTTATTCTGGGGGTATAAGGGCGTATGCAATATGGCCTTATGTCCTACATAAGGCGTGGAGTTACCACGACTGGAGGGTCACCATCACCCCATACATTTCGCCGTTGACAGGCCGACCACCCAAAGCCTCCATGCGGTTTTTGACTTCAGGGGGTAAATCGACCCCTGTGTCAAACACGCCGATTTCGATACCCACATCCCCGATGCGGATAAGCCCGCCGACCTGACCATTGCGACCACTGACACCCATGCTGGCATTGTCCCACTGCCCCGTCACAGACCATTTGACTTCATTCGGATTGGCACCGATTTCAACTTTCACCTGATCAAATTCCAGGCCTAAATGGGCTGAGACCTGTTCCCGATAGGCCACTTCCAAGACCGCCTTTAAGCTGTCAGTTTCCACTTCCACCTGTGCCTTTACACCGCCTTGGGTACTGGCACTGACCGCTGCCCGGAAAGTATCCCCTTCCACTTCGACATAACCATTGGCCCCATGACTGCTGGCCTCTACCAATAATTTAAAGCTATCCCTATCAAGGGAAACACGCCCCTGCACATCGGATCCTTGGGCGTTGATCTGCACTTCAAGGGCATCCAATTTTAGCTGTAATTCAGCGCTGACCTTGCCTTTGGCCGAATAAATCAGCAACTTGGCGGCTTCCGTATTGAGTTCGACCTCCCCGTTCACACCCTCTTGGCTGGAGGCCTCTAATAGCGCTCGCAGAGCCCCTTGGCGAACTTCCACCTTGCCCGCCATCCCCTCACGGGTTGAAGCAGTGAGTATCGCCTTGAAGACATCGGTATCCACCTTAGCGGTCCCGGAAGCCCCCTGCCGGGACACCTTTCCCGTCAATTCACCCAAAGCCGACTGGAGCTTGATTTCCGCCGAGATTTTTTCCAGGTCAATCTTGACCCCCTCAGGTAGCGCAGCCTGAATGCGGTCTTGCAAAGCCTGACGCTGTCCTTTTAACGTATCAATCTGCTGCTGCAGCGGGCCGATCAAGGCATTCACCTTTTCTTCGCCCAAGCGGCCCATGTTTTGGCGCAGTTCGTTGACCTGGGTCTGCAACTGGTCAACCTGGGTATTGAGTTCGTTGACTTGCCCGAGTACCCGGCGCACTTCGCTTTCAACTTTTTCCGGGCGCAACATCATAATCTGGTGCTCAAGATTCTCCACTTGCTCACCGACCCGCGCAAACGCCAAGCCAAGCTCTTGCGCTTGAGATTTTAAGGCCCCCAAAGCCCCGCCAGCGACTTGCTGGGCCTGGGCTTTGACGCCTGTGATGCTTTGCTGAAAGCCCTGCGCCACGCCTTGTACCTGAGAGTGTACATCTGCCACGGCTTGCCCAGCACCTTCTCGTACAGCCTGCACTTGTTCCTGTGTTTCCTGCTGCACCGATTGAACACCTTCTGCAACCCGTTCCTGTACATCACCAACAACGCCACTAACCGTTTGCCTGACTTCTTGGCTCATGGCTTCAGCCCTTGCCCGAGTGGGCCCAACCTGTTCTTGAGCGGTTTCGGCAAAACCGCTCAAGGCTTGATGAGGGCGCAATAGATTACTGCCCAGATCCCGCAGTGGGTTCACACTGCCAGAAACACGTCTTAGAGCGGCATCAGCTGGGTTACGAGGGGTGTCACTCCCGCTTAGAGAAGCCAATTGTCCCATCTGCTGAAGGGCATTCCCACCACGCGTTGCATTTCCCTGTAGCTGTTTACGGCTCTCACTTTGGGCTGCTCTAAACTGAGTTGCTCCTAAATTGCGTGCCACAGGCACCGCAGGTTGACTCACCACACGTTGGGGTTTGGGGGTTTGGCCGAGCAGAGCGTTAAACGGGTTTAAGCCTTTGATGTCCATGCAGAATGCCTCTTAAGCGTTAGATTCTGCTCTACTATGACATGTTTTTATAAACGCTCCTATGCCCCAACTAACGCTGCTATTGTGATCTAGCAACACAGACCAATCTACAGGGATTGAAGATCTTCCAGCGGCAATTGAGTGAGTTCCGCAATCAATTCCAGTGCAAAACCCTTTGCCTTCATGTGTTTGGCAGTTTCTAGCTTGCCTTCCAACTTGCCTTCCAACTTGCCTTCTAATTTGCCTTTCTGGAGGCCTCTCAGCAGGCCCTTCTGAAGGCCTTTTTCTTCACCTCGGCGCAGGGCAACTTTTTCAAAATCGCTCAACAGCTCAACCTGATTGTGCGTCACCGCCATTTTTTTGCCTCCTCAAAAAACAGTTCCTGTTTCAATGGGTCATCGATTTGAATCAAGGTATTTACAAACAGGAAGACTGCTTCTATCTTAGCTTTTTCATAGCCTTTTTCCAAGAGTAACCGCATCAGCTCTAGCTTAAAGGCTAACCTGGAACCCTCCTCTTGAGAGCGATGGCGTAAGACATAAAGGGCCGCCAAAACAACCAATGCAAAAGGGTTATCACTCGCATGTAAAGCAGCTTCGTTTTGCTCAAGGATTTTGTAGATGGGGTACTCGTAACACAAACGAGTCTGTAAAAATTGATAGTTAAAGGTCTGGGGTTTCCAGTCTTTCCTGTCATCAGCAAAAACCGCTATCACAGCCGTTTTCTGTTTGTGTTTATCAAATATCCGATAGAAGTAGGTAAACATCCGCTCTTCAAAGGCTTGATCATAATAGCCCTGAATTTCCGCATGGATGAGTACCCATTGTTCTTGCCCATCTTTCAGGCAGACTTTGGCTAACTTATCTACATGCCTACGGCCTCTTTTTGACTTACTGCTACTCTCAGGAAAGAGCTTATCTAGCTCTTTGTCCAAAAAACTATACGGTTTTGAAAAATCGACCAAAGGGAGCAAATCCGGCAAAAAGAATGCCACGAAGTCAGGGAAAAGCTTTTCAATCACCCGCTTCCAGAGTTCATCTTGCATAAACACCTTAACTTAAAGCTAGATTATGTGTTAACGCCCGGCCTGCCAAGAGCCGTTAACCAGCTTGGGGAAATTGTTAAAGATGCTCTGATTGCGATAGTCACCGTCCACCTTGGGGTAATAAGGTGCCCCAATCAGAGGGTTTACAAACAGGGATTTGTCGTAATGGTTGAGACGATAACGACGGAAATAGTCGCCAAAAGTCGGCAGACTCTGACTGTATAGGCTTCCAAAGAACTGGAGATGATCCCGTTCTGAAGCTACCGGGCTGGTGCTCCAATCACTGATCAGGTTCCCGCTGCTATTACGGCCGCTGACAGCAATCCGATTACCAGCGACAACTTGTCCCATCACCCGCACCTGTTCATAAGCAGGTTCAGCAGGGATCGTCCCCTCACTGCCACCATAATAATAGGCATTCACAGCAAATTTAACGTCATTGGAGGCATAGAGACCCAACGCATTGTGACGCCCCAAAGGCTCACCCTCACCATCACGGCTGAGGGTTCCGTCCACATTGGTCACCCACATGATACTGGGGTCATTGATACTGGTCGGCGAGGCACTGGAATAGGGAGCAACGGGCTGCGGGTCATATTGACGCGATTCGTTGAGGGCATTGGGGTTTTGATAAAAACGGTTACGATAGACCACATTGCCCACAACCACAATATCGCCTTTATTGTAGTGCGTATAGTTGCTAGGGGGGGTCGTAGTAAAAGAAACGATACTCAGACGACCATCTATAATCGTGGCATTACCCAAATCAAGAGCGGTGGTCGTTGGAGCACAGTCGGCGTACAAACTGGAGCAATCGCTGGTGGCCGGGCGATAATTGCCCACGAGCACCACCTTGTCACGCACCAGAATGAGCTGGGAAGGGGGGATCTGGCGGTAGGTATAACGGTGATAATCACTGTTTACCTTACTGCTGGCGACCAGCATATACCCAGTAGATGTGGGGTTGTCATTGACCCAAATGGTGGCTGCATCACTGATCGGACTGCCTTCGGCAATCACGTCACTGCCAGCATTAGCGCCCGCAGAGTATTTCAGTTTGGTGCCAAAGTATACAGCCCGGAAGTCTTCTACAGCTCCTGCATCAGGATAACTTTTGGTGACATCACCGACGAGATAACCGTAGTTATAATCTGAGGTAGCAGGTAAAGTAGTTGGGTTCAAAGTGCCATCTTCATTGCGGGGCATGGCTGTACCCAGGGTCAATTGAAGGTATTTGTTCAACTGTTCAAGCTGTTGCAAATAGTTTTGGGTACCATTTGGGTGCCCGGCCGGTAACGGTTTTAAGAACGGGATATTGTGCTTGGGTTTGGATTGGGGGCGAGAAGTTGGCGCCATATGGATAAAAGGGTTACGCGCTTCGGGGATATCGGCGAGGGTAGCTGCACCATTGACCGTGATATTGTGGACATGCCAACGGCACAACTCCGGATTCCACAGGCATTCAACCTGATAAGGCACATAACAAGGCTCCCAGGTATCAGCTCCACCCGTAGAGCAACTGACAGGAATGGGGCTTAAATTCACCTGTTCCGGTAAGGTTCTGGCATCAAGTTCATTATGACCATGGGCAGCGCTGTTAGAACCGTCTATGGCGCGGTGTTTATGGCTGTAGCGATAGCTGGGGGCATCCCCACTGTAAGTCAGTTTGTCAAAGACACGCGTCTGGTTATGGGCAATGGGCCGTACAATAAAATCGGTATTGCGAGCAGGCTGTGTCCCAGAAATCCAGAGCATTACATTATCAGGAAAAAATTGGTAATCAGTCCCCGTATAGGTTGTGGCAGGAGCACAATTGACCCCAGTATCATTAGGGTTGGCACATTGAAAAACAGCCTGAAATCCTTCCCCAGCAGTGACAAAATCAATCTGATTGGGATTGGGGATATAACTGCTATTAAATTTAAAGTAGTTTCTCAAAATACCGGGTGGGGCCGCCTGTGTAAGCGCTACAGAACCATCAGGCTGGCGCTGATTAAAGTGAGCACGGTAAAAGCTATTGGGTGCAGGCTGGGTTCCACCCCAGAAAAGCAAACCAGCTTTGCCAAAGGCTTCCATAATAAAGTGATTACCGGGGGTATAAACAGTGGAACCCACTTCCGCCTGCAAAGCCCCTGCATAAGGATAAAGACGATTTTGCAAGCTATTGGTGACGATGTCAAAAGGATTATTGGCTCCTGTGGCACCGGCAGCGCCAATCTGGTTACGGGTCATAATCAGTTGATCTGATTGATAGTTAGCAGTCGGTACGTCTTTATTCACCCAAACAAACTTAAAGTTTTTATTGGTGTGCACCGGGCCAAACAGGCCACTGGTCAGCTCCAGATTATAACCAGAACCCGTCCACTTATAATCGGTGTTGGGCTGAATTACAACCTCTTGGTCGGAATCCAGCAGATAACCGGAAGGGGCATCTTCACCAATACCCGCCCCTAGCTCCAGGACCCCGTAGACCGTTTGGCTACGCGTTTTGGGTGGGATATTGCCACTGCGATCCGTCAACCAGGCAGTGACACGTACGCCAACAAAACGGCCTGGGCAAGCGCTGTCGGTGATCGTGCCGCCGCAGAGCTCGTTGCCGTATACGTCATAACCCACCTTTTGAGTGGGCAAGGCCGAACCGGGCACAAAACCTGTAGCTGAACCTGTAATTGTTTTATTGCCAAACAAAGCCCGGCGTTCGCCGGTTTCAACCAGCGCTTCGTAGANNATGCCAATCACCGGAGAATTGGGATCCGCAGGATTTTCACGCACCCGGCGAAAAGCGGGAAAATCGCTGGTTTGGGGCACCCGCTGGCAGCGGGCCCGGTTGGGGTTGGTGGCACTGCAATCGCTAACAATGCCAGGCACCTGCCGCCAATCTCCGTTGGCGCGGGCCAAGTCCGCCCGCATTTGCTGGAAGCCAATTTCGGCGACATAACCGGCGGTAATCGTGGCCTGTTCAAACTTAGCGCGCTGCAATTGGAATTGCACCACCCCCATAAAGGTGGTGGCCAGAATCAGGACAATTGCCAGCACCACCAGTACTTGGGGTACGGAAATCCCGGCCTGATACCTGTATTTCATTCGCTTCGCAGCCTCACTTCAGTTTTGAGTTCGATGCCGGTAGCCCTACGTCCACCGGGCATCACAGCCCCTTGCATCACCAATCGAATGCCGATGGTTTTACGCCAGTTCTGATTGATATATCCCTGTGTGACCCGCTCACCTTGCGCTATGACCATTTGATTGAGCTGATCATGTAGGCCAGAGGGGTTAGCCACCATCGCGCGCTCAAATTCTGGGTAAGTGAACTGAATCTGCTCGACGCCATCCGCCATGGTGCGAACCTCCGGGACAGGAGTTGTCTGGAATTTAGTCGCACCACTGCCATTAATCGGAGTTTGTACCTCGCGCAGGAGTTTGCCATTATTGGGATCGGTGCGGTCTAAGCGCAAAGTGATGCGTTCGACCAAACCCACACTGCCAACCCCGGGAGAGGGGGTTTTATAAAATACCAGCGAATTGCTCTGCGCCGGATTACCCACCGCATTGGGATACCACTTCAGCACAGGGTTGGTATTTTCCCCCACCTGGGTGGCAAACTTACGAGCGGCAGGTGTGGTTGGGGTAGCTGTCGCCCCAGAGGTATCAGCATAAGGATAGAGTTCAAAAGCCATATAAGGCAATATTGGCAATTGTGCCCAGTTCACCGCCAGCGGAAACAGGGGCGGTGTACCCACAGCAGATTCTTTAATGTCTTCAACGATGCGGTTGAGCATCTGCTGTCCGCGGCTGACACTTTCGGCTTGTTGTTGTCCCTGACGGATATTTTGGCTGCTGTTGAGCAAAAAACTGACCAAAGCCCCCACCAAAATAAGCCCCAGGGTCATGGCAATTAAGACTTCAATCAGGGTAAAACCGCGTTGAGAAATTTTAATTGAGGCCATTGCGCGCCAACGTAATGCCCATGGTAATACTTTGCCCCTGGCTGCCAGGCCAGGTGATTTTGACCGTGACCTGGATCAGGTCATCAGCCAAAGTGGTGTTATCACGGGGATCATAATGGTAATCACGCGTGACACTT
>DLGM01000014.1:15431-16587 GCA_002482705.1 Cyanobacteria bacterium UBA7694
GGTGGCAATGGCGCCATCCCCATCGCGAATATAGAGCTTGGTTCCCTGTAAATCGTCAGTTTGCACCGCATGGCGCGATGCGGGCAGGGCATTCACAATCGATGCCGCGCCACTGAAACCAGCGGCCTGAATTTGCTCGATCACGCGTTGGGCCGCTTGGGTAGCTGCTGCCCGCTCTTTGCTCAGACGGGTGGAGCGAAAACTTTGGGAAAGCATCGGCGAAATACACATAAGAGCAATGCCAATCAGGACGGCTGACACCAGTACTTCCGTGGTGGAAATGCCGCGCTGACGGTGTTTATTGGGCCCCGGCATACGGATTATACCCCCCAGAAGTAGTGGCTGGAGCCTGGGTTGTGGGCGGGTTGATCGGGGGCGTAACGGGGGTTGAGGATGTACTGGCTGCACTACTGCCTGTGCCTGCACTGCCATATTCAGGGAACAGTCCTGAAGGGAAATTCCCCTGCTGTGGGTCAAGCGTCGAACCATCAGGCAAACTCATGGGCACACTGGCGGGAGCGGGGATCAGCTCATTGTCCTGGGTAACCATAACCGCCTGTTTAGTTTTAGGGTCTTCACGCCACCCTTTGAGCTGAGAGGGACGATAGGTGAGCACACTGCCATCTTCATACGTGACCACCACAATGCCCTGATCCGGGTAATAGGTCTTTTTCTTGGCCACTTGATTGGTATAGTCATAAGCATTGCCATCGGGCTGAAAATCATCCGGGAGTTTAGGAACATTGACACTTGCAGCCGTCACCTGTTTTTGGGCCAACTCTTCGCGCATGTCTTCAGGTAAATCGCTGGAGATCTTTTGTTCAGCAATGTTTTCCCCGGCTTTGCGCGCCGCTTTTTTCATCGGGTCAAGCATCTCTTCAGTGGCTTGGCTCATTTTAGTACTGGCCGAACCCAATAATTTTTGTGGCACCCCCAGTACTAACAACATACCCACCAAAACAAGTGCTGAAGCCAAGCCCACCACTTGGAAGGTGAGCTGAGGGCTGGTACGGGGATTTTTTTTGTCGGGCAGCTTAAACAATAACTTGGCAATGGTCTCTTTGGCGAACTGATCTTCGGGATCGAGCTTCAGAGCCGTATGCAGTTCTGCTTCGGTGAAAATGGTCCAATTTTTGTCCGCATAAGCAATCGCCAA
>DLGM01000368.1:0-2579 GCA_002482705.1 Cyanobacteria bacterium UBA7694
AAAGCTCCCGCTAAGCCCGCTGCCAAAGCTCCCGCTAAGCCCGCTGCCAAAGCTCCCAAAAAAGCAAAATAGCTTTTGAAGGCAACAAAATAGCCCCGGATATCCGGGGCTATTTTGTTGCCGCCCATGGGATAATGAAGCCACTAAAAAGGTATGGATTCTTTCCCCCAAAGGAGGCCGAGTGGAACGCGGACAATGGTTTAGCTTGGCTGAACGATCACTGATCGCCGAAGAAAAACAGCAATTTTGTAATCTCAAAGGGCGTAAGTATTTTTTCGCCGATTTTATGCTGCAACACTTGCGCAGCTTTCCCCCCAGCCCAGAGCACAGCAAGGTTTTGGCACGGCTACAAAATATTTATAATTTATACCCCCTTTCAAATGTGGCTGAGCGCCGAGCCTATGTCACCGAAACCCGCACATTGTTAGAACACCTGCGCGGCCAAAGTGGGGGCGTAGCTGAAGTGGTACGTCAACGCATTCGCCAAGAAATGGCCAACCATGAACCCCAGGGAGATTGGCGCGACAATCCGGTGCAATTTGTCAAAGGGGTTGGCCCTAAAATGGCTGAGCAATTAACGCGTGTAGATATTCACACTATCGGTGATCTGCTCCATTATTACCCCCGCAAACATCTCGACTATTCGCAGTGCACACGCATTCGTGACATCAAAGTCGGCGAAACAGCCACCGTCATGGGTTATATTGTTGGCACCAGCAGCTATACCCCACCGGGTAAAGAGGGTCTGACGATTATCAAAGTCAATGTCCGTGATAGCAGTGGTCAGCTCACCCTCAGCTGGTTTGCCAAAGGTGGCAATAAATACCTGCGCGGCCAATATGAAAAACGTTTTCCCGAAGGTTCTCAAATTCTGCTCAGCGGAATTGGCAAATGGGACAAATACAGCAAACGGATAACGCTCGATCGGGTCGAGTCTGAGGTTTTAGGAGACCTGGAAGATCTCGAAAGCTTGGGTGCTCACAAAAATCTCCATTTGGGGCGCCTGGTGCCCGTCTACCCACTCAGCGAAGGGCTCAATATCAAATTCCTGCGCCGGGCAATTCATGCGGCTTTGAGTACGTATGGCACCAAGATCGAGGACCCTTTTCCGACCGCTTTACGCACGNNACCCGGCTCTCACTTATGTCACTGGGAGAGGCTCTGCACGCCTTTCACTTTCCCCAAAACGGCGAGAGCTTGGCCCAAGCCCGACGCCGCTTGGTCTTTCAAGAACTGTTGATGACCCAATTGGGTTTAGGTTATAAGCGCAAACAGCGCGAGCGGTATGAAACAGGCATTGCTTTTGCCCGGGAAGGGCATTTGCGTGACCCCTTCTTGGCCCAATTGCCCTTTACACTGACAGGAGCCCAACAGCGGGTATATGAAGAAATCATGCGCGATCTGGATCGCCCTGAACCCATGAGCCGTTTGGTACAGGGCGATGTGGGCTCTGGTAAGACGGTTGTAGCGGTGCTGGCTTTATTACGAGCCGTTGAAAATGGGTACCAAGGAGCCTTAATGGCCCCTACAGAAATTTTGGCTGAACAGCACTATCAAAAACTTTTTGACTGGCTGTATGCCCTCGGTTTACGCACCGAATTGTTGATTGGCGGGCAAGGGGCCAAAACCCGGCGGGAAGCCTTGGCCCGTTTGGCCAGCGGTGAAGCCCATGTGGCCGTAGGCACCCATGCCCTGATCCAGCAGGGAGTCACCTTCCAGAAACTGGGCTTGGCCGTGATTGATGAACAACACCGTTTTGGCGTCAAACAGCGGGCCGAATTAAAACGGAAAGGGCTAAACCCAGAGATTTTGACTATGACAGCCACCCCCATCCCCCGCACGCTGGCCCTGTCGCTGTATGGAGACCTGGATGTTTCGCTGATTGATGAACTGCCCCCTGGGCGCAAACCGATTGCCACCCAACTCGCCAAAGGGCGCCAACGGGAACAGGTCTGGCAATTGATGCACCATGAACTGGAAGCGGGGCACCAGTGTTATGTGGTCTTCCCACTGGTGGAAGAATCAGAAAAAATGGACCTCAAAGCGGCTACCGTTGAGTTTGAGCACTATCGCACCAAACTCTTCCCCCAGTTCCGGGTCGGCCTCTTACACGGCAAAATGAAAGGTGCTGACAAAGAGCATGTCATGAGAGCCTTTGTCCGCCACGAACTGGATATTTTGGTCGCCACCACCGTGATCGAGGTAGGCGTTGATGTACCCAATGCCAGCGTGATGGTGATTGAGCATGCCGAGCGCTTTGGTCTGGCACAATTGCACCAGTTACGCGGTCGGGTTGGACGCGGGGCCGATAAAGCCTACTGTTTTTTATTGACTGATAAACTCTCTGAACTGGCCCAAGAACGGCTCAAGATTTTTACCCAAACCACCAATGGGTTTGTCATCGCTGAGCAGGATCTGCGTTTGCGTGGCCCTGGGGAATTCCTGGGGACGCGGCAAAGTGGCATGCCCGACTTGGTGCTCACCAACTTATCAGAAGACACAGCCCTGCTTGAGCTGGCCCGTGAAGAGGCTTTAAGCATTCTCAACAGTGACCCTGAACTCACCCATCATCTGCGGCT
>DLGM01000368.1:2631-12385 GCA_002482705.1 Cyanobacteria bacterium UBA7694
ATATGGGCTTTTTAGAAGCTTAGTCATCCACCCCCGACAGGGGTTCTCAAGGCCGAAGCCCACCGCCCCCATCTCTCGACTTTTGTGATCGCGACCAGATAAGCTTGTGTTATATTAGAACGCATCTTGAGAGTGACTGGTCGCCTAAAAAAGCATGGATCAACAGAGAGAATCTTCTGCGGAAGATCAGGTAGAGCTCACACATTTCGAAGCACTGACCGAAACCTGGGCAGAAACAGCTACCGACAACTCGCCCCCTTCACGCTTTGAATTTTTAGGTACCGTTGGCAAAGGGGCCATGGGGGAAGTATTACTTGCCCGTGACCCCCATTTAGGCCGTCGCGTGGCCTATAAAAAAATTCATAGCCAGATGGCCGATAACCGCCAGGTCATGAGCCGCTTTTTTAGTGAAGCCCAAATTACGGCCCAGTTGGATCACCCGGCCATTATCCCCATATACAACCTGGAAGTGACCCCTGAAGGCCAAATTGCCTATACCATGAAGCTGATTAAAGGCAAAACCTTAAAAGAGCTCATCCAAGAAACCCAGAAGCTCTACACTGAAGGCCTGCCAATTGATGACAGCCACAGCCTCAACAATTTATTGGGGCACTTCCTCAAGGTCTGTGATGCCCTGTATTTCTCCCATACCAAGGGGGTAATCCACCGCGGCCTCAAACCCGCCAATATTATGGTTGGCCGCTTTCAGGAAGTGTACGTCATGGACTGGGGCATTGCCCGGATCATGGGCGAATTGCCCCCCCTCGACCTTGAGGTGGTAGAAGTCTCGCCTTTGGATGAAAACATCCCCGAAGCCGAGCGCAGTGAAGCGGGCAAGGTCGTCGGCACACCTCGGTACATGTCTCCCCAACAGGCCGCCGGAAGAAATGAACAGCTCGATGGACGCAGTGACCAGTTTTCCCTGGGTCTGATCTTATACGAACTGGTCACCCTCAAAGCGGCTTTTACCGCCAAAAGCCAAATGGAGCTGCTGAAACGGGTGCTCAAAGCTGAACTGGATCCTTTTGTACACTACAAATCGACGCTCCCAATTGCCCCGGAATTACAGGCCATTATCCTCAAAGCCACCAGCCGCAAGGTCGAAGGGCGCTATCCTTCCGTCCAAGCCATGGCCGAAGATGTACGCCGTTATCTGCGCGGCGAAGCCGTCTTGGCCAAAAAAGACACCCGCTGGCAAAAGGTCATGCGCTGGGCCCAACGCAACCCAGAAAAAATACTAATTGCGGGTATGGCGATCTTAATCCTTTCCACCTCAGCCTTGATTGCCAGTATGTATGTACGCCAACAGGCTACTTTAGCAGCACAGGCCCGGGAACAGCGTTTAGGCACTTTTTTAACCACCGTCACGCAACAGAGCCAAAAGATCAATATTCGCCTGCTTAAAGCCCAATCTCAGCTACAGGGATTAGCGGGCGCTGCCACCCAGGTGCTAAGCCGGGGCATCCCTTCCCAAGACAAGTATTACACCGACCACCCCTTTCAAGCACCAGACCTGCGCTTTTCCAAACATTATGGCAACCCCATCAGCTTGGGTTACAGCAATTTCACGATTGGGGAGGGCTTGTCTGAAAGCCAAGTCGAAACCCCGATTCGCCAACTCAACAATGTGTCTTTTTACCTGCGTCGCATGCTGATCGACAGCTATACCGAAGGGACGGCCCCTCTTTCCCCACAGGAAGCCGATACCCTGATCCGGGAACAGGGAGTCCCCCTGATGTTTGCTTCAGCCGTGAGTAAAAAGGGGGTGATTATCTTTTATCCGGGCATCGGTTATAACACCCCCGGTTATGACCCCCGCGAACGTCCGTTTTACAAACTGGTCGAAAACAAACGGGGGCTGCGCTGCGGCAATCCCTATCTCGACCGCCTGACTGGGGCTTTATTGCCGTGTAGCATTCCCCTGTATGATCCGCAGGATCAATTTATTGGGGTTGCCACCTTTGATATGCAGTTCAACTACATTATCAAAACGCTCATGAATTTACCCATTGCCGCTGTGCGCAAAACCTACCTGCTCGATGAACAGGGTCGGATTGTATTGCGTTCCAGTGATCAAAGGGAAGTGAAAGACAACAAGAAAATCCATACGGGGTTTGAGCTACCCCCATTCCCATTTGCCCCCATGGTCACACAAATTCAGGCTGGAGAATCCGGTTACCTGTTTAATCACGACGGGAGTACCTTGTATGTTTTTGACCGCCTCAATGCCCTGGGATGGTACTTTGTGGTGGAAGCCAATGCCCCTCAATTATTGACGACTGCCACACCCACTTCTTAGGGGCGGATGATCCGGGGATTTTCCAGATCGTTATAATCGATCACGACGCTGGCCTTTTGGGCCGGAGCACAGGTTTCAAAATAGAGCCGCTGTCCGGCAACATAACGGTGATTACTGGGTGCATTCGGGTCAGGGGAAGTGCCATCGCGGGCGGCACAACGGGCCACAGACACTTCAAAATCGACCGCCAAAAAGATCGAGAATGTCCAATCTTCATACAGTTCCGGGCGATGTAAAAAGATGCCGTCACACAACAGAATACTCCCCGGTAAAGCCTGCTGCGGGGGCAGATCGCGGGGCAGATCCAGGGTATGGTCAAAAGCTGCTGTGCGATAATACCCTGAACCCCCAGGAGCCAAAGGCGTTAACAGACAAGCTTTGAACTGCGCATAGTCGTAAGAATCCATAAAAAAACCACGGGGGGAATGCCGACCTTGGGCATACCGACGAGCCCGTGGCTGATGAAAGCCATCCACCGAGGCGCGAATCACGGGCCGTTGTAAAGCGCGAATGACAACCGCCAAATCATCGGCAAATCGGCTTTTACCGGCTCCATCTACCCCATCAATGGCCACGCGGGGAAAAGTCTGGGGTAAAGCGCCAATTTCTTGGGCCAATGTCCTCAACAGCGCTTGACGAGATCCACTCACCAGCGCACATCCTGTTGCTCGGCCACACCAGGCAGGCCCTGAATCAGGAGGGGATCGCCCCCCGTGACGCGCAGACGTCCGGAAAAGAATCCAAAGGCTTGGACAAAGTGACTGCGAGCCACCATCACATCAGTGCGATCCACTTCGAGGGTACGGGGCTGAAAAGTGAGATCAACCCGGCCACAGGCCGAACGAATGCGCCAGGGCAAGGCCGGATCATCCGGCACATCCATATTGCCTTCCCCTAAGGTAATCAATTGGGAGCCAAGCCACAACACACATTCACAGGCCCCTAGAAAACCCTGCACCAGATTGAGGCTGATTGAGACGCCCTCACGGGTATGCCCAGTAAAATAGACCCAGTTCCAACGGGTTTCACGCGGGACAAAACCGTCGCTGTGGTCACTGCCGCCCCATCCTTGAATCTGCAAAGCTTCCGCCCCCATTTGGCCCTGTAAGGTCGCGCGCTGAGCGACCGTTTTATGCGTTAGATGGGTGCCTCCCCCCGCCAGCTCTGCCGCAGCAATCAGCGCGGGTGCTTGTGAGGGTTCCCACCGCCCGCGCAGGGTGGCCTCTGGGGCGGTCAAATTGAGATAGATTTCGCCTCCACGCAAGCGCCGCAATTCGAGATAACGCTCCCCTTGCTGGGCCCGTGCGACCAAGTCCCCATTGCGCGATTGCAAGGCCCCCCCTTGGATTGAAGGGCTTAAGCCGCGCAGATGGAGTTTGAGCTGCCCCGGTTCGAGATGGGCCAACATACAGTGCATCTGCACCGCGTACCCTGTATCCACAACTGCTGCTGCAAGCATCCAGGGGGCAGCCTGCAAAGTGACATAAAACCAGCGTTTATGGTGGCTCCAACGCCAAAGGGCGTGGTGACTGGCCGGGTGCTCAAAGGTTTGTAACGGACCACGCCAAGCCCCAGGCAGAATGACTCGTCCCAAATGCAAATGGGCAGGCACAGGGCGCAACAAGGGCAAGGGAGCGCCTGGACGGCGAGCCGGGCGCAGTCGCGCCCATAGGCGTTGAGGGTCAAGGATTTTACGCATACCCCTTTATGCCACAGATTGCAGCCCTTTGTCTGGTACAAGGGTTACGATTGGGTCAAGCAGACGTGGCTTGGGTCTCCGTATGCAGTTGTAAAGTGGCGCGCATCAGCAGCTTATGCGGGACAATATCCCACAATGTCGCCAAAGTCGGTTCTTGCCAAAGCACTTCGCGAAACTCCCCTTGGCGCATGCGGGTCATGGCAAAAAAAGCATCCTCACCCTGATATTGTGAGGTCTGGGCATGGACAAAGTGTCCCTTTTGAATCCATAACCAGCCCAACTCCAAACCTTCCGGTGACTTAAAACCCAATAATTTACGGCCCCCACTCATCAACGCCGATTGAATGAACTCTAAGACGCCCACCTGTTCAACAAGTTGCCCACGAAAGCCTGCAAATTGCGTGCCACTGAGCCAGTGCGCCAAGGTATCCAGTGACAGAGGGCGCTCCAGTAAACGGGTAAACGGATCTGCGGAAGCCCAGGCCAACAATTCAAAGGAAGGGGGCCCAGCATGCATTAAAATCAGGCGCAAAGAAGGACGGCGCACCCGCAAGGCATCCAATTCAGCCAGGCTCAATTCTTCTTGTTTGAGCAATAACAGCTCAAAGGTCTGCCCCTGATATTGGCGCAAATCCTCGCGGCGGCGCGGCATAATCAGGGGGATCGCCAGCCGTTGGAAAAGATTGCGCAAGCTGCGGCGAATCACGGGTTCATCAATTAGGACACAGGCCCGGCGCAGTTCAAAGTCCAGGAAACGATCTTCAGTGCCCGAAGCCGCGCGGATTTCATCCACCCGGGCGGCAGCCGCCAACGCCAAGGCCTCAAGCGGTTCTGTCACGGTACAGGCCGGGGGCTCACTCCAAGGCAATTCCAGAAAAGTCCCGGAACGCAGAGTGGCAATCCGAAAAAAAGCTTCTTCGCCGGTAAAGTCAGGGGAATAACCCCGGCTGAAGGTGCGTGGGGGGGCAAAAAATTCTGCATGGGTCAGCTGGCCTTGGGCCAAATAACAGAGGCCTTCCGCCCCGGTTAAATCCTCACGAAAATGTAAGAGGCGCGGGCGGCCATCGACCACTGCCAAGCGCAGCAATTCCAGCACGCTGATATAGGCCATTTGCCCCGTTAAACCCTGTGCCAAAGGCTGGGACAGCAGGGTATAAATTCGGGCTGCATCTGCCTCAAGGGACAGCCAACGCAAACGGGGAGCCGGGAGCATCCCCCGCAGGGTCGCTTCCATATCACTGGGAATGCGCAGAACAATTTGCAAGTGATGAAAATCGAGCAGCAGTTTCTGCAATTCGGCCAAAACCCCAATACCGGGGTTCCCAGCAGCGGGCAAAAGCGTTTGATTGCGCTGCGGGTCAAGAAAGTACAAGGCTTCGGTCAAGCTATCGGCCAAACAGACTTCAAACCCAAATTCACAGAGCGCTTCGGCCAAGGCCTGTTCCGTTCCCAACATCAGAATTTGCCAAGGGGGCGAAGAGGAATCAGTGGACAGCGTCATCAGCGACTTTCTCCAATTCAGCAACTTAATGCTCACCGTGTGTATTGCAGCCAAGCCCATTTTAACAGGCCCAAGCCCTCAAATTGTCGATTCATGACAGAGGTTTTACAATGGCAGCACCTTGGGATATTGTTCTCTCTGGACCTCCATGTTATGATTGTTCACATAAATTCTCCTGTGGGGTCTAGCCATGATTTCCAATCAACCGCTTCGGCCAACTTCAATGCCGCGCAGTTCATCCACGACCAGTATTCGCCCGCCCAGCCCCCCCGCCACGCTTCAGCCCCCGGTCTCGGCTCCATCCTCTGGGCCCCAATCCTCTACGCCCTCAACAACACCGCTGACTGGCAGCTCCAGCCAACAACAATTTAGCCAAGCCCTGTCTAGCACCCCGAGCTGCACCATTACCGCTCTCGCCACCCAGTCCAGCACCCTGCAAACCCTGCAACAAAGCCAAATCGGCCAGAAGCTCAGCTCCGGTGTCCAATTCCTGCACCAACACCAAGACACCATGGAGAGCGTGGGAGATGCCCACGAAACCTTTGATGGCATTGCCGAAAAACTCACGGATGAGCGCACAGGTTTTGAAACCCAAATGCTCAACGCCACCATGGGCCATGTGATCGCCCCTGATACGCTTAAAAGCGTCAAAGATGGCCTGGAAAACGTGAATACCTACGCCCTTAAACCAGCCCGGGCCATGGCTGCCACTTATGAAGCTTACCAAAACCCCTCTTTGAGCACTACCGGTACAGCAGCCTTGCGCACCTTTGAGGCTGTGGGTGGCGAAAGCACCGTCAAGGTGTGTTCATCCCTCTACGAAATGGGTTGTCACGCTTATACCGACGGCAGCAAACACCTGGTCGAAGATGGTAAAAAGCTCTTGGAAGCTACCCATAAATTTGGCAAAGACGTGGTCGAAGACAGCCCCATCCCAAGTTTGTTAGTGGGCAGTGGCAAAGAAGTGCTCAAACGCAGTGTCCCCTTTCTCAGTGCCGGAACCGCCGTGGTTGACACCGGCGTAGCCGGGAAAGACATTTATGATGCCTTCAGCGGTGCACCCAACGGCAGCTTTGGCAAAGCCGCCCTCAGTACCCTACAAGCCGGAGGCTCATGGGTCACCACAGCCGGAGTCCCGATCATTGGTTCGGTGCTCTCCCTCACCTCCGGGGCCCTCAAAAGCTGGTTGTATTAAATGCACAGCGTTACCCTCCCCCCCACTCTGGCCGTCACCCTCAATGCCCCCGAACTTTTACCTCCCAGCCAGGCCCAAATTCAGGCCCATGTCGAAGCGCTGTTGTTGGCACAGGCCACCTACCGCCCCGTGCCCCGTGCCAGCCAATGGGGGGATCGCATCACCCTCGATACCCTGGCCACCTGTGAAGGACAGATCATTCCCGCCAGCGTCGGTCAGGGCATGCAATTGCTGTTACAACCTGGCGGTGAAGCCTGGTGGGAACAACTCACAGGCCTCAAAGCTGGTGAAAAACGCACCCTGAATCTACCTCTACCCGCCGATCATCCCCATGTGCCCTGGCGCGGTCAAAATGCCCACTACCAACTGCATGTGCGCCGGATTGAAGCCGTGAGCCTCCCCACCCCAGAAGCAGCCATCACCCAGGCCTATGGGCCGGGCGAAGAGGGCCAACGCCAACTGCTGGATACCCTCCAGCAACAGAATGAGCGCAGCTGGCGCCAGTATATCCGGCTTCAGGTAGGTCAAACCCTGACCGAGCACAGCCAGATCGATTACCCCTCCGAGTGGCTTGATCAACAACTCAGCCAAAGCTGGGAACAAACGGATGGCCCCCTGCTCAAAGCCCGTAAAATGTTGCCCCAAGAGCTCGAAGCAGCTCGCCAAGGTTTTATCCACTACCCGCCCCTGCGGGCCGCCGCAGATGCCAGCTTACGTATGGCCCTGGTTTTGCGCGAGGTCGCCCAACAGGCCGGACTGATCCTCGATAAAGCCCAATTTGAAGCCCAACTCCAACCCTTGGCCCAAGCCCTGCAAGCCCCTTTGCCACGCGTGCTCAAACGCCTCCAGAGTGAACAGGCCTTGGTTCCCATCGCTGACCAGATCTTATTAGAGCAAGCCCTTTCCCATGTGATGGCACAAGCCACCCTCCACTACCAGGATCAAACCTACGCCCTGCGTTAATCTTCAAGCAGATCTTGCAAGGCCTCAACCGTCTCTGTCAGCCGTTGGTACAAAGCCAAAGGGCTCCTGACATCAGCCGGGCTGCGCTCTAAAACTTCCAACTGGTCGGCAAAACGGTCACAGTTATCAAGCAGATCTTCTACCGCAGGCCCCAACTGGGATGCTTCTGGGGGGCTGGCCAACATCTGTTGCGCCATCTCTAACCACACCCCTAAATCTTGGGCCAGCTTGACCAGCGTTTGCGACAATTGTACCCGCTGTTCGAGGCTTTGTTGCGCCATCGCCAAAGGGCGCAGACGCTGATGCAGAGATGCCGTATCAAATTCAGCTTCGAGGCGTTGCAAGAGGAGATTGAGACGCTGGTGCTCGGTTTGCAGCTCCATGCATTGGGCTTTGAGTTGGGACAAAAGCTGAGGGTCAGCCTGGGCCGGGGCCGGTTCAATGCGTGTGACCTGACGCATCATTGCATGCAGATGGGCCTCGGCCTGATCATACAGGGCATCATAATCGATCTCTTCTGCCGTCGGCGTAGGGCGGTTGAGCGATTGCAGCAGCTCTAAAAAGCGAGGCGGATCTGGGTGGGTCGGATCGGTACTACGGGCTGATTGGAAATATTTGAGCGCCATCATGCGATCATCCAAGACCAAATACAGATAACCCATGGCCACCAAAGGATCCGCATTGCGCCGATTGAGCTGAGCCGCCTTATTAAAAGCCGTAAAGGCCTGCTCCAACAGCTCTTTGTCCTGAAAGGTAGAGGCCATCGCCGCATTAAGGGCGGCAAAACCAGCTTCTAGCTGCTGGCTGCTACCGTCCTGACGCTGATTGCGCAGCCCCTGCGTCTGCTGCTGTAAATCGGCTAAATGGGCAAACACCAGGGCCTCCGCAGGGTTATTTACAATCCGTTAAAGCAGGGGTGACCGCCACTTGGGTCACGATCTCGGGATCCCCACTGAAACTGTTGCGTCCAGAGCTGTCCTGCATCCGCCAAGCGGCAAAATGGCTTTCGGCCCCGGTAATTTTTAACACCACCGGGCCAATGGTGGCCACCGCCCCCGGAGCCGTATCGGGGATGGTCAGGGAACGGCGGCTCGGTTCGAGTTGGTGACGGCTCACAGCCCCTTCCGAGGTAAAGACCAGAGTGCGTCCCGTCCAGGTACGGCTGCCCGTATTGGCCAGTTTGTAGAGCACCTGAAACGCCGTCCCGGTGGTGACCGGATAGTTGATCGCCATCGGCACATAACGATTGCCTTGCACCTGTAGCGACGTTTCAGCGGTGCCATAGGCATCCCCACTGAGAACCGGCGTAAAACGGGGCGTTCCCTCGACCCGCAATTGGGTATACAACTGCATCTCAGGCATCATGAGCTTGCCAGTGCTGCGGTTTTTGAGCATCCAGTTCGAGCGGTACAGACCCGGACGGCTGGGCACCTGTAAGTTGACCCGCAGGGTAGTCTGCTCATTGGCTGCCAGATCGGGCACAGGAATGGCTGTATCAATCGGAATCAAGCTGGGAGCATACCCAGTTTCCGGGTCAATGCTAGCCAGATTGCGATTGCTCCACGTGATATTCTGTGAGGCATTACTGACCAACCACCCCTTTTCAACTTGGCTGCCAGCGCTCACGACCGTATCATCAAGGGGCTCAAGATCCTCGACCAGATCGAGATTGTCACCGGCAATGATTTCATAAGCGCCCCCAGATTCGGAGGTGCCAATCGGGAGATTGAGGGTTTCGAGCACAGCCCGCCCGTCCCGGGCCGTCGCCCGACGGGTGACACCGCCATACAGGGTAGCACCATTCTGGACAATCGCCGGGATCGTTAAGGTCAGAGTCTCGCCCGCTTTGACATCGGACAGCACAATATCCACAGAACCATCACTTTTGATCTGGCTGGGAGACAGTTCACGCTCGGTCAGTTTATCCCCCTGGCGCAACTGGTAACGGAAAGCCACCGCCGCTTTGGTCGCCGGGCAGGTACTTTCCCCTTGCGCCACCACCTGCAAACGGAAAGTCACCGAACCGGGTTTGCCAGACGGAGAGGCGCTGGGGGTCGGGCTGGGAGAGGCGCTGCTGCCGGGACGGGGCGTAGCCGA
>DLGM01000326.1:0-1706 GCA_002482705.1 Cyanobacteria bacterium UBA7694
GGCCTGGAAAGTGGCGGCGTGTACCAGAGCATTGACGGCGGCGTACACTGGTCGGCCTTTAATACACTCGGTTGGCCCTTTGATAAATTGGCCTTCCCCGCCCTGTTGGTCGACCAAAACGCAAACCCCAACTTTATTTTGAGCGGCAGCAGTGGGGCGAGCGTCTGGCGCATGGATACCCAAACCATGAACCTGAACGGTTAACGCCACAAGAGCCCGGCAAAATGCCGGGCTCTTGGAGCTTAAGGCAGCGTAAAACGTGCTACCACCGGATCGTGATCCGAAGCCGCCCCTTGGGCCTCACTCAGCTCAGCATTGACGTGTACCACATCAATTTCTGGCTTCCAGTGGCTCCAGATCGGCCCGCTTACCACCAGATGGTCCAAGGTTTGGCTGGAGCCGTTGTACACATAGGTGTACCGTTCATTCAGGGGCAGGGTTTCCACCAAGTTGTGCAGCCCCGCTTGGGTCAGGGTTTGCAACGGTGCCGAGGCGTAAAAGTCGTTAAAATCACCGGCCAGAATGATGGCTGCCTGGGGATTGCGGGCCTGAATATTTTGCACAAAGCTGCGCAAGACCTGTACCTGCTTGAGGCGCTCTACCTCGGAATGCAGAACTGGCGGCTGCATGGCTGCCCACAAGGGGGTATCCCCGTGTTTTGAACTGAGGTGGTTATTGATACAAATCAGGCTCTGGGTGCCGATCATAAACTCGACCGCGAGGCTTTTGCGGGTTTGGGTAAAGGCCGGGTCCGCTGGGGCCACTCGCCCTGGATTGAGGGTCAAGTGCCCGGCCTGATCAACGCCCACACCCGTTGTAGCGTCCCCCGCTGGGGCGCTGCGCAGCGTGACCCGGTCTGGGCGATACAAATAAGCCACACGGATATTGCCGTGGGGCTGGCCCCCATCCTGGCCATTTTTCGGGGCAATTTCGACAAAGCGATACCCCGGCCCGCCCACCTTGGCAATGGTGTTGACCAGATGCTGCAAGACCTGATCGGCCCCGGTCACAGGTGTGGCTTCAGGGGTGGCCCCGTCATTGTCGGCCACCTCTTGTAACATCAGGATATCCGGGGCTCCCAGCGCAGTGACAATGTGTTTGGCCAGGCGCAGGTCTTTGTCGGGCATGTGTTTGGGGTTGGCGACGGTGAAGTTTTCGAGATTGTAGTTGGCCACCGTCAGTTGGCCGGGGCCGCTGCGCAGAGCAGTGTGTTCGGGCTTGAGCTGGCCGGGATGCACTGGGGGCAATGCCTGGGTCGGGTACAGGTAATAACCGGGCCGGGTAGAGCGATTATAATCGAGGATGCCAACAATATTGCCCCGGAATTGATCCCCTTGGCCATAGGTCGCCGCCGCCAGCTTGGGCCAACCCGTCAGCCCCACATCTTGGGTATTGGGGTCTTTGATCTGCACAATCTCTGGGTTAAAATCGCCCTTTTCGCTTTGGATCACCAGCCCGGAGCGGGCATTGAGGGGCGGTTGGGTATCCGCCCCCTGATTGGCCACCACAAATAAATCGCCGTAGCGGGTGCCGGGTGCCACCAGACGCGGGGCTTCCAGGCTGACGCGCATACCCTCTAGGCTTTCGTAAAAGTCGAGGCCGTCTTGGAGGTCGAGGGCCTTTTTTGTGTGTACATCCCCTGTATACCCAGAGATTTTGCCCGTCGGCAGGGGGCGGCCCGAACTGCCCAGCACTTGGGCGGGGGG
>DLGM01000326.1:1740-2398 GCA_002482705.1 Cyanobacteria bacterium UBA7694
GGAGGTGTGTGGCGATCACGGCGGTGCGGGTGAGCCCGGCATGGGTGTGGGCGCTGGGCTGTTCAGCGACAGTGCCTGTCACCTTGACCCGTTGGCCCGCCTGGGCCGCTTGGGTGGTTTCGACCCACAGGGCTTGAGAGGTGCGCGGGTCGCCGTCGTCGGTGGGGTCTTGCAGATAAAAGCCGGTGGGCCCGGTGCCAGTCACCACGCCCGTGGTCGTCACCTGTTGGCCCATATAGGGCGATTGGAAAGCAATGCCCTGAATGGCCGGGATGTTCAGGGTGTGGGTTTGGGCCAAGGCGGGCTGCAGCAAAGCCAGGCTGAAGGCCAAAGAGAGGGGGCGAAACATAAACAGTACCTCGCAAGCAGTTTAGGCTCAGGATACCAGATTCTGCGAGGCCTGCTCTATGGCAGGATGTGTGTTCAGCATCCCAAAGCCAGATTTCCCCTTCAAACGCAGATGCGCATGTCGATGTCGGGGCGGATAACATCCGCCCTGCCCCTCACAAATAAGGCCTCCTTTTTTAATGAAGACGAAGCCTTCATATCGCCTCAATGGGAAATGCCTGTAGGTGTGCAAGCAGTTGCTCCAAACTTTCAGCGGGGGTGTTGTGTGCCGTGTCGAGCTGGTAGGCGGTGGGCCACGCCTCATATGTTC
>DLGM01000326.1:2445-3798 GCA_002482705.1 Cyanobacteria bacterium UBA7694
AGCCGCTGGCGGTGAATCGCTGCATTCGAGCAGATGATTTCCAGCTCTTGGTACGGGCACTGGCCATCTTGGGCCACTTGTCGCCAGGCGTTGCGGGTGATCGCAATCGGGTTGACCGCGTCGGCCACAACTGAGAGGCCCAGGCGCAGGTTATCGCGGGCCAGGGCATAGGCCAGTTGGTAGCCCTCGTCGGCCACAACCGCCAGCCCTTGGTTGCGTAAGCTTTGCTCTAGGGTGTCGATGCGCAGCCATACGGCCCGGAGGTGCCGGGCAAGGCTTTGGGAGAGGGTGCTTTTGCCGGTACCCGGTAAGCCGCCCAGGATATAGAGGCAGGGGGATGAAAGATGGGGGTGCATGGAGCTCAGCTTAAAGCGATTTGCCACACATGTAAAGGGCGGCAATGCGTCCGAGATAGATAGGCTTGACCTGATGGAAAGGCACTTCAACTGCTCTCATTTTCGCTCGCTACGCCCCTGTTCCGGCTGCCCAGGACGGCTACAACCTACGCGGCTATTTGCGTGTATGGCTGACCCTTGGTTTGGGGGCGGTAGTGACAATTTTGAGATCCGCGCGCCCTTGGGTGAGGAGGGCTTTGTTGATGCGCTCCAGGCGATCCCCGTCTTTGGAGGTGATGAAATTATACACATCCCCCTCTCGGCCGGAACGCCCCACCCGCCCATTGCGGTGCAGGTAATAATAGGGTTCTGAGGGCATATCAAAATTGAGCACCCATTCTAAATGGGGAATATCAATCCCGCGCGCAAAAATATCTGTGGCAATCAAAATGCCGCCTTTTTTGCGAAAGCTATCAATTACCTCGGCACGCGCTTTGATTTCGAGGTCTTTATGCAGCAGGAACAGACGCTTTTGGCCCGTGGCCAATAACTCTTCGGCCAAATTTTGGGCGCGGGCTTTGCTACCTGTGAAGATTACGCCGTTGCGGTGTTTTTGTTGCCGGATAAAGTTTTTGACATAGTTGAACTTGTCTTTTTCTTCGACCGACAGATTAAAAATGGCGATACGCATCTCGGTGGTGCTTCCCTGTCCCCCTTGCGTGCCGCCAATCGGGTGCAGCGTCAACTCGGGGAAGAAGGCCCGGATGGTTTCGGTAAACTGGGCGGGGCGGGTGGCGCTCACGAGAAAAAGCTGGAAGTTGGTATTGTGCAGCTCAGCGGCCATTTGCTGCATGATGCTTTTGAAGGAAGGCTCCAGCAAGTGGTCGGCCTCATCCAGGATCAGATATTTTAACTGGGCTTTTGAAAGCTCTTTGTTTTTTAATGAACGCAGACAGCGATCCGGGGTTGTCACCAGGATATCCATGGGCATCGAGAACATGCTTTTGAGCGACTTGCC
>DLGM01000178.1 GCA_002482705.1 Cyanobacteria bacterium UBA7694
AATACCGTTTCGGCTTCTGGGTGTCGCGCGACGGCGGCGGCCAGGGGGGCGGAGCGGGAGCCCGGCGATACACAAAAGGTCGACACGCCATGCCGGATGAGTTGTTCCACCACAAGCGAACACCACAAACTGTT
This sequence comes from Cyanobacteria bacterium UBA7694, assembly GCA_002482705.1. Classification (GTDB taxonomy): domain Bacteria; phylum Cyanobacteriota; class Sericytochromatia; order UBA7694; family UBA7694; genus UBA7694. The sequence continues at coordinate 135 of DLGM01000178.1, forward strand.
GATATTGCGCTCATCTAAGCAGGCAAAACGACCGGGGATGGGGGTTGATAAAGGGTCTCTAGCAGGTGTTTTCATGGCCTCATTATAGCTGAAAAAAGCAAGGGCACAAAATGTTATGTTGCTGCTTAGGCGTAATATCATTGACCGCCCTGGTATTGAAGGCGTAAAATAGGGCCGCTTTGAACAGTTATGCTACGATCAGAGGTAAATGCATATCTATGAGGTCTGTGTATGCTGGCCCAGCCAACCTTGACGCGTCCTTTGGGAGCCCCGGCTTTTTTATTGTCTTATATTGTACCGCTGTGTATTGTCTGGAGTACCCAACTCGGTGGGCTGGGCTATTTTTTGCCCGTGGGAGTAGTCTTTGGCCTGATTCCCCTGCTGGATTGTGTATTGGGCACTTACCCCCACAATCCCAGTGCTGAAGAGACGGAACAATTGCTCAAGAGTCGGGCTTTCCGCTGGGTTAGCTGGAGTTATGTCCCCGTTTTATTGGGGCTGACGCTGTGGGGGGCGTGGCTGGTCAGTGGGGGCAACCTCACTGCGCTGGAAACCCTGGGTCTGACTGTGTCGGTGGGGGTGGCCTCTGGGGGGATTGGCATTACCTTGGCCCATGAACTGATTCACAAAACCGATCGCTGGGAACGTCTGCTGGGGCAACTTTTGTTGCTCAATGCTGGGTACATGCACTTTTATATTGAACACCTGCGCGGCCATCACCGCCATGTCTCAACCCCCCAGGATCCGGCTTCGGCCCGGTGGGGTGAGTCTTTCTACCGCTTTTACCCACGCACGGTGTTGGGCAGTTGGCGCAGCGCCTGGGCGATTGAAGCGGCCCGTTTGCACAAACGGAATGTGCCGCTGCTGCACTGGCGCAACCAAATGTTGTGGTTTGCCCTGTTGCCACTGGCGGTGATGGGGCTATTGGGGAGTCTCTGGGGCCCCAGGGCGGCGCTCTTTTTTGGGGTACAGGCGATTGTAGCCTTTAGCCTCTTGGAGGCGGTCAACTACGTCGAACATTATGGTTTGGCCCGCCGGGAAGTGGCACCTGGTCGTTATGAACCCACCACCATTCACCATTCCTGGAACGCCAACCATTTGCTGACCAACTGCTTTTTGTTTATGTTGCAGCGCCACTCGGATCACCATGCACACCAGTCGCGCCGTTATCCAGTTTTGCGCCAGTTTGACGAAAGCCCACAATTGCCTACGGGGTATGCAGGCATGATTCTGCTAGCGTTGGTGCCGCCCCTGTGGCGGCGTGTGATGCATCCCCGCTTAGTAGCTTGGCGACTGGCCCGCAGTCAGGAGCAATACGTACCAAGACCCGATCCATGAACCCTTCTGCTTGGGGGTGCTGGGTATGTTTGTGCAAACGCTGGCCAAATGGAACTGATCAATGCCCAAGGAGTGCCCCGCGATGGGATGGGTGATGGCACTTTCACGATGAGTCTCACCGAGTTCAAGGCCACCTTCTCGATGATTACCTACGCGAACCGCTAGCGGCCACTTGCAAACCAAAGGCCCCTCAAAATGAGGGGCCTTTGATGATGATGGGTGGTTATTTCTGTTTGGCTTTTGCTTGCCCAATACCAAGCCCCAGGCCCAATCCAGCGGCCAGGCCTGCCACACTTCCCACCGCACCTGCTACACCACTGGGGGGCGTGTAAACCTCTTTGGCAAAACTGCCTCCGAGGGTATTCTCAATCAGCGATTCAAGTTTGTTGTCATTGATGTTGTAATACATCATTTCGCCGTTCATGACGTTTTTATCCCAGGCTTCGACTTTGGCACCCGGCAGAGAATGTTCCCACTGTCCTTGGGATTTACCGACTTGGCAAGACTGGAAAAGCATCATTTTCATATTGGGGCTGACCCGTTGGGGATTAATGTCTTGCGGGTCAATCCAGTCTTCGTTGTAATCGCNNATGGCCGAGCCACATAATGCCAGCAGTACGGGAATCGTACAGTGCTTCTTTGAATTCGGCTTTGGTGGCACTGTTGTCGACCATGACCGTATAACCCATTTTGCGCAAGCGGGTGATGTCATCGGCCTGGGCCAATTGGTTGGGAGCGCGCATAATCGCTTTGTCTTTGCCGGTAAATGAACTCATGGCATGTACAATTTTGCCGTTGTCCTTACCCAGTGGGGGCAGGATCTCTTTACCCAGTTTGAGGCTCTCACCGTCTTGGTTTAAAAAGTCGAGGGTTGGCAGGGCTTTGGTATCGACCTTGTCACCGATGTCGAGATCATCGACATAAGCGCCGTCATCTACGGTATAGGCTCGAATTTGCCCCTTGGCATCGGGGGTAACCACACCAGCTTCTCCGGTGGCTGCAATACCTTTGCGGGCTTCGTGCACATTGGGGAAGCCTTGCCCCACTTCTTTTTTGACGGTAATATCGGCTTTGCCCATGGCTGAATTCCAGGTGCCGACCTTGTCACCCGGTTGAAGTTGACGTCCGACTGAAAACTGCCCCATAGATCAAGATCCTTTGAATATGTGTTATGTCTATTATATCGCAATATAACGCCCAGATCTGAAGCAAAATTTATAGATATAACGGCTCTTAGCTGTCGTTTTCCTAAAATCTGCCAGTCTGCAATAGCTGCTCAGCGAGGGAGCGGGAATCTCCCAACTGAATATGCCACAAATCGGCGTAAATGCCCCCACGTGCGAGCAACGCTTCGTGGTTTCCCTGTTCTGCTAACTGTCCGTCTTTGAGTACCAAAATGCGATCGGCTTGGCGAATGGTGGAGAGGCGGTGGGCAATCACAAGCGCCGTTTTCCCTTGTACCAACTGGCTGAGGTTCTGTTGAATCGCCCGTTCCGTTTCCGTATCGACCGACGAGGTTGCCTCATCTAAGACCAAAATCGGGGCGTCTTTTAAAATTGCCCGGGCAATGCTCAAACGTTGCCGCTGCCCGCCCGAGAGCTTAATGCCCCGTTCCCCGACCAAGGTATCATAGCCTTGGGGCAATGAGACAATAAAGTCGTGCAGTTCGGCTTTGCGGGCAGCTGCTTCAAT
>DLGM01000366.1 GCA_002482705.1 Cyanobacteria bacterium UBA7694
GGCCACAATCCCATAACCGGCAAACACCACCTCGCTGCTAGGAATTGTTCCCGTGCCTGAAAAAGCGAGGGGTCGCCAATCCTGATCGAGACGCAAAGAGCCCAGCTTGCTGGTCGCATCAACAGAGGCCCCAGCTTGGAAAGCAAAGGCTTGAATATAAGACTTGTCACCGGCCGGAAGCAGGCCCATACGCTGGAATTCGGACGCTAGATAGGTCGTGGCTTTGCGTTCACCCGCACTGCCTGTCAAACGCCCCTCCAGCTCCGGGGAAGCCAAATAGGTGACATGCCGCCGCAGATCATCCGCATGGATTTCAGGATGGGTAGGCACTTGGGAAGCCGAAATATGGGCCACCTCAGGAGTGGAGCCTTTTACACGCGGTAACCCTAAAAGGCGGCGGGCCTCGGCATCATCCCAATCGCCCAGAAAAATATGCGAGCTGTGATCAGTGGTTCGATTGCTGGTCCAGCTCAATTGTGTGCCATCCGGGGAAAAGGTTGGGAGGCTGTCAAAGCCTTCCGTATAAGTGACCCGCACCGGCTCTTTTTGCCCGTGGGAATCTACAATATACAGCTCAAAGTTCTGGAAACCTTGGCGATTGCTGCCAAAGATTACATAATCTCCTGAAGGATGGAAAAAGGGAGCCCATGACAATACCCCCATGCGGGTGATCTGTTTCTGATCCGATCCATCCACATTCATGGTGAAAATCTCAGCCGTTTCACCGCCCTCAGAAAAGCGCCGCCACACAATTTTTTTGCCATCTGCACTATAAAAAGGCCCGCCATCATAACCAGGAGTGGTCGTTAAACGCCGTACATCCGAGCCATCGGCATTCATGGTGTAAATATCCATGAAATAGGCTTTGTCCCGTTCAAACACCGTCTGTTCTTCAGGGGTCAGCTTGCGTTGGTAGGCTTCACGGTTAGAGGCAAATACAATCCGTTTGCCATCGGGGGAATAGGCACCCTCAGCATCATAACCCATAGTTTGGGTGATATTCACCGGATTTTTTCCCTGGGCATCGGCCACGTAGATCTCGTACTGTGGATCATAGTCCCAGCTATAACGACGGGTTTGGCCCGAGGCACGGAAAGCGATTTCATCCCGTTGCAACTGCACTGAAGCAGGGTCAGCATGGGTCGAGGAATACATCAAGGTCTGACCATTGGGGTGAATCCAGCCACAGGTGGTTTTACCCACTCCCGGAGAGACTCGCTGAGTTTCTCCGGCTTCAAAATCGAGCACATACATTTGGTAAAAAGGGTTGTTGGGTTCACGCTCACTCTGAAAAATCATGCGTGTGCCATCGGCACTGAAATACCCTTCGCCCGAACGCTTCCCCCCAAAAACCAGTTGGCGGGCATTTTTGATCAGGGCCGTTTCAGCCGCTGCAGGAGCTTGAGTCAACTGCTGTGCAGCTGGCTCAACATCTTCAGGATGAGCAACGGCGGGAGACGCCAACAAGCAGGGAAGCAGCACAAAAAGAGAAGCTAAAAAGCGATATTGCATAAGTTTATTCCTGTTGAATAGCCGGTAGCCACTTCCGTACACGCTCAAGTAAAAACGCGTCATCACATGATTTGAGGACATAATCAGCCGCTCCGCTCTGAATGGCGGCTTGCACCGTTTCAAGACGGTCATCACCCGTTAGCATAATCACTGGGATATGTTGCGTGCGCTCCATAATTTTGAGCTGACGCAGAACATCTACCCCATCCACCTCGGGCATCTGATGATCGAGCAGAATCAAATCGGGGGTCTTGGTCATGGCCAAGCGGAGGGCTTCACGAGCATCATTGGCTACCAAAATAGTCGGGACATAAGGCTCGAGAATTTTAGAGGTTAAAAGCGTCGCCATCGGGTCATCATCGACGACCAGCACAGTGCTCGTATGTTGTGATGGAGCCGCATCAGGAAACAGATCGCGCATGGGCTAGGCACAGCCTCTTTAATAAAGCAGAGATAAACACTGCCGAAATAATCTCACATGCAAATATTAACATATGTTCAGCTTGATTCCGCACCGGGCGAATTTATGTCTCCACAAAACCCCTGGCCTTAGTGCTGCAAGACAAAATAGTGTTCCAGCAGCGCTTGCATCAATCCCCGTAAACCTACCTCAGTGTCAACCTCAGAAAAACCCAGGGACGGAGCCAAAGCGAAACAGATCTGCCGCCAACTTTGTTGGCCATCAATCGCTTTCCAAAAGGCACGGGAAACCTCAGTGAGGGGCAATTGTTGACCCAAACCATTTTCGAGGATCGCTTGCTCTGCAGACATACGAATCAAAGGCGAAGGCTCGGGAATTGCATCTGGGAGCCAAGTCAAAGCCGGGCGTTCAAACGCTTGGGGAGAGGCGTAAAAGGTATAGTTGCGATCGGTCCGCAACCGGTCTACCAAAGCGTATCGCGCTGGGAGAGATAAAGCGGCAACATAATCTGGCAAACCAGGAAAAAAACGCTGTGCCGCCCAATCCGCCTCATCAAGAAAACGTAAAAAACAGAGCTGTTCAACGGCCAACAAAGCAAAAACATCTGGCAGGTACAAGGCCTGTTCACAAACCTGTAAATAGGTATCCACCAAAAACGCATCTGAATCAGCAAACTCTGCGCCAAAATTGTCAGCTAATACTTTTTTCTGACGCTGATAATCCTGTTTGTAAGGATGCTCTGTAGGCAAACCCGCCCAGAAAGTACGGCAGACCATCAAACCTTCGGAAAGATCTTGACCATCCCATAACTGACGCAAGAGCTGCTGTACTTCACGGATGAGGGCCCGGCCGGGGCCACTGTAAAGCATCAAGCACATCACACCATCGGGTTTCAGACGGCTCTTAAGTTGATTTAAACCCCGCTGTGGTGTGGGTAGATGGTGTAAGACACCCGTGCAGTGAATGTAATCGAAAGGGGTTCCCAAGTCCGATAAGTGCTGCAAATCCGCCTGTAAAAAGGTGACGGCATCCGAACCATAACCCGCTGCCGCTAAACGCGCCTGGGCGCGCACCAATGATGCCTCACTCAAATCAACCGCCACAATCTCAGCATCAGGATTGGCTTGGCGCAGTTTGAGGGTCGAAAAACCGGTTCCACAACCGGCATCAAGAATACGCACCGCCTGAGTCGCAGGTAAACGATGCGTGCAATAATAATGACCAAAGCGGTAACTGGAAGGCCCCGGAGTCAGATCCGCGAGCGCCCCAAAAGGGAGGTCGGGGAAAGGGAATGCTTCATACTGTTGGCGTACAGCCGCAGTAGCCTGATCCATTTAGCTAGAGGGGGTCAGCTTTTGGGACATCATAATTTCCTGTTCTAAATAGGCTTCATAGAGTAAGCGAACACGCTCCTCACGGCCTCTGGTCGCCACATCTTCAAGCGGACAGGTGACAATTTCGTTCTTGAGTAACCCCATCATCACGTCTTGGTTACCTGCGACCATTTGGCGAACGGCATGAATTCCCATTTTACTGGCCAAAATGCGGTCAAAAGCGGAAGGTGCTCCCCCGCGCTGAATATGGCCCAAATTGGTAAAACGGATGCTAAGTTGCTCAAAACCGCGCTCCGCCATATACCCTTTGATCATGGTCTTCAGTGCTTCGTCGTTTTTGCGCTGAAAACCTTCAGCTTTGATAATAATCGCGTGTTTCTTTGAGCGGCGGAATGCCTTGTGAATGAGGTTACAAAACAGCTCTTCGCTAAAGTCAGACTCAATCTCCGGCATGAGTACCGCCAGAGCACCACAGGCAATCGCACTCATCAGAGCCAGATAACCACAGTTTCGTCCCATCACTTCGACCACAAATAAACGGCTATGAGAAGAAGCGGTATCACGGATTTTGTCGACGTTATAAACAATCGTGTTCAGGGCCGTATCCACCCCAATCGCCATGTCCGTACCATACAGGTCATTGTCAATCGAAGCCGGAATCCCAATCACAGGAATGCCTGTTTCTTGGTGTAACAAGTGAGCCCCAGTCAATGACCCATTTCCACCAATCACAATCAGGCCATCAATATCACAGTGCTGAAGATTGCGAAAAGCCTTCATGACATAGGGTTTTTCTTGGAATTGGGGGTAACGGGCAGTCCCTAAAAGGGTCCCCCCATGTTGCAAGGTTCCGGCAATATCGTGGTTGGTCAAGGGCAAAATATGCCCTTCTACCAGACCTTGATAACCATCATGTACCCCATACACACTGATATCGTTAAAGCTGGCCTCACGTACGATGCCCCGCAAGGCAGCATTCATACCGGGGGCATCCCCGCCACTGGTCAAAACAGCTATTTTTTTCATAGGTGGCTCCTTAAAAGTGGTTGCAGCTGAGATATCTGAGCTAAAAGTTCGTGGAGGGTTTCATGGGTCACAACGGGCGTAGGGCTCATAAAAGGCTCCTTAACAGGCACAGCCTGCTCTTGCATCAGGGTTTGGAAACTGCCCAATACAGAGAGGGCCAAGGCATGGGTGTGATAACCCCCTTCGAGAATAAAACCGGCTCGCCCACTACAATGGCGATCAGCCAGTTTCATGACCTGCTCCGTTAACAGCGAAAAACCCGTGGCATTGAGGCCCATATGCGAGAGTAAATCGGCATGATGGGCATCATAACCCGCAGATACCAAAATCAGCTCCGGCTGAAAACGCGCTGCCAATGGGGTCACGAGGGTCTCAAAAGAGGTCAGGTAGTCGCCATTGTCACTGCCGCGCGGCAATGGAATATTGACGTTGTAGCCATATCCCGCGCCGACCCCCATATCGGTGACAGCCCCCGTGCCCGGCCAGTTGAGATGTTGATGCCATGAGACAAATAAAACCCGTGGATCTTGGTAGAACATATGCTCAGTGGCGTTCCCGTGATGGGCATCCCAATCAAGGATCAACACCCGCTTGAGCCCCATCACCTCCAGGGCATAAAGGGCCGCCAGAGCCACATTATTAAACATACAAAAGCCCATGGTGTGGGTGGGCATGGCGTGGTGGCCCGGAGGGCGCACCAATGAAAAAGCGGTCGTGTAGGGGCCGTCCAAAATAGCGCGGGTCATGTCTACCGCCGCCCCTGCCGCCTTGAGTGCCGCAGGGTAAGTGCCTGTGGAAACCACGGTGTCTTCATCAATCCGTTGGCCCACCTCACCGGCTTCCCGGCTAAAGCGCTCCAACATGTGGACATATTCAGGATCATGTAAGCGATAGAGCAGCGCTAAGTCGATCGGATCCGGTTCTTTGCGTGGCAGTCGTGAGAACAAATCGGCCTGATCCAAAGTGTTCAGGATATGGCGCAAACGGTCAGGAGATTCGGGGTGGCCCGCTGTCTGGTGCTCCAGAAACTGCGCTGAATAGAATAAAAGGGGCTGTGGCATTCAGGTTTCACTCTTCCGCAGCAGAGGCATCGGGCAATAAATCGGTGGGCCCAAGCAAGAGCGAACCGGGCCGAGCCAAAGCCTGCTCCCCAAACAGCGTTTGGGGGGAGCGCATCTCTTGCGGGGGAGGCGCCGGGCGGATCGAGACATTGCGAAACAGCGCCTGAGGATCGGGGAAAGCCGGGCGCACACGGCGCAGCTCCTGGGGCGTCACCAAAGGGGCTGGAGCCGGCTCATCGGCAGCGCCAATTATTTTCATCACCGCATCTGAAAGCGTCCGAGGAACAGGTTTATACTTGGCCACGTCCATCCTGATTTCCGTAGAGGTTAAAGGCAATCTCTGACCGTCACTCAATTATAGCTGAACAGCCGCGCTGACGCCAAAGAAACGGGTCTTGGCTTAGGGGAGAGAAAATGTTAATATTGTGACAAATTACCCTTAAACTTTCAAGGTTCTTTATGCAACCAGCCCACCTGCTTCCCTGTTCGCTTGCTCTGCTGTTGCTTTTTGCCTGCCAAGGCCCGCTCGCTTTGCAACCTCCGGCCCCAGGGGCAGTCACCGCCGCCAGCCTGTCAACCACAGCCGTCAACAGCCAATTGCATCGGCTGCGTCAGCAGCAGTTTCAAGAGCTCGATCACAATCACAATGGCTCCCTTGAAAGCCAAGAGGTTCCCCATCTTTCAACAGCCACCTTCCAGCAATATGATCGGGACCAAAACCAGCAGTTGAGCTTGGCCGAACTCTATCCCCAAGCCCCCAATCAACCCACACCTGGCTTATTGCGCAAAGAACTCGAAATCTTATACCGGCAAGTACAACAGGGACAAGCCCGCCAAGAAAAATTTCCTGACTTGCCAAACCCCAATCAAAGTTATGCAGCCTTTGAGCAGGCCTTCTTGCGCGAAGTAAGCGAAAGTGCCTTTGTCAAACAAACGGCAACCCCAAGCCAATACCGTACACCAGTTCTACTTGTGCCCGGTTATGCCGAACCCAGCTGGTATTTTATGTACGGTCTCTACCGCATGCTCAAAAAAGAAGGCTGGGCCGTGGAAGGTATCAACCTTTTCCCCAACTTTGCCAGTGCCGAAGAACAAGCCGCCAAAGTCAAAGCCAAAGTTGCAGAAATGCAAAAAACCTATGGCAGCAGCAAGGTGCATTTGGTGGTCCACAGTTTTGGGGGATTGATCAGCCGCTATTATATTCAGGCTCTGGAAGGGCAAGGTGCGGTTGATCAATTGATTACGATTGCTACCCCCCATTTTGGAACGTATACGGCCTACCTTGGCCCTGGTAAAAGTGCCGAGCAACTGCGTCCCAATAGCCCCTTCATTCAACAGCTCAACGCGCAAGGGTTTATCCACCCACCCGTTCGTTATACCTCAATTTGGTCAAATGTTGACGAAATTGTGATTCCACCCCGCCATGCAATTATGCCCGGTGCCCCCACCCATGAAGTGAGCTGGACCGGGCACCTCAGCATTATGTTTAGCGAACGCACCTATACCCATGTCAAAACAGCGCTCAAGAGCAGCCCCTAGACGATACCCTTGCAGTGACCCAAACCTCTTTTTAAAATAGAAGTATCAGCACCCTTCATATCCGTCCAGACAGGGAGTGTTAGCCAATGGCTGCCAAAACCAAAAAAGTGATCTTCAAGTGTCCGCTCGTCAAAAAGAAAGTGTGCCTTGATGTCAACAGTGACGAAGAAAAAGGCCTGCTCAGCACCAAAATCCACGCTCAGACTGTGCTCAAATGTGATTTACAATCAATGGGCGGCTGTAGCCAACGCATTGATGCGTTTGATACCAAATGCCCCGCTGTGGCCCAGGCCCATAAATGCAGTCTCAAATGAACTACAGCGACTATTATGCGGTTTTGGGCGTGGACAAAACCGCCAGTGAAAACGATATTCGTAAGGCTTATCGGCGCTTGGCCAAACAGTACCATCCCGACACTCACCCCGGCGACAAAGCAGCCGATAAAAAGTTCAAAGAGATCAACGAAGCCTATGAAGTGTTAGGCGATAAAGACAAACGGGCACGTTATGATCAACTCGGTGCCAATTGGCAACAGTATGAAGATCTGGGCAGCATGTTCAGCGGCTTTGGCCAAGGCGGTCGCCGCGGACGCCGTGTCGAATTTGGCTCCCAAGCCTTTGACCTCAACTTCAGCGACTTTTTCGAAACCTTCTTTGGTGACAACTCCAACAGCTTTTGGGATAAACACATGCACAGCCAGCCCCGCCATGAAGGACGCCACTGGCAGCAACAATCCCCGCGCTCCCAGTCCACTCCGCCCCCCCAAGAAGTCACCACTGAAGTCACCCTTGAGGAGGCGCTCTCAGGTTCAAAACGCCGTGTAGCCTTAGACGGCGGCGAACGCACCCTAGAAGTGCGCATCCCACCAGGCGTCAAAGAGGGTTCAAAAATTCGTATTGGAACAGGCAATGGGGATATTCACTTGGTGGTGAAACTCGCTCCACACCCTGTATTTACTGCTGATGGCAATGATTTGCGTTGTAAAGTGACCGTCTCGGACTATGATGCACTCTTAGGGTGCAGTACTACCCTGACCACCCTCAGTGGCAATAAACTACAGCTCAAAGTCCCTCCCGGCAGCCAAAATGGCCAGATGTTTCGCATCCGTGAACAGGGTTTGCCTGATCTCAAAGGCACATCCCGAGGCGACCTGTTCGCCACCTTAGAGGTAAAGATCTCGCGCCATCTCGACAGTGAAGAACAAGCCTTGATCGCACGTTTTCGCGAACTGCGCCAGCAAAAAGTTTAACCGGCCTGAGGCGGTGGCCCAGGCAGCTTGCGGCGGCGGAAAGGCTTTAAGATCAGGGCAAACGGCAACCACAAAAGTTTGCCCAGCATTTGCACAGGCCACAATAAATTAACGCCTTGCATTTGCACCAATAGGATAAGGCCAACACCCCCAAAGGCCAAGTTCTGAACCCAAGCGGCTAAAAAGGGTGGGACCTGGCCCGTGATCCCCAAATTGCTAAACATTGAATAGGTCACGTACCAGATAAAAACCAGGGCAATGCTAATCGCCACGCCAAAATAGTTGCCCATCTTAGAAAAACGAATGCCAATCGGTGCCGCCAATAGGATCGTAAAGAAGGTCGCCAGGGGCAGGGAAAATTTATTGTGGTAATCGACTTCGTCACGGTTGGTATTCTGCCCCTGGGCCCGTTTGTCTTCGATCAGCTTGCGTGCATCACCACTGGCCAACTGGCGTACATCTAACTGATTGGGAAAGACCGAATCGGAGTTGATGTTCATCTCAATTTCCATACGCTTAAAACGGATTTCGTGGTCAATATAACCCTGGGTATCTAACTTGCGCACAATGCCATCACGCAACTCCCACTTGGTATCTTTACGGACTGCTTTTTCCGCTTGGATCAGTTGCGGAAAGCCGCCCTTACTTTGATCGATGACATACATCTCGCTGAGAATGCCCTGCTCCCGATCCACTTCACCCACATAAAAGTTACGCTTGTCCGAATTGAGAAACTGCTTGGCTTTCACTGCCTGAAGGGGCTTTTTACGCAGCATGACCTTGATTACCTCAACCGTTTGACGGTTCGCCCAAGGCACGACCGATTCATTGAGCCAATAACCCACACCACTGATTAATAAAGAGACAATGATCACGGGGGCAATACAACGTGTCAGGCTGACTCCACAGGCACGAAGGGCAATGATTTCACTGTCCCGGCCCAAACGCCCCAAAGCCAGCAAGGTCGCAAACATATAGGCCACAGGTAAGGTCACCACCACAATCGCGGGTAAGCTGTAGAGCAACATTTGGGTTACGGTCCAGCCATCGATGTTGTTTTTGACGATCAACTCCATAAAAATATAGAGCGTATTTGAAATCATAATGATCAGAAATGCCACTACTCCCGCTACAAAGGGCTTGAGCAGTTCCGCAAGAATATAACGATCAATGGTTTTGAGAAAAAACATAAGCTTACCTGCTCTATTGTACGCTGAAAAAGGGCCGCTGAGACCGGGCATGGACATGTTATACTGCCTGCATGTATCAGTTGACATCCACCCTCAATCTCCATTCTCCTGAAGCACAGCACAACGAAGCCCACTACCGTGAGGCTATCGCTGGCTTAAAAGCCAAGTTACAACAAGCGCGTGAGGGCGGTTCTGCCAAAGACCGCGACCGCCACCAACAACGCGGAAAGCTCTTGGTACGTGACCGTATCCGCCAGCTCTGCGACCCTGGTACCCCCTTCCTTGAATTAAGCCCTTTGGCTGCGGAAGGCGTGTATGATGCAGCCGTCCCGGCTGCGGGAATCATCACCGGCATTGGTGTGGTCGAAGGTCATGAAGTCATGATTGTCGCCAATGACGCGACCGTCAAAGGGGGCACCTATTTCCCCCTGACCGTCAAGAAACACATTCGCGCTCAGGAAGTGGCGCTCGAAAATCGTTTACCCTGTATTTACCTGGTCGACTCAGGGGGTGCGTTTTTACCCAAACAAGACGAAGTGTTTCCAGACCGCGACCACTTCGGACGCATCTTTTATATGCAAGCGCAAATGTCAGCGCGAAATATCCCCCAAATTGCCGTAGTCATGGGTTCTTGTACCGCCGGAGGGGCCTATGTTCCGGCCATGTCCGACGAAACCATTATTGTGCGCGAACAAGGCACGATCTTTTTAGGGGGACCGCCACTGGTTAAAGCCGCTACTGGCGAGGTAGTCACCGCTGAAGAACTCGGCGGCGCGGACGTTCACTGCCGGATTTCAGGGGTCGCTGACCATATGGCAGCCAACGACCAAGAAGCCCTTGAAATCGCCCGCCACATCGTGAAAAACCTGAATCGCCGCAAATCCATCCACCTCGAAGTGAAACCACCCCAGGAACCGCTATACCCAGCGGAAGATCTATATCGGATTGTCCCCGCTGACGAACGTCAAACCTACGACGTACGCGAAATTCTGGCCCGTTTGCTCGATGGCAGCGAATTTCATGAGTTCAAAGCCCTGTACGGTAGCACTTTGGTCTGTGGATTTGGCCGGATTATGGGTTACCCAGTCGGTATTATTGCCAATAACGGCATTCTCTTTTCTGAGAGTGCCCTCAAAGGCGCCCACTTCATTGAGTTGTGCAGCCAGCGCGGAATCCCACTTGTTTTCCTGCAAAATATCGTGGGCTTCATGGTGGGTAAAGACTATGAGCGCGGCGGCATTGCCAAAGATGGAGCCAAGCTGGTGCAAGCAGTGGCAACCACCTCTGTGCCCAAATTCACGGTTGTTATTGGTGGCTCTTACGGAGCTGGCAACTACGGCATGTGTGGCCGCGCCTACAGCCCACGGTTTTTATGGATGTGGCCCAAAGCCAAAATTGGCGTCATGGGCGGCGAACAGGCAGCCAACGTGCTGCTCACCGTCAAACGGGACCAGCTACAAGCCAAAGGACAAGATTTGGATGAAGAAGCCCAAGCAGAATTCAAAGCCCCCATCTTAGAAAAATACGCCCAAGAGAGTAGCGCTTATTATAGCAGTGCTCGCCTTTGGGACGACGGTATTATTGACCCAGTAGATACACGCAAAGTGTTAGGCTTGGCCATCTCCGCCAGCCTCAATGCCCCGATTGAGGACACGCGCTTCAGCGTGTTCCGCATGTAATGCAGAAGTTGTGGTACGGCCTAGGGGCCGCTTTTAGCCTATGCTTTAGTGCTTATGCTGCCGAGATCGAAGTCAAACCAAGCACAACGCTCATTCAAGGACAGCCATTCCAAGTGCGCATAGCTGTAAACGAGAGTGACCCTACGCCCGCTCAGCTCACCTTTGGCACCCAAAAGATCCCCTTGAGCCAGGATGAACAAGGGCCGTTTGCGTTTGTCAGCAGCGCTGGCGACCAAAAGCCCGGTGGTTACACATTACGGATTTTGGACGCAGAAGGGCAAGTGCTCACACAGCAGCTCATCGAAATCAAAGCCGGAAGCTTTTATACCCAAAATATTCGTTACCGCGCACCGGTACCCAATCCCGAACAAAAAAAAATCTTAGACCAAGAAGAAGCCCTGGTTGACAAAGCTCGCTCGGCTTGGAGTCCGATCGCACTCTGGGGAACACAAGCCTTTACAGTCCCTGTGCCCCATCGCATCAGTGCCGTCTACGGGACGCGTCGTTATCTCAACGGCACTTATAATCGTTATCATTCAGGCGTCGATTTTGCCAGCCCTGGCGGTTACCCGATCAAAGCACCCGCTGCCGCCACCGTGACTTTAGCGCGCTATTTTTCACCCTTTAACTCCAATGGCAACATTGTCTTTCTGGATCATGGCGCAGGCATTACTTCTGTTTATATTCACCTGAGCAAATTGGGTGTCAAAGAGGGTGAGCAGGTCACAGCCGGGCAAACCATAGGTTACATCGGGAGCACTGGCCGTTCTACCGGCCCTCATCTCCATTGGGGCCTGTATGTCCATGGGCAAAACACCGATGGCCTCGGCTGGATCAAATTGACACAGGCCCTAGCGAAGCCCTGATCCCGCCAAAATTCGCGCCAGCTCCAACGCATCTACCGCCGGATTCCCAAGTGTTCCCTGAGCCTCAGACTGCTGTAACTCAGCCATCACCGTCCCAAGTTGTGACTGAAAGCGCCGCAGGGCATTTTGCTGGTCACTTTGCTCCAGGGCACTGGTTTCTTGGATATCTGCTTTTAAATGCTGCACTTGGGGTAAAATCTTTTCATAATAATGGCGCTGATTCGCCTCCATCATTTTGCGGGCATATTCTAAGGAGCGATCCATGGCATCGAGCAAAGTCTGGATATTTTGCTGCTCTGCATCGCGTACCACAGCTAATATTTCAGCGACCTGTGGATCATTCCCATCCAATTGTCCCCGGGCCATCAGATCTGTCAGTGCATCACTGCCCGAAGCCGATGAATCCGCAAAAGAAACAGATTTGGGTTCGCCGCTGTGGGCCAAAGGCAAAGGGCTCACCCCATTGTGATCGGGGCTAAAAGTTGGCGTTTCAGAGGGTGAAATTGCAGGATTGGCACTATTCCCAGGAGTAAGAGGTACTGTAGGCCCGACCACTGGAGGCATTCCCGATACCCCCTCATGGTGATTCCCTGCCAGATGTAAGTGCGTCATAGAAGCCTCCTATCACTGAAACATGAAGGTATTGTACCCACCCTTGACTTTCTTTAAGCAAATGAGCGATCCCGATCACAATTGGGATCTGAGTGGTGATATAAAAACCAGAAAAACAAGACCATCATTGATTTACACATCATTTTTCTAATTGTTAAATTTATTTAGAAACCGTTAAGTCTGAGGCTGATTTGCTAAAGATGTTTAAATGATCGTTTTTTTCAGCAAGTTTTGGGGGTGGGTGGCTATAGTTATTATGTAAAGATTAAAACGCTTAACTCAAGCTTAACCAGCACGGAAAGCAAACGACAGATTTAGACCATGTATGCGGAGGACCCCATGAGCATCAACAGACTTAACGGAAACAACAGCAGTTTCGATTTTTCCGTTTCCAAGAACAGCCGCGCGGCTAAGGCGGGCGCAGCCGCTGGTCAAGGTGGATCCGTTCAGTCTGCAGGCGCAAAACCATCTGCCCAAGGCAACGGTGACATCCTTGCCATTAGCACCATCGCAGGTGCCGCTGGTGGTGGCGTTGCAGCCGCTCAAGTATCCCTCGGTGGCGGCAGCCTTCCTTCCACCACAGCCATCAGCGCCCTCAAAGGTGCAGCGGTCGAAATGACCAAAGAAAATCGTGAAAATCAAACCATCATGGCTTTGGCACAACAAATCGTCAACGACATGTTTGCCGCTTAGGAGCCAGAATCTTGAGCGAGCCAGCCATTGTTATTAACCTTGATGACGGCAAAGAAGCTCTCGTTCAACAGGTTAGCGAGATCTTAAAACGTTATTCCGTATACCTTAAAGAGGGGGACATCAACCTCTCTTTTATTTTGCGTAAGAATGGTGAAAAAGATCGGGAATTCAGTTATAATTTCACCAAGGATGGGTATGAAACTAAGGAAAAAGACGTTGTCTTTCCTGTAGTGGTCCGCGAAATTCTACGCAAAGAGTTCCCTGAAAAAATTGCTTCCAACCCCAAACTGGTAAAGCATGTCATGCAGGATCTCAAAAACGACCCTTACTGGTCTGACAATGTGGTCAAGTTACTGGACGCCATCCAGACCTACAGCAAGTAAGGAGAAGTAACATGGCGATTATCCCTATCTCTGATTCAGGTCCGATGAAATCAGAAGTAGCCAAGCAAATGGGTACCCAAGCAAATCGGGATGCCACCAACCTTAAGATAACCCCCGCCCTTGAGCAAGTGGTGCACCAAACTCCTTACGGCAAAGATGGGATGTTACTCTCCAATAAAGATCAGTACAGCGCACTGTCTACCATTCTGCCCAACTCTGAACTGGAAAAATCTCGCCAGGAACTCAAAAAAGAGAAGAAAAAAAAGAAAAAAGACAAAGAAGAAAAGAAGAAACAAAACTTCTGGCAGTGGCTGTTTTCTAAGTAGTAATGGCCTCAGATATCACGTCTTAGCCCGGCCAGTCCGGGCTTTCTACATTTTCAGCCTCAATTATCCACTATTTGCTTAAAATATAGAAATAGACTTGAAAAAATGATACAATCATAGAACGTGAAGCAAGAATGGTGGAGGTACCCCATGGCCGGAAGCGGAATGAATGGAATCAGAGATGCCCTCAAGGCAACCCAACAAATTATTGGTATTGAAGCCTCTAATTTGGTACGCAGCCAAATCCCGGGTGCCCAAGAAGTCCGAGCCACTCTCAGCAACAACAATACCGTTCAGCTTGGTAACGGGAAACAAGCCGGTGCCGCAGGCGGCAGTATCTCAGCCACCACCCTCGCCTTTAACCAAGGTTCGATCCGCCCCACAGGCTTCACCACTGATTTGGCCATTAACGGCAGTGGCTTCTTTATTTTACAGGCCTCTAACCAACAGCTCTATTACACCCGCCGGGGCGACTTCCACTTTGATGCCAGTGGGCAATTGGTCAATAACGATGGTTTAAAGGTCATGAGCCTGAACCCCAGTACAGGCAAGCTGGAACCCATGACGGTCGAAGTCTCACCCACCACCACCGAAAATGGGGGTCGGATTCTCGACTTATTACGAGAAAATGATTCCCTCAGTGCCGCTGAGATCGAAACCGCCCTCGGATTACCCCCCGCTACCGTCAACGCAGAAATTGGCATTCTTCAAGCCTCTGAGTACATTGTCACCTTTAACCAAGCTGGGGTCACCCGTTATGCCAGCAACCTTGGCAAAGTGGGAGATCAGGTCGATTTTGACCGTGATGGTTTTTTGGTCAATCAGACCCGGGGCTTGCGCAAGGGCAACCAGTTGGCTTTGGCTGTTTTCCCCAACCCCCAAGGGTTGGCCCCCACCCAATTTGGAGGTGAGGTCTATAAAACGACAGATGCTGCTGCCCCTGGGGGCGTTCCCGATATTGGGGGTCCAGGAGATATCGGTTTAGATCTTGGCAGTATTCAAAGTCAAGCGTTAGAGAGTTCCACCAGTGATGTTCCCAATAGCCTTACAGCCATGGGAATCTGGCAGCGAAACTTCACGGCAACAACAGCCGCTCTGAAAACCTTTTTAGCTGCCTGGGATGATTTGGTTAACACTTTCCGCGCCGCATGATTTTGTTATCCCTGCTGATGGGCTGTGGGCTATTATTAATTACCTGCAGCCTGATCGGAGGGGGGTTCTCACGCGAATACCGCTGGGTTCCGGCAGGAGTAGGCATGCTCTTGTTGATGCAAACCGGAATTTTGAGCATCAGGCAGCCACGCTCCACATCACCCCCACCAACAACAGAACAAGCAGCCATACGCTCCCTACATGACCCCAAGGCTCAAGACTGGCTCAATGCCTCCCCTGCTGTCCGTCAAGCTACCGCCATTCAATGGCTCAAGGATTTGCGTCTCCGCGGCACATTCGTTTTGACCATCCGCAGCGAAACGGAATATACGCAGTGGGCAGCCGCATTAAACCGTTGCCTAGAGCATAAGGCCGAGAAACTGAGTGCACAGACCGAACTCCTCAGTTTTGTAGAAACACAATGTTTACCCAAACTAAAACATTATCGTTATGGCAAAAACCCATAAAAAATACCCGAACTACACAAGGTAGCCGGGTATTTTAATTAAGCTCTACTACAAGCTAGCGAGATAAGCCGTCAAATTCGTGAACTCTTCATCAGTCATGCTCGCGCGCATAGGCGGCATAGCAGGGGGGAAACCCTCTACAACGTGCGCATTAGGATTTTCAATCGATGTTTTAATGTAAGTTAACGCATCCTGACCAGCAACACGCTTAGCCGCCGTAGCCCCAAGCCCATCCAAAGCAGGCCCAATGGCACCGTTGGCGCCTTGAAGACTGGAGATTTTATGGCAGGTTGCACAGGTTTTAGCCAAGAAGACCTTGGCACCCGCTTCTACATCACCTGCTGCCACGGGCGTCGCAGCGGGTTCATTCGCTGCGGTATGTCCGCTCTCCGTTGAAGCATGTGTACTGGGTGCGGTTTCAGTTTTAGTTCCATGCTCGGGAGCATCAGCGCTATGGCCCGAAGCAGCCGCATGGGTTTCCGTTTGCGCCCCATGGTCACCGCCTTCGGCACTGTGATGGCCTGCAACGGCATTTGTAGTTACCACGGAAACCACAAACAGCACACCCACGATGGCTATCACCGAGAGGAATGAGAGCGCAATGACCTTGAGTTGATCGATAGGTTTCATGAGTTATATTCCTTTTCTAAAATCGCACGTTAGTGGTGCTCACCCGCACCCTCATGCGAGGATGTGGTTTCATGGCCTGTTGAACCATGGTCTGTATTGCCATGGCCTTCTTCATGATGAGCATCGGCTTTAGGAGCCGGATCAGGCATAGCCATAGACAGGGCACTCAGGGCGCCAATCATGACCAACACAGCGGCAAGACCCGCAAAAATAGGTTTAAGTGACTGCTTATTAGACTGCATAATTGCCTCTTTGAATTCGGTAGTTGACTATCATATTTTAACTGTAATCGAGTTCGAGTCGGAGAGCCCTTGGATAGAGGTGGGCTCTTTTTGGCGTTCGCTGCGATACCATTTGGTAAATACACCAATGAAAACGAAGCTGAAAACACCCATAGAAACAAGCTTCATGAGTACTCCCCCCATTTGCTGATCACCCAGCGCAGACACCCCAATTAAGCGTGGAGCCAGCTCATAGGTCGGATAAAGCACATAAGATGAAAAGGTGACATAAGCAAATACGGGAATCTGAGCCACCGTCAGTGACAGCAAATAAAGCATTTGTTTGGGATAAGAAAGCTGATAACGCTCCAAAGGCCCCATGATGGGGAGCCACATCAGTAACGCAGTTGAGATAAACGTGATGTGCTCAAGGTTATGCACCATTCGATCTCGCAAGGCCCAATCATACAGGAATGGGATATGCCACAGGGTAAACACCATATTAAAAGCCAAACAGGCAAAAATCGGGTGAGTGGCAAAACGTAAACCCTTTTTTAATAACGGATAACGCGCAATAAAAGGGTCTAACATCCAGTTTGGTACACCAGATAAGATCAAGCGAGGTGCCAAATACATAAACAGATTGTGCTGAAACATATGCATGGCAAAAAGGTACTGTTCACCAATTGCGTCAATGGGAGAGGCAATCCCCGTATAAATAACGCTCCAACCCAAAACAAAACGCACTGCCTGACCCCGGGTTAAAACCGTTTCGGAAGAGCGGACGCGCGCCTGATGAGCAGCACGGAAATAAACAAAAAAGAGGGCTAGAATGGCCGCCAATGGCACCCATTCTAGCTTCCACTCCCACCAGATAGAGATTGGTACGTCATCCATCGGCACGGCCGCGAAACCGTGGGCCAGAGCCGGTGGAGATAACCAGTCAAGCAGGAGCATAATAACCCTTATAACTTGGCCAAATAGGCCACAAGGTCATTATATTCGGTGTCAGACATGCTCTGACGCAGGTTAGCAGGCATCAAGCCGGCTGGGAAGCCCTCTACCACATAGGCATTGGGGTTTTCAATCGACTCACGGATATATGCCGTGACATCCTTACCCGCCAGTTTATCCGCAGGGCGCTGAGACAAGCCGTCTAAAGCCGGGCCCACCGCACCCACAGCCCCAGCGAGACTGCTGATTTTATGGCAGGCGGCACAACCTTTGGCTGAGAAAACAGCCGGACCATTTTCAGGATTGCCTTGGGTCATTGCTTGCAACTGCTTCGTATCTTTGACGCTAATTGCAATTTTAGTGGGTTGATAGTTAATCAGCGCCACCATGGCAACCATCGTGCCAAGAGCAATGGTAAAACCACTGAAGAAAATACCCGTCAGCAGTTTATTGTCATACTTCAAGTGCATGAAGTAGGCCACTACCAAACCAAATTTAAACGCTGCCAAGACATACAAACCTGTAAGCATCAAGCTATCAGGGATAGCAATGTAAAGGATAGCAACTTCAACAGCGGTCACAACAGCCAAAATTCCGGCCATTGCCCAATAGGTTTTAGAGTGATCGTGATGTTCGCCGCTCATGGTTAACCCCCTATGCCCACAAATTCGACCAAGTAGATCACTGTAAAGATAACAATCCAAACAATGTCTACAAAGTGCCAATACAATCCCGTCGACTCAATATCTACGGCCTTGTCACTTATATCTCCAAAATAGGAGTAGACAAACCAAGAGAAGAGCCAAAGGACGCCGATCGCCACGTGTAAACCGTGGGTCCCGGTCATGGTGTAAAAAGTCGAGCCAAATAGGTTTTTCTGGAGTGTGACACCCCGATGGAAAAACTCGGTGAACTCAAACGACTGGAAACCTAAAAATATCAGGCCGAAAAAAGCAGTGGCAAAGATCCAGAGACGGGTTTGACCAATGTCTTTACGGTTGACTGCAGCCACTGCCAGTGCCATAAACAAACTGCTCATCAGCAGCACAAATGAACTGGCAGTGGTAACGGGAATACTCAGCACTTCGACTGGGTAAGGCCCAACTAAACTTTTGCCGTGATAAATAATGTAAGTGGAGATCAACGTTCCGAAGAACATACAATCCGAGGCCAAGAAGGCCCACATCAGAACCTTCTTGTTCGGAATACCCGTATACGAGTGCTCCACGTGATGATGCTGATCGTGTTCAGCGATAGCTGCGTGACCCATTAGTTGTGAGCCCCACTTTCTTTGGATGGATCAACATGGTAGCCACCGGGGCCTTCCAAGGCCCAGCCGTAAACCCCAAAGATCAGAGCCAACATGCCAGCGCCAGCAATCAGAAAACCACCAGGAGCATCTTTATAAATCATGCCCATTGCCCAGACAAACATACCGATACCAACAACCATAGGGTAATAAGAAGCGGCAGGCATGTGGATCGGATGACCATCATACTGCGGCTTGGGTTTACCCGTTATTTTACTGTGCCAGAAGTCGTCAAGGTGGGTGACCGTCGGAATCGCAGCAAAGTTGTATTCCGGCGGAGGAGAAGGAATACTCCACTCAAGGGTGCGAGCATCCCAAGGGTCATCTCCGGCAATAGCTCCTTTTTTGAGACCCATTGCCATATTGATAAAGAAGAACAACAGACCAAAAGCCAGGACAAAGGCACCGATGGTACACACCAAGTTCCAGAAATTCCAGCCCATGTCACCTGAGTAGGTGTAAATGCGGCGGGGCATTCCGTTCAAACCCAGAATGTGCATCGGGAAGAAGGTGACGTTAAAGCCAATCATGATCGTCCAGAAGGCCACTTTACCAAAGGCTTCGTTCATCATTCGGCCTGTGATTTTAGGGAACCAGTAAGCCAGTCCGCCTAACAGGGCCATCAGCGTGCCACCAATCAGAACGTAGTGGAAGTGAGCAACAACAAAATAGGTATCGTGCTGTTGGGCATCAGCCGCTGCCGCAGAGTGCATCACGCCGCTGAAACCACCAATGGTGAACATGGCAATAAAACCGGTAGCATAGAGCATCGGTGTGGCAAAACGGATATGACCGCCCCACATCGTGCCGATCCAGTTGAAGATTTTAACGCCTGTCGGAACCGCAATGATCGAAGTGGTGATCGAGAAAGCCAGCGTAGCAATCACGCCCATACCCGTGGTGAACATATGGTGGCTCCAAACGGCAAAGCCCATGAAACCAATAAATGCACCGGAGAAAACAATCAGCGGATAACCAAACAACGGCTTGCGTGAGAAAGTCGGCAGAATTTCAGAAACAACACCCATTGCTGGCAAGATCAGAATATAAACTTCGGGGTGGCCAAAAATCCAGAACCAGTGTTGCCAAAGGATGACAAGACCACCTGCAGCCACGTTAAAGAAGTTGGCCCCAAACATCCGGTCCATCATGAGCTGGATCAGCGCAATTGTGATCGGTGGGAAAGCCAAAAGAATCAGAATATTGGTAATGAATGTCATCCATACAAACACGGGCAAACGCATCAGGGTCATACCCGGAGCGCGCATATTAATGATGGTGACGAAGAAGTTCAGTGAAGCGGCCACAGAGGCAACCCCCAAGACCAGAAGACCCATTACCCAATAATCGGCACTTAAACCAGGGTTAAATTGTTTCGAGGTAATGTTGGCATAACCCACCCAACTCGCGTTGGGGGCACTGCCGGTTAACCAGCTCACGTTGAGGAGCGCGGCCCCGGCCCAAAACACCCATAAACTGAACGCATTCAGCCTTGGGAATGCTACGTCCCGAGCCCCAATCATCAGGGGCACTAAGTAGTTAAAGAACGCAGAACTCAATGGCATAATCGCCAAGAAAATCATGGTGGTTGCGTGCATGGTGAACATCTGGTTATAGATGTCCGCAGGCAGCACGCTCAGATTGGGAGCAGCTAGCTGCAAACGCACCAATAACGCCTCAACTCCCCCGACAACGAGGAAGAAGAGTGCGCTCAGGCCGTAAAGAATGCCAATGCGCTTGTGGTCAACGGTGGTTAACCAGCTCCACAGCCCTGTCTTTGCGACCGGGCGAGGGCCTAGAACGCCGAGCTCCCGGTCTGTATCGGAGTGCCCATGGGCAGGCGAGGCGACCCCTATTACATCCGCACTTGTTGCCATACAGTCCTCTCTAGGTTTCCTAACACGTTATTTCAAACTCTTAAGGTATGCGACCAGCGCATTCACATCGCGGTCAGACAAAACCATATTGACCTGCTCAAGATTCATCAGGTTCCCAGGTTTCATACCTTTGGGATCACGAATCCATTTGGCGAGGTTTTCATCTGTATTGTCATAAATTGCCGAGCCCAAGGTTTCACGGCTACCAAAGTGCGTGAGGTCAGGCCCCACAACGCCCATGGCACCAGTGCCTTTGACGGCATGGCAGGAGTTACAACCCTTCATAAAAATCTGCTGACCATTAACTTGGTCAGGACTTTCAGGTTTTACCCCATCTTTTTTCTGGTCTCTAACCCACTGGTCAAAATCAGCTTGCTCGTGTGAGTACACCAGAAAGCGCATATTGGCGTGGGAGTCGCCGCAAAATTCGGTACATTGACCGTAAAACTTATCGGCTTTATCGGCTTTAAACCAGATTTTGTTGATTTGTCCAGGGACAACGTCCATTTTACCAGCTAGCTTAGGAACCCAGAAGCTGTGCAAAACATCTGCAGACTTCAGGTCGAAGTCGACCGGACGGCCAGCAGGAATATGCAATTCATTGGCTGTTGTAATGCCTAGATCAGGGTACTGGAATTCCCACCACCACTGGTGACCAATCGCCACAACTTTAATGGGCTCACCTTCCTCTTTGGGAGGAGCCTCCATTAAGAAAAGGGCTTTAGCGTTGGGTACAGCGATGACCAACAGCAAAATACAAGAAGCAATAATCAAGGCGATTTCTACGTTTGCATTGCCGTGACTTTGTTCGGGAACCGAGTCCTCTTCGCCCGGCTTGGAGCGAAAACGAATCAGGGTGTAAAAAAAGACGCCACCCACCGTCAAGGTCAGGAATACAACAATGGCCAAAGTCCACCAGAATACGTGTAATTGTTCACGCGCAACGGGACCTTGGACATCAAAAGTAGACATGCCGTCCATTAAGGCAAAAGCATTAAACTGGAGGAAGAGGGAGTAACAGAACACCAACAGTGTCTGTAATAGGCGTTTCGATTTTGTGTTCACTGTCAATCCTCAGATGATCTAATTCTAAGATTGTTCTACGTCAAGAAGTGGGTCTAACGCAACTTATTGTTTCAGCGTGAGGAATAACCCTTAGTAACATAACTTTTCTAAATATAGATACAATCCACTCATATACACTTTAGCACAGGTAGCTTGCAATATGACACGCCCTTAGCCCTTAAGGTTGGGTCGCGCATACACAGGAATAGCGAGAGCTTAGCATATACATGACGTGGAACATTGTATTAAAATGGTGGGTGTTGGGGCTTGTAACTCTTAATCGAACTTTTAATTTATCTTGAGCAAACATTAGCCTTAGCCCCCCCCTATTAAAACGTTTGAGGAGACCATACTGAGTGAGTGCAAATACCTCCGTCGTTACGGGTACATCACTCAAGTCCTTCCGTAGCGTAGCCCACGACATCTATGAACTGACTAAACCCCGCATCACCTTTCTGATGCTGATTACGACCTTTACCGGGATGTGGCTTGCAGCCAGAGGCCTTCCGCCCCTGCTCACAACCCTCTACACCATGATTGGGGTCGGTTTGGCTTCTGCCTCGAGCTGCGCACTGAATAACTACATTGATCGCGAGATTGACCGGGAGATGACCCGTACCCGTAACCGTCCTCTCCCAGGGGATCGCCTGGATCCCAAAGTCGCCATTTATCTCGGTTTTACGCTAGGACTTTTGTCTTTTGTCCTATTGGCCACCACGGTCAACCTCCTGACCGCCAGCCTGGCACTGTTTACCAATTTCTTTTATGTTGTCATTTATACCCTCTGGCTTAAGCGCACAAGCCCTTTGTGTACCTCAATTGGGGGCATTTCAGGCGCGCTACCCCCCGTGATTGGCATAACCGCTGTCACTGGCACCATTACTCCCGCAGCAATTGCACTTTTTGTGTTTATGTATCTTTGGCAACCGCCTCACTTCTGGGCCCTGGCGATCATTCGCAAAGACGAGTATGCGCGCGTGAACATCCCCATGCTCCCCGTTGTGAAAGGGGATCGGGTGACCAAACGTCAAATGCTGATTTATACGGTCGCACTCATTCCTGCCAGTATGGCCCTGACTTGGTTAGGCGTTACTGGCTGGATGTACGCAGCCACAGCTCTGGTCATGAGTTTAATTTACTTGGGCTTGACCATTGATTTTGCCCTGCGCCCCGTCACTGCCAAGTACTCTTACCGCCTGTTCTTTTTCTCTATTCTGTATTTGTGTTTGCTGTTCGTCATGATGTTTGTCGACTGCTTGCCAGCCTAGAGGGTACCATGTCCGAGTCAAATCGCAATATACGTTTACCCTTTGCCCTGGTTTTGGCCATGTTCTCTCTGGGCATGGCCGCCGTTTTTGTCTATCAAAATCTCAAACCAAGTCAGTCTCAGGCACTGCCAATATACGGAACCGTAGCAGACTTTGCTTTTACGGAACGATCTGGACAAACCTTTGACTCCAAGCATCTGCGCGAGCAATTTTGGGTGGCTGACTTCATCTTTACCACCTGTCAGGCCGAGTGCCCGATCATGAATGCAGAAATGACCCGTATTCAGCAACATTATGCAAAAGAACAGCGCTTAAAACTGGTTTCATTTAGTGTAGATCCTGAAACTGACACGCCCGCGGTGTTAAAAAGTTATGCCGATAAATTTGCGGCCGATCCCAACCGCTGGTTTTTTTTAACGGGGGATCGCTCCAAACTCCATCAATTGGCAACGGAAAGCTTCAAGTTGGCGGTGCAAGATTTGGGCAATGCCCACGCCAACCACCACGACGCCAAACAGCCCACGCGTGGGCCTTTCCTGCATAGTCAAAAGCTGGTTTTAGTCGATGACAAATTCCGCATTCGCGGCTATTATGATGGAACCCAGCGGGACGAGGTTGAGCGCCTCATACAGCAAGACTTGCCTCGTCTCCTCAAACAATAAGGAGAAGCTCGGTGGCAACCACCTCGCCCAAGCGAGTCTCTTTTGCCCACAGATGGTATCGCACCCCCACCCATCCGCGCGTGCTTTGGCTGGTTGCCGTCTGTGGCCTTTGTATTTCGCTCTTGATTGGACGGCTGTTTTATTTGCAAGCCCTCAAAGGCCCCGAGTTCCTGAAACGTGCCCAAGAGAATCAGATGCGTGGAGTGCCCCTCATGGCGGCACGGGGTACGATCTATGATCGCCACAATCGCATTCTTGCAACAAACGCCATCGCTTACTCCCTGTTATTTTATCCAGCGCGGGTCTCAGAACAGGCCTTACCTGGGGTATTAAGCCAGCTAGGAGCACATCTCAAAATTCCGGTTTCGGACTTACAGCGCCGCTTAGAATTTCGTACCAATGGGGATCCCATTTATTTGGCACACAATCTTCCCCCAGAAACTCTGGCTCTATTATTAGAAAACCGCGCTAAGATTCCGGGGTTTGAAATCACAACCAGTCTCAATCGCAGTTATCCAGAGGGCGCACTGGCTCCGCATATCTTGGGCCATGTGGGCCAAGTCACTGCCGAAGAACTGGAAAAAGAAGCCTACAAAGACTATTATCCAGGGGTCATGATTGGCAAAAGTGGCCTCGAAAAACGTTTAGAAGCCAAGTTGAAAGGAAAAGATGGACGGCAATTTTTTACGCTGAATCCCAAAACCCGCAAACGTGAATTTTTAAAAGATCAGCCTGCGATCCCGGGCCAAAGCATTCGCCTGACCCTTGATAAAGAGTTACAACGCCATTGTCAGCAGTTGCTAAAAAAACGAAGTTACCGTGGCGCCATTGTTGTCATGGACGTGAATGATGGCAGTGTATTGGCCCAAGTCAGCGAACCGGGATACGATCTGAATATGTTCACCCGAGGTCTCACACAAGCTGAGTGGAATAAGCTCCAACAGGCAAATACCCACCCCTTCATGAATCGTGCCTTGAGCCCTTACCCCCCAGGCTCTATTTTTAAAATGGTCACCACCCTAGCCGCTCTTGGCGAAAATTATCTAACCCCCTCCCAGAGCTTTATCAGCCGCGGGTTTCTGAACGTGGGTGGGCATATTTTTTATGATTGGAATCGCTCTGGATTCGGAACCGTAAACATCTATAATGCCCTGGCCCACTCTATCGACACGGTCTTTTATGAGCTGTCGCTCAAAATGGGGATTCAACCGATCAAACGTTACGGGGAAATGTTTTTGCTCAATCAAACCACAGGCATTGAAAGCGCCGCAGAAAGTGCAGGGCTCTTACCCGACCAAGCTTGGAAACGTCAGGCATTAGGCCAGGCCTGGTTACCAGGCGACACAGTTAATGCCTCGATTGGCCAAGGCTTTATCCAAATGACGCCTCTGCAAGCGGCAATGATGACAGCCCTGATTGCCACACGGGGCAACACCCCTCTCCCCCACCTGCTGGAAGGGCCTTCCCGCATTGCTCCCACCCATTCAGCATTGGCAACCATTCCTCAGGAGCACTGGCAAATTGTACAACGGGGCATGGAAGAAGCTGTCAGTTATGGCACAGCCAAAGCGCTGCGTGTGCCCGGTTATAAAGTTGCTGGTAAAACAGGAACGGCAGAAACCTCCCCAGGTAGACCCACACATGCTTGGGTCGTCGCTTATGCACCGGCCCAATCCCCTCGTTATGCGGTCAGCGTATTTTTGGAACATGGGGGAAGTGGTGGAGGAAAAGCGGCCCCTATTGGCCAACAGGTCCTTGATTTCTTACTCAATGCCCCATCCCCTACGGCCCCATGATCACATCCAAGCCGCCGAGAGCACCACGTTCTCAGAAACACCATCCGCTGCACTTATTCTGTCTCTTTACACTCCTGACGCTCAGCAGCCTATGTGTCTGGAGTACGGCAGGTTTAGCTGACAATAATCCCAGCTTATTTTTGCGTCATGTCATCTCCATCCTTTTAGGGATTAGCGTCTTCTTTGCCATCAGCCGTTATCCCATTCACCGTTTACAGCGCTGGATTGTACCCATCTATATCTTGATGACCCTTTTGTTAATCGGGGTTTTGTTGATTGGCCCTGAAGTTGCGGGTTCCCGACGCTGGTTTTATTTTGGCCCGGTTTCATTTCAACCCTCAGAATTTACCAAAGTGGTTTTAATTCTGACCCTGTCTACCCATTTGGCGTCATTGCATCGCCCTCAGATCAAAGACTTTGGCCTCTTGGCTCTGCACCTGTTATTACCTTGTGCTCTGGTGTTTAAACAACCCGACTTGGGAACTACGCTCATGATAGCGGTGATATTTCTGGGGATGCTCACGGTGTCTCCCCTTTCTACCCCAGTTTTATTAACCTTGATCACACCTGTCATCAGTCTGGCTCTTTTTTTTGGTGCCCCGGTAGTCTGGCAAGTTTATTTGACGCTTTTATTTGTACTCGTTTTAGCACGCATCCTTTACCGGCGTTGGCACCGTACCCACACCCTCCAGCAAATCACCTTTGAAAGTAGTCTGGTGCTCTTAAATTGGGGGGTTGTCTGGTTAACCGAGCTGGCTTGGTCCCTCTTAAAGGGTTACCAGAAACAACGCATCCTCAGCTTTATTGCCGCGCAACCGGATGAACTCAATGCCGGTTATCAGGTCATGCAATCGAAAATCGCGGTGGGTTCTGGCGGTTGGTTCGGCCAAGGTTTTTTTCAAGGTTCACAAACCCAATTGGGCTTTGTGCCCGAACAACATACCGACTTTATTTTTTCAGCCCTTGGTGAAGAAGGGGGCTTTTTTATGAGTAGCTTAATTGTCCTACTGTTTAGTGCCCTGATAGCCCGCACCCTATGGATTGCCTATCGCAGTGAAAAGCTGAGTGAACTCTATCTGTGTACGGGCGTAGGCACCATGTTATTAGCCCATGTGGCTGTTAATATTGGGATGAATCTAGATCTCTTACCCGTCACCGGTGTCCCACTCCCACTTTTTAGTTATGGGGGCAGTTCGATGCTCATTCATATGGCATCATTGGGGTTGGTAGAAAGTGTTTATCTGCATCAGCAGCTTGGACGTTCTCTGCCAGTATCCCCCGTTGAGAGGACGAGTTAGCATGTATCAAAAAATAACGATCACAGCCCTTATTTTGCTCCTGTCAGGCTGTGCCGCACAGCGAGCCTGGGTCGAAGAATGGCCCACCCACCGTTATAACTTAGCACGTCGGGCCGCCCTACCCGAAGGCCCCCGTCCCCCCTTACGGCTGCGCTGGAAACATGCCACCGAAGGGCGGATTATGTATGCGGCAGTGGCTGATGCCGAACGGATTTACATCGGTTCACGGGATGGAACGCTGATTGCCTTAAGCCATGAGGGGGCCTTGTTATGGAAACAAACCATCGAGCAAGGGGGATTGTATCAGAGCCCCAGCCTACAAGGAAACGAAATTCTGGCTGGGAAATGGTCCCCCTATTATCACATTTATGGTTTTGCCCGCAGCAATGGTGAAAAACAATGGGAACTGGAAAGTGGAGAGCTTGAGAATCGCCCCCCATGGGTCAGTGCGGATGATAAGCAGATTATTTATAGCGCTGACCCGCCCTACAGTGCTGAGAACCTTGAGAAAAGTGCCTTGGTCGCTTTAGAGCGAACCAGCCGTACGGAACAATGGCGGACTATTTTACCGGGGCAACTCGGGGGGATAGCCACTTGGAGCCCCACTCATATTTATGTAGGCACCCAATCCCTCTCGGGCAACTATATGCTGGCCATTGAGCGCGCCAGCGGAAAAATCGCCTGGACACACCCCCTCACGGGAGCCCCCACGTCCGCTCCCATTCTCACCGCCAAAGCAGCTCACATAAGCAGCGAAAATGGTGACATATATAGCTTTGATCTACTTTCTGGAACCCTCAACTGGCGCTTTACTTTGACCGGTGATCATGTCACCTCTGACATGGCATTGGGAGGGGACACGCTTTATTTCACCAGCCACACTCAGCACCTGTATGCATTTGATCTGAATAACCGAGAAGTCTTATGGAAATTCCGCGCCCCACGCCCTTTGGGTGCGCCGATTGTCACCCAAAAGCATATTTATGCCGGTTCTGAGAACCGCATGTTATATGCATGGGAACACTCCGGGCGTCTAAGCAGCGTTTACCCCACCGGAGGTGCGCTGACTGCCCCCCCCATCATTGTCAAAGACCTCTTGATTATTGGGGGGGAAGACGGCGTGGTTTATGCCTTTGAAGAACAGGCATTGCCCACTAAGTAAATTATTCGTCGTTGAGTACCCGGCTGAAACGGGCCGTTTTAACTGGTGCTTGGGATATCGCCCCAGGGCTGCGCAATTGATTGATATACTTTTTCCGCTGCGGCAAATGCACAGCGGAAAGCTGAAACTCTTGCACCATTTCGCGTAATTCTTCGCCAAATTCAGCCACAGCCCGGGCCGATTCAAGGGTTTGTTGAGCAATACGATCATTCCCGTGAGCTACCTTTTCAACCTCTGAAACGGCGGCCTGGGTCCGCTCAATCGAAGTCACCTGACGGGCGGTATCCAAACGAATCGCCTGAGAGGCCTTGCTAATATCAGCCGTTGCCTGCACAATCTGCTGATTGCTTTCTTCTTGGCGCTCAGTGGCCTGCACAATTTGTTTGATCATCTGACTGACCTGCTCAATCGTTTGGACCGTGTTTTCTGTATTAAAGGCCTGGGCTTTGACTTCTTCGGTAACTTTGTTGACCTGATGGCTCATGTCTTCAGCACGAGCGGCAATATGCTCAGCAGCGCGGGCCTGTTCTTCGGCCCCCTCTCTGATTTGTTCAATCAAACTCACCGTAGTCTCTACGCCCTTGATAACCTGATTAATTTTACCGCCTGTTTCAGCAGCCAAACGAGCCCCTTCTTCTGCCTGGTTTACCCCACCACGGACAGTTTTCACCGCACCTTCAGCCTCCACTTGGATACCACGAATCAGCTCCGAGATTTCTTTAGTGGCACGGCTGGAACGCTCAGCCAGTTTGCGCACCTCATCAGCGACCACAGCAAAACCTTTCCCATGCTCACCAGCCCGAGCCGCTTCAATCGCAGCGTTAAGCGCCAATAAGTTAGTCTGATCAGAGATATCATCAATAACATTAATAATTTCACCGATTTTCTGGGTGCTAGCACCCAGATGCTCAATAACACTAGAAGCTTCTAGAACAACCTCTTTGAGATGGTTTATGCCGTGAATGGTCTTTTGCACCGAGGCACTGCCTTCAAAGGCCGCTTCCTGCATATCTTGGCCCAAACGGGCACCCTCTTGAATACTAAAAGAGACCTCATTAAAACTGGAGGAGAGCTGATTAATGGCCGCTGAGACATCCGCAGTGCCTCGGCTGATAAACTCTGCACTGCGACGGATTTCATTAAAGGCATTAAAGTTTTGGGAAACAACGATGGATACTTGGTCACTCGCATTAGAAAGCTTCTGAATGCTGCTGGTCGATTCCGTTAGATTTTTTGCCACCTGCTCAATTTGGCGATTGGTTTCGGTAGCACGCAAAGCCAGAGCTGAGGCCTGTTCATCAATACCGCGCACCGATCGGCTGACTTCTTCCATAGAGCCCGATATCTCAGAAATAGCCGAAGCCTGTTTGGCTGCACCCGTCGCTGTTTCGCGGGCCAAAGACTGAATTTCCCCAGAAGCTTGGGCAGTTTGGTTAGAGGTTTCTAAGATGCGGCCAAATTTTTCATTGAGGTTATGGGTCATCTCATTAAAGGTATGGGCCAGTTCGGCAAATTCGTCCTGGGTACGCACTACCGCTGTGCGCGTAAGATTCCCACCCGCAATTGAGTTGGCAACTTGGTTGACCTCCTTGAGGGATCGGGTAATCTGACGGGTTTGGCGGAAAGCCAGAACCAGCAAAATCAGTTGTGACAACCCAAACCACACAACGGTAGGCCAAAATATTTGTGACTGAATACGCACACTTTCTTGATAAAGACGGGTCGTCTGCTCAGTTTTAACATCAATGTGCGTATACATTCCCTGAAGCTTTTGGCTCAGTTGGCCTAGCCCTGTCAAACTGATAATAACAATCACCAGCAGCGAAAACGAGGTAATCGAGAAACTTACCATCAGCTTGGCAAATATTTTCATACAGCCTCCTGTAGTTGAGGGGTTAAGTGATAATCCTGTAAGACCGTATCGAGAGAAAGCACCATAAAAATCCCATCCTTGAGGCGTCCAACCCCCAATACAGCATCTTGATAAGCGAGCGCACTGGTAACCGGTTCGAGGGGGATTTCTGACAAAACCCACACTTCCATGACCTGATCGACCACCAAACCAATGCTTTCATCTTGGCTGCGGACAATAATAAAACGGGTAGAAGCCTGAAGCGGCTCAGCACCCAAACCTAAACGAGGGGCTAAATGAATCAGCGGGACAATTTGACCCCGCAAATTGATGACGCCAGCAATCCAGTTTGGGGTGAGTGGAACTGGGGTAATCGGCAACGGGCGAATAATCTCTTGCACATTGAGAATATCGAGGGCATAACGCTCCGCCGCCAAACGAAAGCTGACCACCTGTTGAATGGTGCTGAGTGTCATGGGGTTGGCCTCCGGTATAACAGAGCATGCACCGAGAATGCCCCCTGTTCAGTGGCAATCGGCACTGCAAAATGTAACCATGGGGGAGGCAGCACATGGGCAGGAGGCTGTACTCCCGCCAAGTCAAAGACTTGGGGCAGCCCAATGCTAAAGAGATCTTGACGTTGTTGGGTTAAGGCCGTTTTAATGCCGCCAGCAATCATATTGGTAACTTCAGCCACCGCCTCAAGCACTTCTTCATTCACAGTCATTAAGGGTTCTTGTAAAAGACGTGCAGCCAGCTCAATCGCCAGCGGGTAAGAGAGCTGCAGAGAGAGAGACCCGTTGAGCTGCCCATGAATATCGATGGTTCCCAACACTTCTGGTGGGGGTAACTCAGGATTGACATCTGGCAAAATCCGCAGGGGAATCATCGTAGAAAACAACTGTTTCACGGAAATTCTCACTGCGTCGATAAAGGCACGCTCCTCCAGCAGCACTGCTCCCAACCGCTAGACGCGTAGAGGCACAACTTTTTTGAGTGTCTTGGTCAGCGTTTCAGCCGTAAAGGGCTTCACGATATATTCATTGACCCCCGACTCCATGGCCTCCGTGACTTTATCAATGGTGCCTTCAGTGGTAATCATAATAATCTGTACAGGTTTTTCCCGCGCACTGGTGGCTTCATATTCGCGCAGTTTACGCACAAACTCTAGGCCATTCATTTTCGGCATATTCCAGTCGCTCAGCACCACATCAAGGGTTTCTGATTTGAATACTTCGAGCGCCTTCTCCCCATCGGGAGCCTCAAGGGTATGTGCATTGGCATAAGGGCCGGTACTGAGGTGCTTCTTGATGACTTTGCGGGTTACGCTCGAGTCGTCTACGATCAAAATCGAGGTCATGTGGTGGTCTTTCCTCCCATTCAGACCGTTCGGCAGCGGAACGCCAAGCGGCAGATAATGCAGAAGTATAACACCATTTGAGATGCATCAACAGAGCGGCTACCCAGCAGATTAAGAGGCCCTTAACGCCTCATTGCCATGGCTCCTGCCACCGCTTCCAATCTTATTGGGGAATAGGTTTCCATAGGCTATAATGATTTAGCTTTATTCGTTTTAAGTGAGACATTTTTCAAGGCAGCAATCATGGAGACCACCCTTTATTTCATCATTCTTGCAGCCGTTGCGGTCATCGGCGGGCTTCTTACGATCACCAGAA
Source organism: Cyanobacteria bacterium UBA7694 (assembly GCA_002482705.1). GTDB lineage: Bacteria > Cyanobacteriota > Sericytochromatia > UBA7694 > UBA7694 > UBA7694. The sequence goes on from DLGM01000366.1 coordinate 31,281, forward strand.
GTCATCCTCTGTCAGCGACCCTTTCGCTGGTCGTTACGCTGATCGCCCTGGCAGGTCTGTATGCCCTGCTCTCAGCTGAATTTTTATTTGTAATCCAAATTTTGGTATACGCCGGGGCGATTATGGCCCTGATGGTCTTTGTGATCATGCTCCTCAATGTCCGTGAGAGCAGCTTTCCCAAAGAGACAGGGTTTGAGGTCAAGGTTTTATTAACTTTCGCCTTGAGCAGTCCGCTCCTGCTCACCACCTTGTGGGCCATTCACCAACATTTTGGCGACAGCACTTTCCCCGCTCTGTCCGCTAACGGTTTTGGCTCAATCAAAAGTGTAGGGCTTGAACTGTATACTCAGTTCTTTTTTCCCTTTGAAATCGTATCTATCCTTTTGTTAGTCGCCTTGGTTGGAGTGGTCACCTTGGCCAAGAGAAGAGCTTAACTATGCCTGGTTTAACCCACTATCTCTCCGTCAGCGCCATCCTCTTTTTTCTGGGGCTGACAGGCTTTCTAAGCCGCAAAAATATTTTTATTATGTTGCTCTCAATTGAGCTGATGCTCAACGGCATTAACCTGAGTTTTGTTGCCTTTGCCCGCCACTTGAATCAAATGGACGGGCATGTCTTTGTATTTTTTGTCATTGGCGTTGCGGCCGCAGAAGCGGCAATTAGTCTGGCCTTGGTGATTCTACTGTTTAAAAACCGTGACACCATCAATGTCGATGACTATAACGCCATGAAAGGTTAACCGCTATGACAACATCGTCCTCTCATGATGCAATCCTTCACACTGCGGTGACACTTCAAGATACCCCTTTGCTGCCAGCCATTCTCGCAGCCCCCCTTTTGGGAGCTGTGGTATTAGGTCTGCTGACACTCTTGAACACCCGTAAAACACAGGGACCTTCCGAGCAATGGGTCACCATCATTGCTTGTGCAGGCCCGGTATTGGCCACTCTCCTCTCAGGGGCCCTGTTCATCCAAATGTTGGGGCAACCCGATTTGGTCTTCCATCAGACGCTATTTAGCTGGATCAAAACCAGCAGCTTTGACCTGCAACTGGGGCTGACGCTGGATCGCCTCTCTGGGCTGATGGTACTCATGATCACCTTTATTGGCTCATTGATCCATGTCTTTTCCAGCGCCTATATGCACGGTGACCGGGGTTTTAGCCGTTATTTCACCTATCTAAACCTCTTCCTTTTTGCCATGCTGATGCTGATTTTGTCCGACAACTTGGTCGGGCTCTTCATGGGCTGGGAAGGAGTGGGGGTTTGTTCCTTCTTATTAATTGGCTTTTGGTTTAATGACCCCCAAAAAGCCGCCGCCGGAACCAAGGCCTTTGTGGTCAACCGGGTAGGTGACTTTGGTTTTATCCTCGGGATCTTCCTGCTTTTCCAAGCTGTTGGAGCTTTCGACTTCATTCATATTCAAGAAAAAATTGCCACTATCTCCCCCCTGCAACTAAACCTGATTGCCCTGTTACTCCTGATCGGTGCTTTGGGTAAATCGGCCCAAATCCCTTTGCATGTGTGGTTGCCCGATGCAATGGCAGGCCCGACCCCCGTCAGTGCCCTGATCCACGCTGCAACGATGGTCACGGCTGGGGTATACCTGATTTCGCGCATGCATTTCTTATACGATTTGACCCCAGTTGTGGGTGCATTGATTGTCACCATTGGCGGATTAACCGCCCTGATGGCCGCCTCCATTGCCCTGGTACAGGACGACATTAAAAAGGTGCTGGCTTATTCCACCGTCAGCCAACTGGGTTATATGTTCATGGGTGTAGGCGCTGGTGCCTATGCCGCAGGCATCTTTCACGTCTTTACCCACGCCTTTTTTAAGGCCGCCCTGTTCTTAGGCGCTGGTGCCGTGATTCATGCCCTGCACCATGAACAAAACCTCTGGAAGATGGGCGGGTTACGCCCGTTATTAAAAGTGACGGCCTTTGCCATGGGGGTTTCGACCCTGGCAATTGCGGGGGTTCCACCCTTTGCAGGTTTCTTCAGCAAAGACGAAATTTTGTGGGCTCTTTGGGAAAATCACTACTACTTCTTTTGGGGAGTGGGTGTTCTCACCGCAGGCCTGACGGCCTTTTATATGTTCCGCCTGTATATTCTCACCTTTGAAGGCACACGCCGCTCGACCGTTGAAGTCCATGCTGAACCCATGGCCATGAAACTGCCCTTAATCTTGTTGGGTATTGGAGCCATTAGTGTGGGAGTGCTGGGTTTGCCTGGTACCCTAGGTCTGCCAAACTGGATCTCCCATTGGATGGAGCCCGTCTTTGGTGCCCACCATGCTCCTGACAATGCCTTTTTATTGTCGTTGGGCTTGATGGTAGTTTCTTTAAGCGCTGCAGGTTTGGGCATTGTAATGGCCTTTAGCCAATTTTATAAAGCCGATGTACAGCCCCCCGCAGATAACTTTAACCCAGTCACCCTTGTGCTCAAAGCCAAATATGGGTTTGACCTGGCCTACAGTTATGGCATTGTCAAACCGCTGATGATGGCTGCCCAACTGCACAAAGAAGTGATTGAACCCATGCTCATCGACGGTGCAATTGTCATTGGCAGCAAGGTCTATTATGTCCTTTCACTGATTGTGCGCACATTACAATTTGGCAATGTGCGAGCCTATGGCTATTACATGCTGATAGGCATGATTTTGCTGGCATGCTTCTACTTCCTGCTGCGCCAGCCAGGAGTCACCTTATGAATTCCATCTTGCTTTCACTACTGATCTTTTTCCCGCTCCTTTCGGGAGCCGTGCTTTTGTTATTGCCTCGCCGTTTTGGCGCTCAAGTGCGGATGGCCGCTGTAGGTATAGCCGCCCTTGAAGCTGTTTTAAGTTTGGTCTTATTCTGCCAATTCCAAGCCCAACCCTCTTTGCAATTCACAGAACAGCGCCCCTGGATTCCCAGTTTGGGGATTGAGTATCATCTCGGCGTAGATGGTTTGAGCCTGATGCTCATCGTGCTGACAACACTGTTTACAGTGATTGCCATGTTAGCAAGCTGGAATCAGGTTGAGCATAGACCCGGCTCCTACTTTTCACTCATTCTGCTCTTTGAAGCAGGGCTGATCGGTACCGCTCTGGCGGTCGATTTGGTGCTGTTCTATCTCTTCTGGGAATTGATGCTGATCCCTGTGTTCTTCCTCATCGGCATCTGGGGCGGCGCTAAACGCATCCAGGCCGTGACTAAATTTGTCATTTATACCATGGCTGGTTCGTTGGTTTTACTGTTGAGCATTCTGTATCTGGGTGTGCAGTACCACCAAAAAACGGGCGCTTGGACCTTTAACCTCCTCGATCTGTATCAAGTGCCCATGGGCCTGCATTGGAGCGCTGAGCTTCTGTTCTTTGGATTTGCTCTGGCCTTCCTGATCAAAATCCCGATTTTCCCTCTACACACCTGGTTGCCAGATGCTTACGCAGAAGCCCCCACTCCGATCACCTTCTTGTTATCGGGGATTATGGCCAAGATGGGCATTTATGGCCTACTGCGCATTAGTCTACCGCTGTTCCCAGAAGTGGTTGCCAAATGGGCTCCGATTTTGTCCATTGTAGCCATTATTGGTTTGGTCTATGCAGCAGTGACAGCCCTGGCTCAAACCGATATCAAGCGCCTGATTGCGTATTCGTCGATCAGCCACTTAGGCCTGATTGCCTTGGGGGTGTTTACCTGGAATCTGTCGTCACTCAACGGCACCCTGTATCACATCGTCAACCATGCGGTTGCAACAGGCGCCCTCTTCCTGTTGGTACATCTGCTCGAAACCCGCACAGGCACGCGTGACATTCGGGAGCTGGGGGGGCTGGCAACCTCAGCCCCAATCTTTGCCGTGATTTTTATGCTCATGACCTTTGCCTCGATTGGCGTTCCGGGGCTCAACGGCTTTGTGGGTGAGTTCCTCATCCTTTTAGGTGTCACGACCCATCAGCCTATCCTGGGTGCAATGGCAGCAACAACGCTGATTTTCTCAGCTGCATATATGCTTTGGTTAACCCAGCGCTTCTTGTTTGGGCCCCAGACAGAGCTGGTAAAAACCCATGAAAACCTCGAACTGGCTCCCCGTCAGGTGCTCTTGCTCACGCCGTTTATTTTGGCCGTAATTGTCATGGGCGTTTATACAGCTCCCGTGATCGATCGGATCGAACCCACGGTCAAGCAATACCCGCACAGCCAAAACATCCAACTCCACGTGGCCCTGCCGGGAGAAGCTCTTTATGAATAGTGCACTTTTTACCTTTTTACCTTTAGGGCTGGTTATTACTTGGGGCATTTTGTTGCTCTTGTTGGGGGCTTTTTTACCCAACGAACGGCGCAGTCTGCTCACTTCCATAGCCGCTTTGGGCGCAGCAGTCAGTGGTGTGGCCACCCTGTTTAGCTACCAGCAAATGCTCAAAGCTGGGGGCACATTGGCTCCACTGGGCAATTTTTATGTGCTCGACACCTTCGCCGTCTTTTTCCATCTGCTCACGCTCTTTGCCTTATTGGTCACAGTCCTGATTTCGTCGTTTTATTTAGAACGAGAAAACCTACAGCGGGGTGAATATTTTGCTCTGCTCTTTTTCAGCCTCAGCGGCATGATGATTTTGGCTTCGTCCAAAGAACTCATGACCCTGTTTGTTGGCCTCGAAATTGTTTCCATGTCGGTCTATACCTTGGTGGGTTACCAACGCACCAGCCTGCGCTCCAACGAAGGGGCATTTAAATATTTCTTGCTGGGTTCTTTGGCCTCCGCCATTTTGCTTTATGGCATCGCCCTGATGTATGGTGTGACTGGCACCACCCAACTGGCAGGGCTGCGCGATTATTTCTTGTCGCGCGCCCATACACCCCTGTCAGGTTTAGCCATGATTTTAATGCTCAGTGGTTTGGGCTTTAAGATCGCTGCCGTTCCCTTCCACACCTGGACACCAGATGCTTATGAAGGTGCACCGATGCCGATCACGGGTTTTATGGCCACCGCCGTCAAAGCGGGTGTATTTGCCCTGCTGATCCGGGTTCTTGGTGAGGGCTTGGTCGATCTTCGTGCCTACTGGGTTGACCTGATTGCTATCTTGGCTGCTGTCACAATGCTCGTTGGCAATATGATGGCCTTTGTACAAACCAGCTTTAAGCGCATGTTGGCCTATTCCAGCATTGTGCACACGGGTTATTTGTTAGTGGGTGTAACCGCTTTAAGCAACCAAAGCAACAATCAAGCCGTGTCAGCTTTGCTCTATTACCTCTTGATCTACGTGCTCAGTTCTTTGGGTGTCTTTGCCGCCCTGACGTTATTGAGCGCCCGTCGCGAGGCACACACAAAATTGAGTGATTATGCCGGTTTGGCCTCTGAATACCCCTTTGCAGCTTTTGCCTTGAGCCTATTTATGCTGTCGTTTATTGGGGTACCCCCATTGGGTGGTTTCTTTGCCAAGTATTACCTGTTTGCAACCACCTTAGGAGCCCAACAGGTGCTGCTAACTGGCTTTGCCATTCTCAACAGCGTGCTTGCCATTGCCTACTATCTGCGGGTGGTAACCACCCTGTATATGCAGCCCACTGGTGAACATTGGGCCCAACAACAGGCGCGTCCAGTGGCGATCACGGCTGTGCTTGCCATTACTGCCCTGACAGTGTTTTGGGCCGGGTTTGGCCCCTTTAACCTGGGAGTGTTCCCCGGTATTAACAGCCTGATGAATTGGTTACAAACGGCCAGTTTGGTGGGTTAACCCTTCCGTTTTTGCTGTGCAAGACCCCTGACAAATTGTCAGGGGTCTTGGCATTTGAAATACATGATCTCGGCTTGTTCTATAGGCCTACACTTATTAAGTGTACGTTTTCCACTTGCTCTTCAAGTTGTGGTAAAATAGGCGTAGAATTTGCAGATTCCACCCACCCGTTTTGGCCTAGCCAAAGGAGGTCTTTATGACTCGCCCACGTATTGCAATTATCGGAGGGGGTTTTGGCGGTTTATATACTGCCCAACATCTGCATCATGCCCCCGCACAACTGACGCTCATTGATCGTCGCAACTTTCATTTATTTCAACCGTTACTCTACCAAGTCGCTACCGGCGGCCTCTCTCCGGCAAATATCGCCGCCCCCCTGCGCGCCATCTTAAAACACCAGACCAATACCGAAGTCTTGTTGGCAGAAGTCAGCACCCTTGATCCGGCAGCCCGCCTGATTCATTTTAGCGATGGCGAAAGCCTAAGTTATGACTATTTGGTGGTTGCCACCGGGGCCAGCCACAACTACTTTGGCAATGCCCACTGGGAGCAACATGCGCCTGGCCTGAAAACCTTAGAAGACGCCACCGAAATCCGCCGTAAGGTCTTATTGGCCTTTGAAAGCGCCGAACGGGAAACAGACCCGCAGCGCCGCCAAGCCCTGCTCACCTTTGTGGTCGTAGGGGGTGGCCCAACAGGTGTGGAGTTAGCTGGAGCCTTAGGTGAAATCGCTCACCAAACCCTCAAAGGCAACTTCCGCCGTATGGATCCGGCTCAGGCCAAAATATACCTCATTGAAGCCGGAGAGCGTATTCTTCCCCCTTATGATCCCAGCCTTTCGGCCCAAGCGGTCATTTCCCTCGAACAATTAGGTGCAACCGTACGAACCCGTACCCAAGTGATCGACATCCAAGCGGATCATGTACGCCTGCGCCATCAAGATCAGGAGGAAGTCTTGCCCACCCATACCGTACTCTGGGCTGCAGGGGTTCAGGCTTCCCCCTTGGGGAAAATATTGGCTACGGCCACCGGGGCCGAACTAGATCGGGTCGGACGTATCAAAGTCAACCCCGATTTGACGCTGCCCAATCACGCTGAGATTTATGTCTTAGGAGATTTGGCCCACTGTGTTGGGCCCAGTGGCCAACCCCTCCCGGGTGTTGCGCCTGTAGCAATGCAACAAGGCACCTATGTCGCACAGCATCTCTTGGCGCGCTTACAGGGACAGACCCACCCACCTGAACCCTTTGTCTATTTTGACAAAGGCAATATGGCGACCATTGGTCGTAAGCTGGCGGTCGTTGAAAGCGGCAAAATGAAGGTCAGTGGTTTCTTGGCTTGGCTGATGTGGTTGTTTATTCACATTGTTTACCTGATCGAGTTTGGGAACCGTGTCCAAGTGGTCTTGCAATGGGGATGGAACTATCTGACTCGCAACCGCTCAGCCCGCTTGATTACGGGTGCAAACAGGCTTCCTGGCAGTACCCACAATCAGGATAAAATAGCCCGCTAAGAAGCTGGCTGAGTAGGAGCAGCACTGGCAGGTGGCGGGGCCCGCATTTCCGCCCCAATTTTAACGGCGGACACCCAGCTCCGTGCGGTAAAGGTAACGGTCATTAAAATCAGGAAAAAGAGATTGGGCACCAACCAATCGGGCAGCGGGCGGCGGCGAAAATAGAGCAGCGTTCCGGCTCCCGCTAAGCCTGTGACCAAGGCGCCCACCAGGGCAAATTTGGTCATGCGATAGTGTTTGTCGATGGCCAGTTCAGCCACTTGGGTATGGGCTGGCATTTGTTGCCGGGTGGGATGCCCCGAGAGGTAAAGAGGTACCATACACAGACCCGCCAAACCAAAAGCCACACAAGCCCAACGCACAAAACGCTCTTGGCGCTTCAATGCTCCCCAGAAAAAAAGCACTAGGGCTGTGCCCAAACACAATAAGTAGGGAACAAACGAAATATGATGAAGCTGTGTGGCCGTCATAGTACCTCAAATCCACACCTATGATAGCACGGGGCAAGGGCTGAAGGCCTATGGTATAATTGGCAGTTGTTTGTGGTGTTTAACAAAAATCACCCTTACAGGCTCTCCATGGGAGTATTCCGCGAATTTGCGCTCCTTGAGCGCAGCTGGCAAGGCAAGCCTACCAGCACCATAGAAAGGCACTTTAATGACGTATCCCAAAGAACATCTTGAAAATACCGCTGCATTTATTCGTAAACACACCTCTATTCAACCCGAATATGGCATTATTCTGGGCTCCGGTCTGGGCGTGATTGCTGAAAGCATGGAAGAAGCAGTCCGTATCCCCTACAGCGAAATCCCCCATTTCCTGAAATCTACTGCCCCTGGTCATGCGGGCAATCTGGTGATTGGCAAACTGAATGGCAAAGCCGTCATGGTCATGCAAGGGCGCTTTCACACCTACGAAGGGTATACCCAACAGGAAGTCACCTATCCTATCGCTGCCATGAAAGAAATGGGCGCCCACACCCTGATCGTCACCTGCGCCACCGGGGGCCTGAACTATAACTTTAAAGCGGGCGATATTATGTTGATCCGCGATCATATCAACTTTACCGGTAGCAACCCCCTGATTGGTCATAATGACGAAGCTGTGGGCCCTCGCTTCCCCGTTATGTTTGATGCTTATACCCCCGAACTGCGAAAAGTAGCTCACTCCGCCGCCTTAAAAGCAGGCATCCGCCTCCATGAAGGCATTTACTGCGGCATCACCGGCCCGGTGTTTTATACCCCAGCCGAACTGCGCATGCTCATGCAGTGGGGTGCTGACTCGATTGGCATGTCCACAGTTCCCGAGGTGATTAATGCCGTACATCGCGGCATGAAAGTCATGGGCTTGGCCCTGATCAGCGATATTGCCATCCCCGACGGCGGGCACCACGCCACCGGGGATGACGTGCTCCGCACCGTTAAAGAGAGCAGCGAAACCTTTACCCGCTTACTCAATAGCATTATGGCTGAGCTCTAGTGATCACCCAGGATTTAATCACCCCAGCTCGGGAACAAAGCTCCTGGGCACTCGTCAGCAGACGCATGCTGCGCAATAAGTCCTTCATGTTAGGAGGGCTGATCGTGGTCCTCTTCTTGCTGCTGGCTTTTTTCCCCCAGCTCTTTAGCCAATACAACCCCACTCAGGGTGATTTGGCCAATTCACGGCTGTTGCCGCCTTCAGCCATGCACTGGTTTGGAACTGATGACCTCGGTCGTGAC
>DLGM01000104.1:0-5867 GCA_002482705.1 Cyanobacteria bacterium UBA7694
GAAAAAGAAGCCCCCACCCAAACCCCCGGCATCGGCCTGCGCAATTTACTCACCCATGGGCTCGGACTGGGCCCAAAACACGATGACTTCGCACTATTGAGTGCCGCCCATCCATCATCCCAAGACACCAGCCAGCCCCGTTTCTCAGAGGCGTTCACTATCGGCTCCACCGAACAGGTTTACAACCATGCCTCCCCTCACCCCACAGAGGGAGACCCCTCAAATATAGATCCCATAGATTTTAACCCCGACCTATTGGATGATGTGAGTACTTCCGCTCCGATGCAGACTCCGCCCGTTTGTACCGACGTCAAAACGTGTACCCCCGGTAGCGTCCGTCCTCCCATATACACCTTCGCGTTTCCACCCAGTAAAATGGTGCCCTTTCCAGAAGAGCGCACCTTAAAAGGTCCCTTGGCCGCCAACACAAATTGGTTAAATAAATTAGAACAAAGCCATCGCGGTTATGACTTAGAAAGTTTCCATAACGGTATTCCCTTTGGGGCGCTCCAAAGTGCTTTAGGGAAGTCAGATAAAAATGGGGATTCACAACTCAATTTGGATGAAGCCAGACAAGCAGGCGTGATCACAGCTTCACAAGCTAATACGTTGAAACAGCTCGCCCGCACCCATCAGCTCATGCCTGCTGATCCAAAACAGATCGATGCGGTCGCTCTGGGCAGATCCTTACAAGCACAGGGTGTTTCCCTCCCCACAGATCTGACAAACGCCCTTTCCGATTTAGAAATACTGAACCACTATTTAGGTCAAAAGGACATTGCCCCTGAGGAAATTATCTTGCAAGCTGACCCTAAAGCCCGCGATACCCATAAAACAACTATTCCCATGAAAGAATATGCAACAAACACCGTCGAACAGAATCCACAAACCAAAGAGCAGTACCGTGCAGCCAAACTCGAATATTTAAATTTAAAACAGGAAGTCGGCAAATTAGAACGTGATTTTAACAACGCGACCCGAACACTTGCAGGCGCCCGCGAAAAACTTGAGCGCCTCCAACAACGCGCCCCCAATGACCCCAGAATTCCGGCCCAGCAGGCTAAAATTGACAGTGATCAAGCGGCCCTGGAACAAAAAAGACAAGCCTTAGAGGCAAAACAAACAGCCCTGGTAGAAAAAGGACAAGTCTCTGTAGAAGGCGTTTATGCGAAAGGCGGCACTGTCGTAAAACGTTATATCGTTGGCCCCCAAACCCCCGAGCAAAAATCGGATCTGTTTGGCGATATTTACCAACGCAGGCCCCAAGAGGGTGTTACCGATGGTTACAAACACGATAATGTGGGTTGTGCTGCCAAAACCGACTTGCTGCATACCTTGATCCTGGGCCGGGAAATTAACGTCCAAAAAATGCTCACCCTCACTGAAAATGGGGAGCAGGGCTCTAAAGACTATGGCCCGGTCAAAGTCACCCACACGCCCGGTACACGGACAACCCCATTTTCCAAAGATAAACACAATCCCGCTGACCCCACCAAGCCACAGGAAGAAAACCTGCAAGCCATGTTCGATCAAGACGTCCTCAAACCGGGCATGGTGCTATTCATTAACACCAACGCAAATATGCGTCTAGAAGGTGAAAGTGACGATATGGGCAGTAAACCCTTTGGTTCCAGTGACCGGCACTGGTTTACCTATATGGGAAAATCGGGAGACACCCCCATTTTCTTGGACAATACAGGGACCCAATATACACTCCAACAAATGATCACCCATTACCGAGTTGGGCGAGAAGACAATGTTGGCACCCCCACCGTTTTACACACGGTCTTTGATTTTTACCCCACCGAAGCTGAGCGGGATAAATTCAAAGCCTTTGCGCAAAAACTGTTGGGGAACACCCTCCATTAAGGAACTACTCTAACACCGTCTTTAACATTTGCTGCAAACGGGATGCGCGTTTGGGTAAGGCCGGAGCCGGAAACGCTGGGTCGAGCACATGCAACGCCAACGCATCAAGATCCGTATTGGTGCTGGCCAAAATCACCATCGCCCGGCCCCCTTGGCGGTCAACGCCCACAAACGAACGGTAGCCCCCGGTGCCCCCATTGTGCCAGACATAGGTTTTGTCCTTGCGGGAAAACAGATGCCAGCCCATACCTATTTTCATGTTGCCATCGGCATGGGCCAAGGGTTGCGCCATCTGCTCAAACAGAAGCTGATCCGGGTGGGAAATCGCCCCCAGTTGCAACCCGGCAAAACGCACCATGTCGGTGAGAGTTGAGCGCAGCGCCCCGGCCCCGGGCAGGGTCGGAAAATCCCAATTGGCCACCTCATGTTGGCCATTAAACCCTTTGGCCAGACGGGCCAACTGGTCCGCACGCAAAGCAATGCCCGTATCCGGCATCCCCCAAGGTTTCAGCACTTCGCGCTGGAGCAGCGGTTCATAAGCCATTTTGGCCTGATGCGTTAAAGCTTGGCTCAAGAGCCCAGAGCCCAGATTGGAGTATTCATACTTCGCCCCTGGATCGCGCGGCAGTGAATATGTTTTCAGAAAGGCCCACAAATTATCGCGGGTGTAATCGGCATACGGATTGGCCATGTCTTTGGGTTTGAGATTGCCTGGTAAACGGGGCAGCCCGGATGTATGCGTCACCAGATGTTGCAGGGTAATGGCCTGGCCCGAACGGCCCGGCACCGTCACAGGCTTCGGCAGGTGAGTCAGTACCGGGTCATCTAATTTGACAAAACCCTGCTGTACCCTCCGGGCCAAGAGAGCCGCATTAAAAACCTTGGACACCGAACCTATTTCAAACACCGTATTGGCTTGTACGGGGGCCTTGCTGGCGGCATCCCGCTGCCCATAAAAGCGCAGCGTGGTTTCCCCTTGGGCGTCGATCACCCCCACCGCCACCGCTTGCGCCAAGCGCTTCTCGACCAAGGTCTTTAACCACTGGTCAGCTTCCGCCGAAATTTCAGGGGCGGCCTGGGCCGGAAGCGCCAGCAGCAGGGCACTCACCATCACTTTCCACATCATTGGGATCTCCTTAGGGGTCTCTGCATCATCATAACCCCGTACCAGCGTATTGCATACGCCCCAGTTCTACGCCTACCGCCTTATAAACGTAGTAGCGAATGCGATGCGAATGCCTCACCGGAACGCGGTAGGGCTCTTCATTACCTCTAAATAGAGCGTAAATATAAGCTTTAGGCGTGATGCAGGTGCAGGGGGCAGAAGATTGTCTGCCCCCTGCACCTACGTTGGAAATGGAAGAACTGACCGGCCCTGTAGCGTTGACCAGCCCGGCCCCCTGTGCCCCTGGGGTATAATCAATTATCCGTCCGGGAGGTTTTTTTATGCCGATCCGCCACATTTCCCATCATGGCCAACAGGTGCCGACTTTGGTGTATGGCACCGCCTGGAAAGAAGATGACACCGAAGCCTGTGTCCGTGCCGCTCTGCAAGCCGGGTTTGTCGGCATCGACACCGCCAATCAGCGCAAACACTACTTTGAAGCCGGGGTTGGAGCTGCCGTCCAACAAGCCATCCAAGCAGGCACCCTCACCCGCGCGCAGCTCTTTTTACAGACCAAATTCACCTACCAAGCAGGCCAAGACCACCGCTTGCCCTATGACCCGGCAGCCGATTACACCACCCAAGTGCAGCAATCTTTTGCCAGCTCCCTCGAACACCTGCACACCGACTACCTTGATTCTTATGTCCTGCACGGCCCCTCCACCGGGCAAGGCCTGACCGAGGCCGATGTCGAAGTGTGGCGAGCCATGGAAGCCTTACAGCGCAGCGGAGCTGTGCGCCAACTGGGCGTATCCAATGTCAATGCGGCCCAACTGCAATTATTACTGGGCTTTGCCGAAATTCCCCCGGTGTTTGTGCAAAACCGCTGTTATGCCCACACCCAGTGGGATGCCCAAGTACGCCAGATCTGCCAGCAGCACCAGATATTGTATCAAGGGTTTTCCCTGCTGACCGCCAATGGCCGGGCCCTCAACCACCCAGCGGTGTTTGCCATCGCCGAACGCCTGCAAGCCACCCTTCCGCAGGTGGTCTTCCGTTTTGCCCTGCAAATAGGCATGCAGCCCCTGACGGGTACCACCAACCCGGCGCACATGGCCCAGGATCTGGCTGTGTACGACCTGCCCGCCCTCAGTGAGAAAGAAATACACACCCTCGAACAGATTGCATTTTAAAGGAGCCCTCCCATGGGATTATTCGACGGATTAATGGGCAATGCCTCTAAGATGGACAATGCCAAGGCCAATCAGGAATTTGGTCTGCTGCTGGCCCCCGGCGAACAGATCGAGCACGGTTATTTGCTGATCCGGGACGGCTTTTTGTTCACCAACAAACGCCTGATTTTGGTCGATCGCCAGGGCATGACCGGCAGCAAGGTCGAATACCATTCGATTCCCTATAAAAGCGTTGTGCATTTCAGCATTGAAACCGCTGGCACCTTTGACCTCGATGCGGATCTCAAGATTTGGATCTCCGGCAACCCGACCCCGATTCAGAAGACCTTCAACAAAAAGGTCAATATCTACGAAGTGCAGGGCATTCTGGCCCAGTACGTGATGCGGTGACGCTCCGATGATCAAAAATCACCTGCTGGAAGAATACCAGCAGATTCAACCCCAACTTCAGGCCCTCGAAAAAGAAGTGTTTAGCAAGCTGCATGGGCTGCTCAAAACCGCAGCACTGCCGCTGCACACCCTCTCCAGCCGAGTCAAAAAGCCCGACAGCCTGGCACGTAAGCTCAACCGCCCGGACCGCACCTATCATGCCCTGAGCGACATCACCGATTTGGTCGGCCTGCGCATTATCACCTATTTTGAAGACACCATCGACGAGATTGCCGCTCTGGTTGAAAAGACCTTTGAAATCGACTACCGCCACTCGATCGACAAGCGCAAAAGCCTCGATGCCTCGCGCTTTGGCTACCGCTCCCTGCACTATATTTGCAGTTATGAAGGTGTGCCCCATCGCTTTGAAATTCAGATTCGCACCATTTTGCAGCATGCCTGGGCCGAAACCGAACATGACTTGGGTTATAAGAGCGAAGCCAGTATCCCCCTCGAAATTCGCCGCCGCTTCTCGCGCATTGCCAGCCTGCTGGAAATTGCCGACGCCGAGTTTTCATCGATCCGCAGCTATCTCAACGACTATGCCCAACAGGCCAGCCAGCGACTGGTGCAGGCCGACGGGCATTTGGGCGTTGACCGCATCTCATTGGAGCAGTTCTTGCACGACCCGGAAGTCACCGCAATTGAACAGCACTTTGCCACCCAAATTGATGCCACCCTGAGTGAGGCGTTCTTTTACCCGGATTACCTGATTCGCATGCTCAACGCCGTCGGCGTCGATGACATGGCCCAGTTGCGCCAAACCCTGCTGACCCACCAACAGGAATTGGGGCAGTTTATCCGCCCCTATTTTGAGTTTACGCGCAAGGTGTGGCAGTTCGACAGCCGCAGCCTGAGCGAGTTTTTGCGCGGCTACAGCCTGGTATTTTTGGCCCACTTCCTGATTCTGCGTGACAATGCCCTGGGGATTGAACGCCTGGATAAACTGGCCAAGTTTTACCAGTTGATCGACTATCCCCATGACGAAAACACCGCGCGGGCAGTCGCTGAAACCTTATTGGAAACGCTACAGTCCGGTGCGGTGCATGCGAACCCTAGCAACCAGTCCTAAAACAAGATAGCCACAGCGCCAGGGTTTGGATGGGGGCTCGGCCATAAAGCTGCCCCCCCGTGATTATTCTTGGCGGGTGGTAACCATGGCCCCGGCATAACCACCGGCAGCACCAATCGCGCCCCCGACAACAGCCCCAGCCAAAGTACCAAACAGATGACCTTTGGTCACGGCTCCCAATGTCACAGCACCTGCTAAA
>DLGM01000104.1:5910-7064 GCA_002482705.1 Cyanobacteria bacterium UBA7694
AAAGTTGGCAGCCACAGCGCCACCGACAGCACCAGCCACACCGCCAGCCAGCCCAACCCCAATCGCAGCCATAATCGTCGCAAAACCACCGCCGGTACTGCCGCCAGCAGATGACATCTTTGACACGAGCCCAACAGGTAGAGCCACAGCAGCAGCCCCGCCCAATAAACCAGCCCCGGCTCCTTTGAGGGTCGGCACCAGTCCGCGCTGAATCGGTTTCGTCTCGTGACTATCTGAAGCCCCCGCAGGTGCAGACGTTTGAGATTGAACCTGCTCTTGAGCCGGTTGGGACGTTGTCTTCGACGGGGCAAGCGAAGGCACTTGCCCGTTGATATTTCCAACAATAGCCATACTCATCTTAAAAAGCTCCTTATCAACGCGTTTATGATCCAAAATACAGCACTATCTTTTGAATAGCGCTGTATCTTTTCGGTAAGGCTTGTGTGTTATGAAATTAACATCCACAACGCCACATCGACCCCACCGATCTCAGACTTAACAACCGGGCTGGTACCCCGGAGGCAAAGCCGCTTGCCCGCTCACGGGACGGCAGGGGCAGGGCTTGGGCTGGGTTGCCGGGGGTTTTTCCCACGGAGGCAGAATCGCTTCGCTGCCCACTTCACGACAGCCAGGCTTGGGCTTGAGTTCATCAGGGGGAATAATCGCCTGGGCGGTGACCGAACGGCTGGCGGCATTGGGGGTGGCCATTTGGCCTTGGCAAGCGGTCAGGGTCAAACCAACCATCATCAGGGAAAGCAGGGTTAAGCGGCGTTGCAACATGGGAAATGATCCTTTAATTATCACAGTGTTGACCTTATCTTAACCTTTTCTAAAGGTTAGGACTATCAAAATACGGTCAGATTTTGTTGGATTCAGACTTTCTCACCCCTACCTGATGTAAAAGCCCCCCTAGATAAGTGGGCCTTTTCCCAACCTTGCACTGGGCATCAGAGACCGGGTTTCCCCCCTTTAAAGACCGCTCGGATCCGGCATTTGAGTGCACTGTGAGATAGTGCTAAAGTGTTAGAGAATGCGGGGTATCCCCACCCCCCAGCCCAGACATGTTCCAAATCTGTACGAAGGATATTGTATGGCAAGTATTTCCCCGGCACCGAATGTACATGCGGCCACGGACAACACCCAGTTCCGCCTGC
>DLGM01000068.1 GCA_002482705.1 Cyanobacteria bacterium UBA7694
GCTGGTGTTTGCCGCGATCTTTTTTGGCTGTGTCAATGCCTGCCGCGAAATTGTCAAAGAAAAAGATCGCGGCAAACACCAGCACAAAATACAGCGTCGGGGTTGCCTGCGTGCCCTGCCACACCAGACCGGTGCAAATGGCAACGGCGATGGGCTGGAAGACCAGAAAAAACAGGCCGGTGGGATCGCCCAAGAAGACGTCGAGATAACGCTCGGCCAAGACCCCCGCCTGATAACGGTTGAGTTTCATCGGCTGCCTCCGGGCCATCCGGCATAAGCCGAGCGGCGAAACTGATTGAGCGAGTCGATCGGCGACTGTTTGGCCAGAGTTTGGTAGATGCCCTCGTAGGAACGGCCGCCAAAGACCTCAAGCAGGGCTTGGGGTGGCCCCATAAACACCAATACACCTGCTTGCAGGAGCACAACAATATCCAGTTCTTCAATGCTGGCCATGGCGTGGGTGGTGACGATCACCGTCGCCCCTTGGCGGGTAAAACCTTTAAAGAGCTGCATCATGGCGATTTCGAGGCCGGGGTCTTGCCCAGAGGTGGGTTCATCCAAAAACAGGATTTCGGGGCGGTTGAGCAGCTCGACCGCGACGCTGACGCGTTTGCGCTGGCCCCCGGAGAGTTTGCGAATCGTGACATTTTTGCGCTCCTCAAGGCCCACTTCGTGGATCACGCGTGTGACCAGGGCTTTGCGCCGATCGTCGGGCAACTCCTGCGGCAAACGGAGCTTGGCGGCATAGGTGATCGCCTTTTGCACCGACAGCTCTTGGTGAATAATATCTTCCTGGGGCACATAACCCATTTTTTTGCGCCAGGTGTCTTGGCTTTTGTACAGGTCTTGGCCATTAAAACGCACTTCGCCGCTGTTGGGGCGCTGGAGGCCACAACAGGCCTTGAGCAGGGTCGATTTACCGGAGCCAGATGGGCCGAGCAGCCCCACGAATTCACCGGGATGAATCACCAGTGACATCGGGCCACTGAGGATTTTTTTGCCCCCGGCTTTGCGCTCAATGCCGCGCACTTCCAGCTTGATGCCGCTGGTGCTGGGTTTATTGCCAATATTTAATTTGCCAGGAAGTGCGTCCATGTCTGCCTCTTTAGCACACAGGATAACGGGGTTTAGGGGGATTGTCCAGTTTTGAGCATAGCGCGCATCCGTGTGGCGTGATTTTAATCTGTTATCTCGATATCCAGTTCCCTTAATAAATCGCTCAGACTGATAATACAGCCAATCCCTGATATAAACTGGTGTGTCAAAGCCTGATCGTTGGTTACAAAATAATCGACTCCTTGCGTTGCTGCACAGGCCAGTTGAAACGCATCGGGTGGTTTGAGATGGCTACGAGCACGAATGCCTGCAAAATGTTCTGCCACTGTCGGCGTAAACGGAATTAAGTGCAGATCTGAATGAAGAAAAATTTGCTGATAAGCCTGAATTAACGGCTGATTCTGGGTCTTGAGAGGGTATACGAGTACTTCCCCGTAGGTGAGAACAGATGTGGAAAGGCTGTCGCCGTGGACTTTGTTGTATTGGCGTAATTGGGTGACTTGGGAACAATAGATCGGATGTTGTTCAATGAGATAGATAAAAAGATTGGAGTCCCAGAAAAAAGATTTCACTCCCATCCTTCTCGCAATTGTTGAACATAGGTATCAGGGTCTACACCTTGTGCCCCCAAACCAATCAAGCGCAGGATAGGATCCGTTTCAGGGCTAGACTCCAGCGGTTTTGAGGCCGTTGAACGCTGTTTCTGTAGTAGAAATTCGATGAAATCAATCACCTCGGCTTGTTTGTCGGGCTGCAAGTACTTGAACTTACTCAATGCATGGTCTTCTGCCTGCATGTTGTAGACCTCCTAGACCTGTTTCATGATCATACCCGAGACAGCGTCTGCTTGAGAATAGCCTTTCGTCTGAGACTTTATTCCAAAATCGAATAAGACGTACTTGTAAAACGATCCATCTTCTTTCAAGAAAGCAATAACCGATTAACTTTTCCGGCGTTTGGGAACTGGAGCCGGTGTGAGCATTACTGGCCGCTTGCTCTGTGCAGCATAAGCCGGGTGCCCCAACGCCCGTAAAAACTTTCGGAAGGAGCGCGAGTTCTGAGCCATGTGGAGCGGCTCAGCTTTCTTGGCAAGCTCATGGCCATGCTTACCTTTACGAAAGCTTTCCCCAGGGGTTTTCATCTGTTTTAACTCAGCTTCGGCATCCAAGGCGTCGGCTCTGTTGGCTATTTTTCGACTATAACCTTCTGGGGCCTGGAACAGCTTTGTTTTCGATTTCTGAAAGAGGGTATCGTCTGCAATCAGCCAGTTCTCAAAGCAGCTTTGTTTGATCACGACCTCGATATCTGTGTAGCCTTTGGCATGAAAAGCGGTCCTCAGTGTCTGGGCTCGCGTGACAGGGCAAGCTTGATCCTCTAAATCAAGCAGCAGCAAAATTCGTTGCGCACCCTTATGACGTAAGCTCTCAATATCATCGTGTGCATTGCGAATAATTCGCTCGGGCTTGGGGTCTTTCGGCTCTAGAGAGACAAAAGCCGGGCGAATGATGCTGGTACCAGGAATCTCAATTTTCTTCAAGATCTCCGTCAGCCCCAGATACTCGGCACTTCCCTCCACAATGATTCCGATTTTCATATTCAGAGGCCACCGGGAATCGCATTGCGAATCAACCCGGCATC
>DLGM01000320.1 GCA_002482705.1 Cyanobacteria bacterium UBA7694
ATTGGGTTCAGCCCAACGGGTGCTGCGATCGCTGCGCAATTGTTGGGGGCTGCGGGCGGTGCTGCGGAAAATGTACATGTCAAGGCCTATGTTCAGGGCCAATTGTAGGCCGTGGCGTTGGGCGTAGGCTTGGGGGGAAGTGCCCGCTTGGAGACGAACCACAACTTCGTTGGCGACGGTTTGCCCGGTGATGTTCTGTGCGCTGAGGGGGGCCTGTGGGGTGGGAGCGAGGGTTGAAAAGCTGGTTTGGCAGGCAGTCATGAATAAGGGCAGTAGGAGTAGGGATGCGCGCATAAGGTACCTCGGAGCAGGGGGATGGTTTATTGTAGCATGAGCGAGCGGAGGCTATGAGGGAGGGCGAGATAGGCCGCTTGATGCGAAGGGTCGTCGGGGCGGATCGCATCCGCCCTTGAAAGCGAAAAGCGCTGCTGTGCGTTTTTTACGAGGGGAAGGGAGGGCTGCAGGAGAGATGCAGGTGCCCAAAACTTTCTGCACCTACAGCGAGGAGCCCAACTGGGCCAAGATGGGAGCAAAGCCAAAATCGTATTTGTAGCGTTGGGGGTTGCGTACCTTAGAAAATTGGGCAAAGTCGATCTTTTCCCAGGCCTTGGGCTGTTGCATAGCGCGGGCGTAGGGGCCAATGTTGGCAGCGCTAAAGGCGTACATCCGCATCCGCATCAGCGACGACTCAAGGGCAAAGTCGCGCCCGTGGAGATAATCATGCAGCAGCACCAGCCCAAAGGCGCCTAACAAAAACTGCCCCCCTACGGAAATGTCGACTTTGCCACTGACCACGTCTTGGGCTGCCGGGGGCGTCGAACCGATGCCCGAAATCCAGACCGGAGCCGGTTTTTTCTCAGCTTGAAAGTGATCGATGACGGCTTCGCGCGCTCCGACAGGCATGGTGTCATTGGCGCTCCAAATCAGGTTGATATCGGGGTAACGGGTCAGCGCTTTGCGCACCTGGGTATAAGCCAGATCCCGCCGCCAGTATCCAGCCACAAAGTCTTCGACGCGGACGTCGGGATGCTCATTTAAAGCGACCTGGAGCCCACGGGTGCGCTCTTGCGAGCTGCCTTCAGAGACATTGCCCGCCAAAATCAACATGCGCAGGGGGCGACCCTGCGTCCGGGCAATCTCAATTAACTGTTTGCCCCCGTCATATCCCGCTTCGAGATTATCTGGCAACATTTCCCCCAGCCAATGGGGATATTTTTCGCGCGGACGCCCATACTGCTTTTGTTCTTCCGGGGTAAATCCCTCTTCAAACAGCAGCGTGTACACCCCGGCTTTTTCTGCCAGTTCGATAATCGGTCCGGCGGTGCCGCTGTAATTTTTCATGATCAGGGCATCAACCCGGTTGTGGCGGCGGGTTAAGATCGCGCGGGCATCACGCAGGTGTTTGGCCGGGTCATTGAGCGCCGGATGCCATTCCAGCACAATCTCTAAATCCTGGGCTGCTGCTTGGCAAATGGTGTTAAACAGGGTCCAGAATTCATCATTGCGGGGGGTTAATAGGGCAATGCGCAAGGTTTTTTTCGGGGGTGGGGCGGCCCAGCCGGACAGGCTGCTCAAACTGGTGAGACAGAGCAAACACAGCAATAACCAAGGCCGAGACAAAAATCGATGCGGACGTTGCATGGCCAAAGTATAGCATGGGCTTTATAATGGGGCCATGCGCGTTTTTCTTCTTCTGCTGTTGGGGCTGTGCAGTTGTCAGCCCGAACCTTCCCTGCTTTTCAGTACGGCCCGTGACGGCAACTGGGAGGTATATCGCTGGCAATCGGCGGCTTTGCTCAATCTATCGGCCTATCCAGCCATTGACCGGGACCCAGACGGCCATCCCCACCATCCATGGGTGGTGTTTACTTCTAGCCGTGACAATAACCCGAACCTCTATGTGGTCGATCGCGATGGCAATAACCTGACACGGGTGACAGATTCCCCATACCCGGAGCGCCAGCCCCGCTGGTCGCCGGATGGGCGTCAGTTGGTCTATGTCTCAGAGGTGGCTGACAAAGACGAAGAACTGTATCTCACTGCGTATCCGATCACGGGTGAACCCCAGCGTTTGACAAAGAGCCCTCAGCCTGATTATGAGCCCGCTTGGGCGGCAGATGGCCAATCACTTTTTTTCACCTCTGAGCGTGACGGCAATGGCGAAATTTATCGCCTCTATCTGGCCGAACAGCGCTTAGAGCGTATCACCCAGCATGCAGCCCGTGATAGCCACCCGGCTCCTTCCCCTGATGGCCAGCATCTGGTTTTTGTCTCTGACCGGGATGGGGACCCGGAATTATACCATCTGACCCTCGCCACTGGGGCTTTACGCCGCTTGACCACTCACTCCGGCCTTGATACAGAGCCCATTTGGGAAAGCCCTGAGACTCTACTCTACGCCTCGCAGCAGGGGGATGACACCCAGATTGTTCGCCTCGATTTAAAGACCGGGGCCACTACTCCGCTGACGGAGCTGGGGAAGGCTGCTCGCCAGCCGCGCCTGTGGCGCTGAAATACCGCCCAGCATCGAGGGTGACGAGGTAATATCCCTGGAGAGCGGGGATTTGGTACCAAGCCGCCAGCATCTGCCGTCCTTCGGCTTGGTAACGCCGGTACCCGGAGGGTTGTTTGTGCATGGCCTGTATGACGCCTGCTTGGGGAAACAGGGGCAATTCGAGAACGGCGCTGCTGCCTGCGGCTTCGCCAAAACGTAAACCTTGCATACGGCTGCGGGCCGAGGAGCGCACCTGCATCCGCCCTTGGGAGTCAATTAAAAAACTTTCCACGACTTCTGGAACTTGGGGCAAGGTCAACAGGGCATCAACCAAATATTGAAAGCTAATTTCCAATCCGGCCACGCCCAATAATTGCCCTTGGACATTTTCAAGGCGTTGGGTAGCGGCCAAAACCAGCCCCTGTCCCCGGCTGTCGGCATAGGGCTGCCCCCAGTGAATGCCCGTAGCCTGTCGGGCCTGTTGGTACCACGGCTGGTCTTGGAGCCGATAGGTGGTGGCCAATCCGGCCTTTCCGGGATAGGTCATGAGTGCGCCCTGTTCCAAAGCTACAAATAACCAGCTGATGGGTAAGCCCTGATCCCGGAGATGGTGATTCAGATCGCTGGTTTTTAAGCCCGTTTGGCTGGTGCTGAACAAGGACGGCAGCAGGGGACGCAAACCACTGAGCAATTGCTGTTGTGCGCTGCGGGGCCCGTGCCAAATGGGCCAACTGGGGCTTAACCAGCTATTGTATGGATAGGCATAGATCCAATCTGGTGGCGTCTTGCCTTGAAGGACCTCCCGATCCGTGTAAAGGGTTTCGGGATCGGGACGACCTTGTTGTAAGAGCAGGGTGCTGCTGGTACTGAGGCGCTGTAAAATATGTTCATAACGGGAAAATTGGCGGTTAATGGTCTGGGTTTGTTCCGCCACCGCTTGTAAAAAGGCTCCCAGCTTTTGACTCTGGGCACGGGCTGTCTCCATTTCACGGCGATTGCGTTCCAAATTGGTGCCCAAGCCCATGGCCCCGGTGGTGAGCAGAACAAATAATAGCAATAAGGCCCAGCCCTGATGTTTGCCAATCCAGCGCACCGTTGCCTGGTAAGGGGTATCTGGTTTGGCTTGTACAGCTTCGCCACGCAGATAGCGGCGAATATCCTGGGCCATGGCTCCCACATCCGGGTAGCGATGGATGGCTTTGCGGGCGGTGGCCTTGTCAATAATCGCCATTAATTCGGGGGGCACCGGCTGTTGGGGATAAGGGGACTGCATCGGTTGTTTTTCCGCTTTGAGCACGGTTTTGAGCAGCGCTCCCATAGTGGCTGCCTGATACGCTTGGCGCAGGGTGACAATTTCATACAAAATCAGCCCTAAGGCCAGTTGGTCACTGCGGCCATCGAGGGCCTCATTTTTCCCGGCGGCTTGCTCGGGGGACATATACCGGGGAGTGCCGAGTATGTGCCCGGCTTGGGTTTCGTCTTGGCTGATGTCGTCTGGGTAGCTGAGTTCAACGGCCTCTTCACTGAGCGCGTCCTGCTCGCTCATTTTGCGGGCAATGCCCCAGTCCATAACATATACGGCTCCAAAGTCGCCACTCATTAAATTGGCGGGTTTTAAATCGCGGTGGATGACACCTTTACTGTGGGCATATGCCAAGGTGTCACATACTTTGAGAAACTGCTCCAACAATGGACGCAATTGGTTGGGATTGGGTTGTGCCTTCACCCGCTGAATTTGTTCTTTGAGCGTGTCACCCCGCACCAGCTTCATGGCATATGCGGGGGTCTGATCCCAAGCCTCTTCGAGGGTATAGACGGGCACTACGCTGGGATGATCGAGCTGGGCGGTAATCTGGGCTTCTCGCAGGAAGCGTCCTAAGGCCGCAGGGTTTTGGGCAATATGGGGCAATAACTTTTTGAGAGCCACTTTGCGCAACAAGTAGCGGTCTTTGGCCAAGAACACCTGTCCCATGGCCCCTTCTCCGAAGGGTAATAAGACCTAGTAACGG
>DLGM01000209.1 GCA_002482705.1 Cyanobacteria bacterium UBA7694
GTCAAAGATCATTTCAGCGGTCTCTTCTTTAGAGCGCGGCTCAATTTTCTGCTGGGGGACAATGGCGGCATCAATATTGCGAGTGAACCGGCGGCCCGTACGTTGGAGCAGCGTATCGCGAAGAATGTCTTCGTAGCCAGAGCCTTGAGAAGAGGGTGGTTGATTCATGAATTATTCCCCAATGAATCGGTAAGGAGAATGTGTGCTGTGACATATTCTCCTGGCACCAACAGAGATCAGTTTAACTCTGAATGTACATAGCATGTTCCTTCCATCGTAACATAAATGGTGAAAATTTCACCTTTTCGGTACCTGTTTTGAGCTGTGCAGAGAGGAGTAACTGAACGCGATGGGAAACAAATAAAGATACTTCCGGGCCTATTCCGTAACTGCCCGAATGACTGGTGACGCGTGCTACCATGAAAAAAAGTGCGCGAAGGTGGCTATGGACAATACCTACGTATGCCCAATTTGTGAGCGAGAAGTGGATGATGCAATCATTCCCTTTCACAAAAACGTTGAAAAACAGATTATTGAGCTGATCAAGGCTCACAATCCCCGCTGGATTGAGGCCGACGGCTCATCCCCCAAAGCCGTGGAATATTACCAGTCGCTGATTGAACACCGCATTATTAAATAGGCCGGGCCACACACTATGGATACGATCCAACACCTGATTACCGTTTACCTCGGTGCCTATATGGCCACCATGACTTCGCGCCAGTACAAACCCCTCGATCGGCGCTGGAAAGAGCACAAACGCGAATTGCTCGACAAAATCAAGAGCAATGAGCAGTGGGAAGTGCTGCGCGATCTGTGCCTGCTGATGCTCTATTACGGAACGCCTGTCCAGGCCAAGGCCCTGTGTCAGATGCTGGTCAGTGATGTGACCCGGCGCAGCGATGGGCGCTTGCAACTGCGGGTGCGCAATGCCCGTGAGGGCGACCGCTTTATCTTGATTGATGAAGAGACCAGCGAAGTCATGGAAGAGTATCTGGCGCTGACGGATATGACGGAACAGGAGCTGTTCCGCAAGGATTATGGGGTACCCATGATCCCTCAGGATATTTACACCCTTTCGACCCGTTTCCCCAACGAGGCCCTGGTGTCTGAACTGAGCGGTTTTTTCCCCATTTACAGCCAGAGCGACTATGAAATCATTCCCACCCCCTTACGCCTGAATGCCGTGTCTCGTTATAGCGGTAAAGGCATTACCATTGCCTTCCTCGATTCCGGGTTTTATCCCCACCCCGACTTGGTCATGCCCAATAACCGCATTCTCGCGTATGTCAATATCCCCGAACCGGAGCGCGATGACTTTGGCCTGCCGGAAGATTCCTGCTGGCATGGCATGCAAACCTCCCTTTCGGCGGCGGGCAATGGCTACCTCTCTGGGGGGCTCTATAACGGGATTGCTTACAATGCCAATATTGTGCTGCTGCGTGCCAGTGATAGCCGGGGCCAAATCAAGACCGAATACATGATCAAAGGCCTGAAGTGGGTGCTTGAAAACCATCAGCAATACAATATCCGGATTGTGAATATCTCGCTCGGTGACAGTCGCGAGCAGTCGTATCTGGACAATGCCCTCGACCAAATGGCCGAGGCCTTGGTTCAGGCGGGGGTGGTGGTGGTGGTGGCCGCCGGGAATGACGGCAATACGCCTGACAATGCAATTACGCCTCCGGCCAGCGCCCCGTCGGTGATTACGGTCGGTGGTTTTGACGACAAAAACCGCCTCAGCCGCCATTATTATGATATGTACCACTCCAGTTATGGCCCGACCATTGACGGAATTATGAAGCCGGAGCTGATTGCCCCCGGCATTTGGGTAGCGGCCCCAATTTTGCCCAAAACGCCCCTGTATGAAGAGGCCGAGGCCCTGAGTAAGCTGGTCAAGGTTTCGGATGAGCGCTTAATGGGCGAGGTGAAAGAGCAACTCGAACATTTTCCCTTTGGCCCGGAAATCCTGACCAAGCCGGTGGCGGAAGTGCGCAAGGCCTTGGAAGGCCGTCTGCGCCAGCAAAAGATTGTGGGTGCCCATTATCAGCATGTAGATGGCACCTCTTTTTCGGCTCCGATAGTCTGTTCGATCATTGCCCAGATGTTAGAGGCCAATCCCGATCTGAACCCCCGCCGGATCAAACAAATTTTGTGCAGTACCACGGACAAAATTTTTAATATCCCGATTGAAAAACAGGGCCACGGCCTGATTCACCCGCGCAAGTGTGTCAAAGAGGCCGAAAACGACCGCTATCGCCGTGGGCTCAAGCGCCAGGCTTCCCCTTATGTCAATGGCCGCAAGGTGACCTTTTATTATGAAAGCGAAACGGCTGAAAGTGTGGCTGTTGCGGGGGAGTTTACCAATTGGCGGGGCGACCAGCTCTTTTTACAGCGCATTCCCGGCACCAAGGTCTGGACGCTGGAAAAAGAATTCCCGTTTAAGGGGCTGTACGCTTATAAATTTGTGATTGATGGCCAGCGCTGGATTCCCGATCCCGAGTGTGAAAATGTTGAACCCGATGGTTATGGCGGTTTAAATACCCGCCTGCACCTCTATCTGGAGTAAGGAGTTAGTCGATCTGTTCCTGTAATAGTTGCAGATGGGCGACGAGCTGGTGGTAAGCGGGGGTCAGGCTGGACAGATCATAATGTTCGTCCAGCGGATCGAGGTCGTCAGCAATGTGGTCACAGCTATCGAGTAGGGCTTCCAACTGATTTTCCCAGTGGCTCAGAGTACGGCTGTGGAGTTGTTGCATGAGCTGTATAACTTTGGCTTGTTCACGGTCAATCCGGCTTTTGATCATGAGCATTTGGCCGGAAACCTCGACAGTGGTTTCCAGACGATGAAGCCAGGTTTCGTACGGGGCCAGACGGGTATGCAGGGCGGTGGTATCCAGCTCCTGTTCGAGCTGCTGGAGCTGAGCCTGTAATTCGCTCATGTGCTGCTGTTCCTGCTGGAGCTGATCGCGGAGAGTGGCCGTATGCTCCCGATCCGCTTGGGGCGTAAATGGTGGGGTTTTGGCAAGACGCTGTATATCTTCATCGATCTGTTGGGTAATCTGTTCATAGAGCTGGTCATAATCGATGGCTTCGCCCAGATCCGGCAGTTGAAATGTGTCAGATTCTGCTACCAGGCTGAGCTGTTCTAATAGGGCCTGAGCTTCACTGTGATGCGGATCTAGCCGCAGCACTTCGCGCAGATACACTTCACAGCGGGCCGGATTTTCGCTGAGCAGATAGAGGCGAGCAATGCCGAAGTGGGCTTTGGCTGAGTTGGGGTTGAGCTGAATAGCGGCATACAGGGCTTCATTTGCCACTTGTAGGGCTTGGGGGTCACCATCTGTGGCTGCTTTTTCGAGCTGGATGAAACCCTGTTGGCAACGAAGGGCTGCTTGAGCTTGACGCTGTTGGGTTTGAGCAGATGTGCGGGAGTGAAGCCCAGCCAAGGCGTTTAAGTTCATGAATCCTTACCTAATCACGTTTCCAAAAGGTCTGGTGCTGTGGGTTTAAGTGTGGCAAAAACCCTTTCTAGCATACCCTGACGGGCAAAATTTATCCAAGCCCAATGCCGTTTTAGACGGCTGTAGCATTGACAGATGAAAACACGCCGATTACCTTGAGGGTAACTGCACGTTATCCGAAAGGTAACTGAATGACGAGTATGACTTCCTTTATGAGCACTGAAGAGGTGTTAAAAGACCTCAAAATATCAGAAAGCACCCTTAAAAACTGGGAAAAACAGTTTCAAATCAAAAAAAGCCGTGGCCCTGGCAACAAAAAGCGTTATGACCAAGAAGCCATGGATGTGTTGCGTCTGGTCAAAGGTATGCGTGACCAGGATCGTGGCTTTGAAACGATCCAGCGCATTATCCGCGAACGCAATGTGGAAGCGGCTCCTACCTCTCAGGTACCTGCCGGGCAACCCACCGATAAAGAGGGGGTATCTCAGGCTGTCGTGCCGGTTGAAAACAATGCCCCTGCCCCGGTTGTGAGTGAACCCTCCACCTCTTGGCTGAATGATAAGCAGGACATTATCACCGAAATTGTGAATGCCATTCACGAACAGACCGAATTGTCGGAAAAATTTGCCCGGGCCACCTATTCAATTGGCCAACTCGAAGCGGAAAAACGTGCGCTGCAAGCGCAGGTGGAAGAACTCAAGGGCACGATTGATTCCCAGCGTTCGATTTTAGACCGCCTCAAGCAGCACTGGTTTATTCGCCTGTTTTGGGTAGACGGCTAAACATCGCCAGGTAGGCTTGTTCGACTGCTGTGACAAAACCGGGGCCATCCATCACCGCTGAAGCCTGAAAGCGCTGGCGTAGGTTGGCCCGGTAAGCGGCCAGACGTTCCGGCATACGCCCCAGGGCAATGGCAGTCTGTACATAAGCTTCCGGGCTATTGACCACCAGTTCGGGAGCCTGTACTGCATGCAGCAGCGAAATGCTGGTGCGTACGCCATCGCCATCATAAGCCAGGACCGGAACCCCCATCCACAGGGCATCACAGGTGGTCATGCCACCCGTATAGGGAAAACTGTCCAGCACCAAGTCGATGTGTTGAAACCACTGTAAATGTTCCACATGGGTGGTGGCCCCGTGGAAATCCAGGCGCTCCGGGGCGATGCCCAAGGAGCCAAACGCTGCTTTAAGCGCAGCAGCCGACTCGGTGTGATATCCCCCGCCTTTGAAGCTGAGGCAAGCTTCAGGCAGGGCCGCCAGTATCTTGCTCCATAAGGCAATCAGTGGGCGGTTCAGCTTGCGCGGGGGGTGGGGGCAGCCCAAAGTCAGGGGTTGACCCGGAGGGCGAGTGACAGCCACTTTTTGAGCGGCTGGATCCGGCTGCCAGTGAATTTGGCTGGGCAAATGCCAAAGTTGTTCACTGAAGTGAGCTGTTCGTTCCGGTGGGGTGGCCCAGGCATCGGAAAATTGCCAATCGATGGTGGAGAGCCCGGTGGTAAAGACCCAGCCAAAGGCGCTGATTTGTAAGGGGGCGGGGCGCAGAGCCATAACGCCGAGACGGTGGTCTTGGGTGTGCCCAGAGAGATCAACCAGAATATCAATCTGATCCGCCTGAATCTGGGTGCCGACGGCCACATCCGATTGCCCGCGAATGCTGCGCCAACCTTCTGTATGGGTGATAAAACGCTGCGTCCAATCGTCTTGGCGCAGCCCTTGGTGGTAAGCAAAAATGCAGAAGCGCTCCCGGTCGTATTGTTCAAATAGGGGTAAAAAATTGTGGGCTGCTGCATGGCGACCAAAATCGCCGGAAAGGTAACCTATGTGGATGCGTTGACGCCCCTTCTTGGGTTGGGGGCGTACCACGGAAGGCCAGTATTTTCCCCACTTGCAAAAAGCGGCGAAGCGTTCACTATCTTGTAAATGGGGGTGCAGCAGCAGGTTGTATAACAGGTTTGAGTGACGCAACCGATCGGGATCGCGGCTCACGGCAAGGGTATAGGCGTCCAAGGCCTGATCGTGGGCAAGTATTTCTCGGTAGCTACGCCCAATCACATAATGGGGGTCGGCCCAGGTCGGGGCCAATGTGGCTGCGTGTTGGGCGAGGGCAATGGCTGCGTGATAAGCGCCCATACGATGGGCGATCAGCGCGCGGTTGCTCCAGATCTGGGCCTGCCGGGGAGCCAGCTCTAAAGCCCGGTCTAGGGCTGTGGCAGCAGCGGGCAGATCGCCACGGGCTTCTTGTACCAAGGCCCAGTTGCTGAGGGCTTCTGGCCATTGGGGGCGCAGATGTAAGGCCCGTAGCAGCAGGTGATGGGCCCCTTCCAATTGCCCCTGGGCAAACAGGGCCATGCCCAATAAGTGCAGGGCATCCGGTTGATTCGGATTGGCCTGCAAAATCGTGCGGTATTGTTTTTCTGCCGTTGCATGTTCGCCCGCTTGTTGGTCTTGCAGGGCCTGGTTGAGTTGGGCGTAAAGGGCTGGGTTTAAGGGCATGTCTTTAGGATAACATGCACGATTTTGGGGTTTCGGGCAGGCTTGTTGAATTACCGGTACAATGAAGCAAACACTGCGGGGAGAAGACCGATGGCAGAACCGGGCACAATCCTAAAAGCGCGTTATCGCTTAGACAAAATTCTGGGGCAGGGTGGTTTTTCGACCACCTGGCAGGCCCAAAACTTGGATACAGACACGGTTTGTGCAATTAAAGAAGTGAATTCGGCCCTGATCGGTGACTGGAAAAGCCTGGAGCTGTTCGAGCGTGAAGCGGGGGTTTTGTCCCATTTGGAGCATCCCCATATTCCCCGCTT
>DLGM01000191.1:0-605 GCA_002482705.1 Cyanobacteria bacterium UBA7694
TTCAGCATGGGCCTGAGCCATCACCCGCTCAGCGTCATACTCCTGATCATAAGCGGCTAAAACGCGTTTGAGACCCGGCTGGGTGCGCTGCACGTACAGCCGGTTCCAGGCTTGCCAGTCATCCCAACTGCTGGCTTCTTTTTGGGCACAGATCAGACGCCACAGCTCGCGTTCCCGTTCGCGCTCAGCAGTCATGCGTGAAGCGGGCACGGGGATGGCTGCGCAAATGCCCTAGCCATAACAACAGGGCATTTAAAAGTTTCATGGGGTAAAAGCTCCTGTGGGCGATTGTTGTCATTTTAGCACTTCAGGCGGGGGCAGATGCGGGAGATGCTTTCTGGTACACTGAGGCATATGCGTACACTTTTTATATCTTTTGCCTGTTTGGCTGTGTTGTCAGCCTGTCAGAGCCTGTCGGTTACTACACCCCCAACACCGGCTGCTCTGAGTGCTCAAAGTAAGGCCTCGGGGCTGGCAGCTTGGTATCCGATTAACTCTGAACGCACTTGGGTTTTTGCGCTGGAACAGTGGCGCGAAGGCCATCCCACCCCAAAGCACAAACGGATGCGCATGCGCACCGAAAGTGCCGGACGGGCCGCAGATGG
>DLGM01000191.1:611-4237 GCA_002482705.1 Cyanobacteria bacterium UBA7694
GGCGCGGAAATGGCACTGCTCCGTCGTGATGACCCGGATGCCCCTCAAGGGGCAGCATCGCCACCGACCCTGGTGCGCCGTTACCTCGATCGCGTTGAGCTCAGTCGTGCCACCGGAGCCCTGGCTCTTAGCGCAGAATCGGAAACACCCCAAGCCATGGTGAGTCTGCGTTGGCCCTTTACCCCCGGCACCGTTTGGGGT
The DNA here is from genome assembly GCA_002482705.1 of Cyanobacteria bacterium UBA7694. Taxonomy (GTDB): domain Bacteria; phylum Cyanobacteriota; class Sericytochromatia; order UBA7694; family UBA7694; genus UBA7694. The sequence goes on from DLGM01000191.1 coordinate 813, forward strand.
GGCCGCCCCTTGAGCAGTGGCCAAGAAACCATTCAGATCATCGGGGTCGAAACGGTGACCGTACCTGCCGGCACCTTCCAGGCCGTACAAGTCGAACATCGCAAGGTATATACCCATGGCAAACAGGACATCCTGCGCTATTGGTATGCTGAGGGAGTGGGCCTGGTCAAGTTATACGAAGAACTCACCTATTATTTTGGCGAGTGGCAAAAGTTTTATGCATCCGGTGAACTGAGCGAGTTTTCCCACGGACGCTAAACGCCCACAAGTCTGAACTCCGAGGTATTCCCATGAGTTGGTTTTGGTTGGCCACGGCAATTGCCTTCGAATTGATGGGCACCACCGCCATGAAGTTTTCTGAGGGCTTCAGCCGTTGGTTGCCCACCGCCCTGGTCCTGATCTGTTATGTGATCAGTTTTACCTTCATGTCCTGGTCTCTGAAAGAAATCAATGTCAGCGTCGCCTATGCGATTTGGAGTGGCGTGGGGACTGCCGCCATTGCCGTGGTTGGCGCCCTCTATTTCCATGAACCCATGACCTCCCTAAAGGTAGTCTCGATCGGTTTGATTATCCTCGGAGTCGTGGGCCTCAATTTACAGGGTGGACATTAGTTTTTTATCCCCTGGCCTCTTACCATTCGGGTACAACCAAGCATAGAATAGGGTGGCTCCACCAACCAACTATAGCCAAATGAGGTTTTCTCATGTTAAAAGNNTTTTTTACTTGCCACCTTTGCTCTGAGTGCCCTGATCAGTTTGACGGGCTGCCCCAGCGAAAATACGGAAAGCAGTGACAACGCTGCCAGCCAAAGTGCAGCCCCGGCAGCGACTGAAAGTGCCGCCAGTACTGAGACCCATGCCAGCGTTAAGGGTGACCCGGCCAATGGCCCAACTGTGTTTAAAACCAAGGGTTGTACTGCTTGCCACATGGTCGCCTCTATCCCGGAAGCAAAAGGTGCCATTGGTCCTAAACTCGATGGGGTCGCGACCATTGCGGCAACCCGCGTCAGCGGTGAAGATGCCGAGACCTACCTGCGTCACTCCATTGAAAAGCCCGAAGCATTCCTGGTCCCTGGTTATCAAAACCTGATGATGCAAGGACTGCGTGCACAAATGTCCGATCAGGAATATGAAGATCTGATCGCCTGGCTGCTGAGCTTAAAAGCCTAAGGCTTCGGTGGGCAGGGGCAAAAGTCCCTGCCCAGTGTCTCGTAGCATGCGCTACAATGCAGCCATGGATATTCTTTTGACCAGCCCTGCGTTTGCCGAGGGTGACCCGATCCCGGCCCTGTATACCGCTGATGGCGCAGATTTATCTCCGCCATTACAATGGCAGGGGGCTCCACCCCATACCCGTTCCTGGGCCCTGTTCTGCACCGACCCGGATGCACCCGCAGGCTTGTGGACCCACTGGGTGGTGTTTAATTTACCCGCTGAAACACAGGGTTTACCCCAACGCCTGGCCCGCGTATATCAACTGGCCGATGGCACCCGTCAAGGGCTGAACAGTTTTCGCAAACTGGGTTGGAATGGCCCGGATCCGCCTCCTGGGCCTGTGCACCGTTACCAATTCCACCTCTATGCCCTCGATATAGCGCTGAAACTCGTCTCCGGGGCCCCCCGCCCCCAGGTGCTGCGCGCCATGGAAAGCCATATACTCGCGCAAGCCACCCTGACCGGCCATTATCAGCGTGCTCGGTAAACTGGGCCGTTGGCTAGAAGATCGCTGGTTTGCCCCTTGGGAACGCGCCCGCCAACAGCGACGGCTATTGGCCTATTGCCCATCCTTTGCCCCCATTTTAGCTCAGTTTGAGGCCCACTACCCGGAGCCGGGCAGTGCAGGGCTCACCTCCTTCTTGGAACGCCAAGACCGTCAAATCGAAGCCGACAGCCTAACCTATGGGGAAACCCCGTTTAGCACCTGGATCGCCCTGCTTAAACACTGGAAACTCAGCCCAGAGGATACCCTGATCGACTTAGGGGGCGGCAGCGGCCTCTTTTCGCTGTTGACCCACACAGCGACCGGGGCCAACGCGATCAGTATTGACCGGATCGAAGCCTTTGCCAGCCATGGGCACCAGTTGGTAGAACAACTCGATATTCAAGGCGTTACCTTTGTTTGTGACGATTTTTGCCACGTCGAGCTGAGCCAAGGCACACACTTTTACAGCACCATGACCTGTTTCCCGGACGACTTGCGGGCCCAATTGTCTGCCAAACTGGCCGAAGCCCCAAGCGGAGCGCGTATTGCCACTGTCACCTTTGCCTTAGAATCCCCCTTCATTCACCGGGAAGCCCACTGGAAACATCTCTTTCCCTGGGGTTGGGACGATATTTTTCTGCACCGCCGCGTATAATGGTTAAATCGCCCCGAACAGGAGACTGCCATGACCTATTTTGCCAATGACTCGATTCCGACACTGTTGCGCGAAGCCAAAACGATTGCTGTGGTGGGCATGTCGGACAAACCCCACCGGGACAGCCACCGCATCGGGGAATACCTGATGCGCAAAGGTTATACGGTCTATCCGGTCAATCCCACCGTGTCTGAAGTTTTAGGGCGCAAGGCCTATGCCCGTGTAGCGGATATTCCTGAACCCGTGGATTTGGTGGATGTCTTCCGCCGCTCGGAAGAAGTGCCACAGGTTGTGGAAGATGCCATTGCCGCCGGAGCCAAAGCCATTTGGACACAGTTTGGCGTCGTCCACGAAGAAGCGGCCGTTCAGGCCCGTGCGGCAGGCCTGAAGGTGGTCATGGATCGCTGCATTCTGGTCGAACATCAGCGCCTGCCGGTGTCTGACCCCACTCCGTGATCACGGTTCCCGGCAAAATTTTAATCGGGCCGGTGTCCGACCCGGCGCTGCTTGGGCCCTATCTCCATCACCCTCAGATCCGGGCCTTTATGTACAGCCCCACGCGTATTCATATTACCGAACCCCTGGAAACGGATCCCCATCTCTACGCCACGCTGTATCCACTCCACGAACTGGATCTGCAAGGCTGGTTAGAAACCCAAATCGCCACTTGGCAACCGGATGTGCTGATTTGGGTCGCAGCCAGCCCCCAAGCTCCTCCGGCGGCAATTTTGAATGCCCCGCTGCGCAAAATTGCCCTGATGCACGACTGGCCCATGAATGCCTTTGGGGCCAAGTTGGTCGTCCAACACTTTGATCATGTCTTTGGGGATCAGGCCCTGGTTCAGCACAGCGGCCAAGAGCACGTGCGCTATTGGCCTCATTACAGTTGGGATCCCGCCCGGTTTTACCCCCCACCGTCCAACAGCGCGCGGCCCTATGACGTGACGTTTATCGGCTCGATCTCTTCATTGGTGGTTCCGGCCCGGACGCATTTATTGGCAAAATTATTGGCCTTGCCCCCGAACATACGGGTTCTATGCACCAACTGGATCTTTGGAGACGCCTACCG
>DLGM01000377.1:0-614 GCA_002482705.1 Cyanobacteria bacterium UBA7694
ACCCCAATCGTGCGGGTTTCGCTGCGCCCGGTCAGCTTGTGCAAGACCTGCCCGAGCGCGTCAGCAGCACCGGTTTGTAACAGCCCGGCCCCGACCACAAACAGCCCGGCAATCATGGTCACCATCGGATCGGCCCAGCCTTTTAAAGCCTCGGTGGGAGTCACCAAGCCGGTTAAAATCAGGGCCAGCAACATCAGCAGCGCCACCACATCGAGGCGCAGGCGGTCCGTGGCAAATAACAACACCGTCACGCCCATTACCGCCAAAGCCTGCCAGGCTTGCGGGCTCAGAGCTTCAACCACTGCAATGCTGCCACCACTTCTTTTAAAGTTGCTTCCGGGGCCGGTCGCCCTTCCAGGGCACTGACCAGCAGATGGGAACGGCCCGCAAGGGCCAGGGGGGTGGTCATATACCCCGGCTCATTGAGGCGGAATGCGCCCAAGCGGGAATAAATGCCGAGCTGCAGGGTCCCCAAAGTGGGGTGCATGACCGCCAGGATACGGGTTGGTTTTTCTGAGGGCGGAGCAGGCAGAGCCACCAGCGAGAACAGATAGTTCATTCCCCCACAAAAACAGCGAAAATCAAGGCGGTAGGTTTTGGCCTTGCTATCTACC
>DLGM01000377.1:673-2915 GCA_002482705.1 Cyanobacteria bacterium UBA7694
CGCAAAACCGGCGGCGGAGCCGCTGCCAACAGCGGCAGGGCTCCGACACTGAGCAGGAAAACCTGCCAACGCATTAGATGCGGAAACGCAGACCGATCAGGTCGCCTTGGCCATTGTAGCCAATTGTGCCTTCAAAGGTGGGGCTGAACTTGTAAGCCAGCTCAACGCCACCTGCGGGCGCATAAAAGTCGTTAAAGAAAGCGCGGCTGCCAAAGAAGTTGTAACCGGGCACAATGTTCAAACGGCCGGTCAACTGCGGGGTGAATTTATAAGCCAGCCCTAAACCCAGCTCTAAACCGGCCCAGCGGGACAGGGTGGTATTGCTGAAGTTGACGTTGCCCCAAATGCCAAAAATGCCGCTCAGGAAAAAGTTGCCCTGTTGGAAGAAGTTATACACCACGCGCACGTCATAACGGCTCGACACACGGTCAAAACCCTCAATCAGGAACGGCAGACCGACGGAGGCACCCAGGGTGACGTTTTGGGCCAGACGGGCATCAAAAGACAAGCTCGGGCCAATACCAACCACAAACGAAGACTGATCGGTTTCAGCCTTGGGCATGGTCGAAGCTTGAGCAGGCAAGGAAGCAGCAGTAGCAGCGAGTAAGAGGGTCGCCAAAGCGACTGAAAGACGATGTTTCATAGATGTATTCCTTTAACGGGATAGTTATTTTGCAGTTTACCAGTAATGGGGGTGGTGCTGGCGGTAAAAGGCGATGGTTTGCGCCAAGCCCTCACGGATCGAGGTCTGCGCCTGCCACCCCAAAGTCTGGTGCAGGGCCGTGGTGTCCATAATGAAGTCGCCCACATCATAAGATTGCGCCCCCTCCGGCCAGGGCACAAACTCGCAGCGGCTTTGGCCCGCCAATTCCACAATCGTTTCCGCCAAGGTGCGGAAGGGGAGCCCGGCTCCGCTGCCAACATTGAACACTTGGCCAAGGGCATCCGGGTGCACCCCCGCCAGCAACAGCGCCTCGGCGGCGTCAGCGGCATACACATAATCCCGCAACTGGTTGCCCTCGCCATAAATTTGGATGGGGCGATCTTCCAAGGCCAAACGCACAAAGAAGTTGAGCACATTATAACGGGGATGGGCCATCTGGGCATAAGGCCCATAAATATTGCTAATCCGCAGGGCTGTCACCGGCAAGCCATAGTGCAAGTGGTAAATGAAGTGGTAACGCTCAGCGGCATAGCGGTGAATCGAATAGATGTCGCGCGGATGCATCGGGCTGGCTTCCGGCACCGGGGTCTGCTCCGGGCTGCCATAATAGGCCCGGGTGCCCACAAACACCACGCGCGCAGTGGGATTAAAGTGGCGGCAGGCCTCCAGTAAAATCAGGTTGCCCCGGCAGTTGATATCCAAATCCTCGAAGGGGTTGACCATACTGTCGGAATGACTGGTCTGGGCCGCAATATTAAAGATCACGTCCTGATCCTGGATCAGCTGCCGCAGGGCGTACTGATCGCGCAAGTCGGTCACATGGACTTCGACCTTGTCGCGAATATCGCCAATATTGTGCCAGTTAGCCCCATGGTCGGGCTGGAAATTGTCCAGTATCCGCACCTGAGCCCCCAGTTCCACCAAGGGATGGGCCAGCGTACTGCCAATAAAACCCAAACCGCCCACCAGCAGAACCTTTTTGCCGTGATACGCCTGCAACATGTTCAAACTCCCTTAACGCACCGACTGATTGCTGCGCAAACCGGTCTCTTCGAGCACAATCAGGCGCTCCTTGTACAAACGGCCCACGACCTGCTTAAACACTTTTTTGCTAATGCCGAGGGTGGCATAAATTTCCTCTGGGGCACTCTTGTCGGTCAGACGCAAAAATCCGTTGCGGGCTTCAATGGTTTCCATCAGCTTGTCCGCCAGGGCATCCATGCGGCTGGGGCTATAACCGGGCTTTTGCAAGCTCAGATCAATGCGCCCATCATCGCGAATCTTTTTGACAAACCCCGTGACCCGGTCGCCAATCTGGATTTTTTGGAAGATTTCATTGGCGTACAACACCCCCCAATGGGTACCATCCACAATCGCGTTAAAACCCAGATCCGAACGGCGCGCCACCAGCAACGACACGGGCTGCCCCGCTTCGAAATGGCCCTTGTCCTCTTCTTCGAGGTAAATGTCCACATGGGCCGACGCATAGAGGTGGTGAGTTTCATCCAGGAAAATTTTAAACAGCGCCTGATCGCCCACTTTTAAACCTTTGTCCTGCTCCTGGGGCGGCACCCAGAG
>DLGM01000377.1:2968-3598 GCA_002482705.1 Cyanobacteria bacterium UBA7694
AGGTAAATCCCGGTCGGATTTTTGCTGACAATCGGCAACAGGGCGATTTCGCCCACCTGGGCTGCGGGCATTTTCGGAGAAGCCACCAACTGTTCTTCAATATCGATATACACAAACACGTCGAGGGTGTTGCCCGGCTGGCAATCCGCAGGCACTTGGCGCTTGGGGATCAGCACCTCGCCTTCGAGCCACGCTCCCTGCGCATCCATTGTTTTTACTTTCAGGCGATTGGATTTGCCTATTTCTACCGTCATACACGCTGTTTCCATTTCTCGTCGGGGATCTAGCCCCCCTTGCAGTATAACGAAGGGCGACCTCAGTCAGCCAGACTAAGCTGGCCGACTTCCAGCGCCAGCAGGCGTTGCTTGGCTTCCAGGCCCCCGGCAAAGCCGGTCAGCTTCCCGGAGGTACCAATCACCCGGTGGCAGGGCACAATGATCGAAATCGGATTGCGGCCATTGGCAGCGCCCACCGCCCGGGCACGCTTGGGATCCCCCAAAGCCACCGCCAATTGCCCATAACTGCGGGTCTGCCCGTAGGGGATGGCCAATAACTGTTGCCAGACCTGCTGCTGAAAGGGGGTGCCCAAGGGCTGCAAAGGCAAATCAAAGGTGCGCCGCTCGCGGCGGA
>DLGM01000361.1 GCA_002482705.1 Cyanobacteria bacterium UBA7694
ACGCCGCCGAAGATGCAGGCACTGACGAACTTGAGGTCGCGGGCATAGAGCTTGAAGCTCTCGTGCACCTGGGCGGCCAGTTCGCGGGTCGGGGCGACAATCACGGCGCGGGGGCTGCCGTTGCTTGGTACCGCGTCTTTGTTTTCTTGGGCTTTGAGCTGCGAAACCAGGGGCAAAAGATAGGCCAGGGTTTTACCTGTGCCTGTGTGGCTTTGTACGGTGAAGTGGCCCGGGCCCATCAGTTGGGGGATACATTCGGCTTGAATGGGGGTGGGCACGGAAAGGGAAGCGGAGGTGAGATAGGTCAGTAAGTCAGTATTCGTAATGAGATCAGCGAATTCAGTTACTTTCTTAGAATTCATGGGGACGGTCCTTTTTTAAGCTCAGCGCAATGTGATGCTCGGTTAGTTTGTATGTGCAGTATAGCTGAAGGTCTGTGGGAAAAGGCTGCTTTCAAAAAAAGAAGCACTACTTCAACGAAAATGCAAAAGGATAAATCCCAGACCCTTGGCTGTTTCTGGTTCGTCCTTGAGAAACGGGCGGGCTATTGCCCAGGTGTTCCCGTTGGGGCCAGCTCAGTGTTTACCTCCTTCAGGTCAGACACAATTGCCTCCAGCAGGTCATTGGCTTGCTCACCCGTTCCCATGGCGCGCGCCAGGACGACTGCGCCGACCAGCTCGGCCAGAATGGCTTCTGGCTTGCGGGCTTGGGTGTGGGTCGGCATGGTCGGGGCAATCGATCCCAAATAGGCCAGATAGTTGGCGATCGCCTCGCGAAACACTGCGCGCAGGGCCGGATCATCACGGCGGGCAGCATCGGCGGCAAGGGCGGGCAAGATGCAGCCGCTTTCGGTGGCCTGACAATGCCGCTGTGAAAGATACTCCGTTACAAGCGTTGTAAAGGCCGCTTCGGGTGCGGTGGCCTGTGCCTGCTCCAGCGTCGTGCGCGTGGACTCTAGCGCACAGCGGGTGGCTTTGACAATCAGGTCGTCTTTGGAGGCGAAATTGCGATAAAAGCCGCCATGGGTGAGCCCTGCGGCCTTCATCAGGTCGGCGACCCCGATGCCGTCATAACCATGTGTACGCAGCAGTCCTGCGGCGGTTTCAATGACGCGGGCGTGGTTCTCCTGGGCTTGGGTGCGCGAAACTCTCATGGTTTCCTCTTTTGCGGGCCGGGTTTTTATCTTTAGATGATGATCATCATTATATTTGAAAACGCCGTTTTTGTCACCCCTATTGGCTCTGAGGCCCCAGCCTTGGCATATATCCGCTTACGCTTGCTTGACAATAGATGATGATCGTAATCTATAATGATCGAAACAAACCCGACACCTCCCGTGTCACTCCAGAAAGGACCTTTTTATGTCTGATACCTCTTCTGTCTTGATTACCGGCGCTTCCTCCGGCATTGGTGCTACCTACGCCGCACGTTTTGCTCGCCGGGGTCATCCGCTGGTGCTGGTGGCGCGTGATGCCACGCGGATGGCAACCCTGGCGGCGGAGCTGCGTGCCCAGTATGGCGTTGCCGTCGATATCCTGAAAGCGGATCTGACCCAGGCTGACGACCTGGCCGCCGTTGAAGCTCGGTTGCGCACAGATGCGCAGATTGGCATTCTGATCAACAATGCCGGGGCGGCTCTCAATGGCCCATTTATTGAGCAAACGCCCGATCAGGTTGCCCAACTGGTGGCGCTGAATACCACTGCGCCCCTGCGTTTGGCCAATGCCATCGCGCCACGATTGGCCAAAGCGGGGGCGGGGGCGATTGTGAACATTGGCTCGGTGGTGGGCTTGGCCCCGGAGTTTCGGTCCACCGTTTATGGGGCCACCAAGGCCTTTTTGCTGTTCTTGTCGCAGGGCCTAAGCCTTGAACTTGCACCGTACGGGGTCTATGTGCAGGCGGTGCTGCCCGCAGGCACCAAAACCGAGATCTGGGAGCGCTCTGGGCTTGATGCCTCTTCTCTGCCGCCGATGATGGAAGTGGCGGATCTGGTGGATGCGGCGCTGGTGGGTTTTGACCGGCGTGAAGCCGTTACTATTCCCCCCTTGGGTGATGATTCGGCCTGGCTGGCCTATGACGGGGCGCGTCAGGCGCTGCTTGGCGGTTTGCGCCAGGACACCGTTGCGCAGCGGTATCTCAGCGCGGTTTGAGGGTTGTCCTCAAAAGCCCCCTACCCTTTTGGGGTGAGGGGGCTTTTGCCTGTAAGGCATCTCAGAAAAACGTCCCCAAAAGGAAGAAATGGTTCAATGTGAGGCGGGTGTGGGTTACAGCTTTTCTATTTCTTCCATCGGGAGCCCGGTGATCTCTTGGATGTCTGAAATAGGGTAGCCTTTTTGCTTCATTTGTTTGGCCATTTTTTTGATCGCTTTGATTTCACCTTTGATTTCGCCTTTTGCTTCTCCTCGGGCTTCTCCTGCTTTAATCAGTCTTTTGTCTTTCTCATTCACAGCCGTTGCAAACATATGTTTCACCTCCGTTATGTTGGTATAGATTTTCTCGAATGCTTTGTATTGCGAAGGCGCAATCCGGCCATCTTTGGCAAGCACTCTGAACCAGTTGAAAAATAAGGATACGGCTTCACGATCTTCTTTTTTAAACAATGCAATCAGCTCTTTTTCGAGCTGTTCTAGGCGATAATGGTTCTCTGTCAGAAAGAGGGTCGAGACGATATTTTGAATCTGAAGCAGATGCGCATGCGTGTATTCATTCTCGATGATCTTCAGGTATTTAAAACCGATGCCATAATCTCCGAGCACATGGTGATGCTCGATCAGATCGGCAATATTATCGGGCGCGGTCCATTTTGGATCGCCATTGTAGAGTAAAATCGGGAATACAGGCGGCAATTTGTCTTTGACTTGGCCTGATCGCATGAGCGATACATAGAGGCTGGTTAGGTAATTAAGGATACGAACAGAAATGAATCGATCTACGCTCGATTGAAATTCAAGCAAGACATAAATATATGCGTCTTTGCCATTCTTGAGCTTGAGCTTGTAGATGATGTCACTTTCGGTCTTTTTATAGTCTTTTGAAATGAAGCTATGGTTTACGGTTTCGGCTTGACTGAAGTCTAGTTCTTTAACCCAGGGCTGATCAACAAATGTTTCTAACAATTGACGAAAGATGGTGACATTAGAGAACAGGATTTTATAGCCATAATCGTGGACATGGTGAATGGACGGAGCCACTGAGTCAGTTGCTTCTTGCTTTGCCCGTGTTGTTGATTTTTTCCTGTTACCTGGGTTTGTCATAAGGTTATTATATCATTGAGGTTGAAACGAGGTCTTTGATGTAATGGCTTGAAGCTACTGGATCAAAGCATGAAGACCCTTGTGTCAGCGTAGTTGCCAGAGTGCGGCAATAACGCGGACACAAGGGTCTTCATGCTTTGAT
>DLGM01000478.1:0-310 GCA_002482705.1 Cyanobacteria bacterium UBA7694
TTTGCCCCCACCTGGCGCAGAGCGTTACCTGCATTTGTAGGAATCGCTTTCAGCGAATTTCCTACCTTGCGCATTGAATTGCCTGCGGTGCCAGCTAGGTTTTTGAATCCCTGCCCCAGATCAGCGGTCAGGAAACTGCTTTTTAGCATGTTGCCGGTCGAGGTATTCCAGGTTTTGACGGCCCCCACAGTGTTTTTTGCACTGGTGCCAATGTCGGCAATTTTGTCGGCCAACTTGACCTTGGCCATGAGATTACCGGCGGAACTGACACCAGACGCAGCGGCGGCCACCCCCATTAAGGCGGTGCCAC
>DLGM01000478.1:324-644 GCA_002482705.1 Cyanobacteria bacterium UBA7694
GTGCCGCCGCCGATGAGGGCGGTAAGGCCAACAAATTTGGCAATGCCTGGGTTTTTCTCGATCAGAGTGGCAACCTTATCAGCCATAACACCAAAGGCATCAGCCGACGCTTTAAGTTCAGGAGCAATCGCCTTACCCAATGCGGCCAACATGGTTGTGAATGAACCTTCGGCACTCTCCCAAATATTCTTGAGAGAAGTCAGAATTACATCAATACGCTGCTTGAGATTCGCCTGCTCATCTACATTTTTCTTCCACTCAGCCAGACCTTTGGTACCTTTTGAAATGAGGATTTCCGCCAATTGAGCATCTACCCCACC
>DLGM01000478.1:681-2956 GCA_002482705.1 Cyanobacteria bacterium UBA7694
TTGATAAATTCATCGCGCAGCTTTACAGGGGCTTTCTGAAGCTTATCAAGCTGCTTTTGCATATTTTCGGCCCCTAAAAACTTGCGGTCTTTGCCGAATATATCCAGCTCAATCCCCATTGCTTTGAGCTGGGCTGCAACCTTTTTCCCCTTATTGCCAGCCTCAAATTCATAGAGGCCACTCATGGTTGATGTGAAATTGGTGCCCAAAGTTTCCCCAGACAAGCCCGTACTTTTCATGAGCATGGCGTAAATGGGAGCCAATTCTGTGGCCGCGCCTTTTCCAGCGATTCCAAACTTTTCAAATGCACCTGCGGATTTTGAGAACGCATAACCAAGATCTGCTGTGCTGATCCCCAAATTGCCCAATTTCTGAATCGTATCCATGAACTCAGGCATATCTTTGGCTGAAACTTTGGCGATCTGGCTGATTTGGCCTGCGAATTTAGCAGCTTCTTCAAAGCCTAAACCCAATACAACAGCCAAGTTGCCAGTCGCTTCTCCCACACCGTCTAAAATCTGGGCTGCTGGCACACCTTCTCTTACCAAGGCTGCAAATGTGCGTTGAAACTCTGCTGTGGTTCCCGGTAATTTGTTCCCGAGTTCGGTAGCCAATGTATTCATCTTTGTGAATAAGACAGGCTCACCACCATCTTTGCCCATCATGGTTATTTTTAGGCGCAGCGCTGCGTCTTCAGCATCCATAAAAGCTGCGATCGGCTCCCGCATGGCGTCCAGCATTTGAGTGCCCATGGCCTTGGCCGAGGCTCCGATAGAGCGCACTTCCATCGAAAATGCCTGCACTTTGCCTTGCACTTTGCCCAATGGCCCTGACGCGAGATCGCGCAGGGTGAGCAGCATTGCGAGGGTTAAATCAGACATTAATCGTTATCCGTTTCATTGGCAGGGGTATTGATATGGTTCCAGTAGAGAATAGCTTCGTTGCACCACCAGATCAGATCCTCAAGATCCAGAGCGTCAATTTGGGCAAGCCCACAGCCCGTCACATGCGCAAGGTGTAGCATGTGGCGGGCGGTGGGTAGGGCTAGTTTCCCATCAAGGCTTTGTATTCTTTGATGACTTCTTGAATGTCGGCCCAGTCCATCGCTAGAAAATCATCGAACACGATAGGTTTGCCGCCAATCGAGCTGACAGACGATGCGAGAGCCATACCAACCATGGTATCGTCGTCACCACCGAGACGGGATGCATTGCGCACGTCGTAGCCGGTTGAGCGACGAATCATGATTTTGCGGCCATCAGGCAGGTCAACACTGGCACTGGTGCGCCGTGCGACAGGGGGTGAGGGCGCAGGCTGGACAGGCAGCGAGGTTGCCAGTTCAGCGGTGGGCTGAACCTGAGCCTGGGCAAGGGGAGTACTGGGATTGGATAGGGGATTATAATCTTGAATGGTCATGGGTTATACTCCGAGATTGGTGTTGTAATTTGCTAAGATATTGACGCCGCCAACATTGTGGATATTGGCAAACAGATCGACTTCGACGATGTCTTCACCGGCGATCATGAGCTTGTAGTAGTAGGCGGTGAAGTCGCTGTCCAGCTCGACGTTATCCTGGGGCTTGATCGCCGCTTTGGGCAGGTTTTGCGGCAAGATGGTGAGCACTGCGACGACCGGCACTTCACTGGTACGGCCCTGGGGCTGGTACGATTCGAGCGAGCCGCGCACCTGAACCTGAATGGTTTTGTAGGGGTTGCCAAAACGCTTCAAGGCATCGGGGTAAAAGGCGGTCCATTTAAATTTGCCCGCCAGTTTTTCGATGCCGGTGGGCAACTCAAGACCGCCGATCATGCCCAGGGCTTTGTGCTCGGCCAATTTGGTCTTGACCTCGGGCAGCTCGATTTCGGCCACCTGTCCCATCAGGCTATTGCCATCAATGAATACATTGGCGTTGGTAAACCGATTGATTTGAATCTTGTCAGCCATGGTTCCTCCTTAGGCTGCCATCCGCGCAGAAAGCTGCGCGAGATAGGTCATGTTGATGTAGGCAATCCAGGTAATGCGCTCCATGGGCGTTGGCGGTATGAAATCGTAGCAGTAAGCATAGTTACCGGCTGACAGGTTGACCTGCGGGTTTTTGCTGGCATCCCACCAGGCGCGGCCATCGAGAATTGCGCCCCGCTGAATCTGCGTACGAATGAACTCGTTTGCAGTGGCCAATACCGTTTCAATATTGGCGGGGGAGCCTGGTTCATCCACAAACTGCAAGCTTGCCAGCTCGATGCTTTCTTCGATCATGTCGGCTGTGCGCCGCACA
>DLGM01000294.1:0-726 GCA_002482705.1 Cyanobacteria bacterium UBA7694
TTGGGCATCAGAACCTTTGGCGGGAGCGGCTCCAGAGCCGGTCACTTTAATGGCCCCTTTGGTCCAGTCAATGGTTCCGTTGCCAAGGGATTGAACGACGCTCTGGGCGTGAGCGGCGGGGGTTGTGGCAACCATCGGTACAGAAATGACACCTACAGATACTGCTGAGAGCAGGGCTAGGCGTACGAGCGTTTGAGTTGCTTTCATAGCTTGGTATAAAGCCTCCTGAGCGGAAATAAAGGATGGTAGTAGCGTATATCACAATCCTGGGATACACAATAGATGACGGTCACACCCCAAAAGTTCCCCAGCTCACACGCTATGAGCCCAATGTCTGCGTTTGCCCGTGAATTGCGTTGATTTTGCTTAGGTGGCGCTTAAGATGGGGGCCAAGGCGTTGTGGGTTCAGCCTGTGTGAGCTTCTGGGTTGCCCAATGTGCTTAACAACGCCGAAAATGTCCGTTAGCGCTTATGATAGATTGAGCGGGATCAAGGAGATATGGCTATTCAGCGTCCGTTATTTTTGCCTGAATATCTTGCCGAGCGTACCCCTGTTTGGCTTGCCCTTTCAGAGTTGTGGCTAGATACGGAGTTGGGCCCATCGGAGTGGGATTGGGTGGCGCGGGTATTGGCTGTTTCACCCTATTCGGAGCAGGAGTTGGTGGCGATTCACCATTTTGAAGTGGCTCCGGTGCTGTGGCCCAATTTATGCAGTGTGGCGGGGGG
>DLGM01000294.1:763-1991 GCA_002482705.1 Cyanobacteria bacterium UBA7694
GGCTGCAGAATGCCTGTGCGGTGCAAGCGGCTCGGCGTTCTGCCTCTGGTGTGAGTCATTATCTGTTGACGTGGCTCATTCGCTATTTTACCCAGACCGATTGGCAAGTGGTGATGGAGCGGGTAGAAGCCCTGCGCGCTGCCCCTGTTGAGCCTTAACACAACCCCTTGGATTTACCGGCGGGAGGGTGGTATGATGTCACCCAACTCAGTAGGAATACCATGTGCCGACTTTTTGGTTTTCATTCCCAAACATCTGTTAACCCCCCTTTAGATGCCGTGGCCCCCTTTGTGGAACTCAGCCGAGTACACAAAGATGGTTGGGGAATGGCGCATTATCAGGGGCAGCAGGCGCATTTGAACCGGGCCTTACTGCCAGCTAAAGAGGATCCCACCTTTATGGCTTTAGTGCAGGAATTACAAACATCCACCCTCTTGGCCCACCTGCGTATGGCTACGGTGGGGGAAAACAAGCTGCAAAATAACCATCCCTTTCAGTACCAAGACTGGACCTTTGCCCACAATGGCAATATCAAACACTTTGCCCGTTACCGTCAGCTTATTTTGTCACAAATTACGCCCCATTTTCAGGCCTTGATTGCAGGCGATACCGACTCAGAGCTGATCTTTTATTTTATTTTGAGCGAACTGGAGCGCTGGGGATTGGTCTCCAACCGCCATGGGCAGAGCACTAGCCGCCAATTGGGGCAAACGGTCAAATGGGCCTTGGAAAATTTATTGTCTTTGATTGGTCCCTTTTTGATGGAAAAAGGGCCGCCGACGGAAACCTATATCAGTTTTCTGATGACCAATGGCCAAGTCATGTTGGCCCATCAGGGCGGACAGCCCCTGTATTATCAGATGCAGCATCATGGGCATCAGCTTGAAAACATCCGCTTTAGTTCGCAACCCTTGGGACCAGAGGAAGACTGGATGGCAATGGCAACGGGTGAATTGATTGCCGTCGATCAAGCGCTTCAGGTGTATGCGATCCGGGGTTATCGGCGTGCTTAGTCATAACCTAAGTTTTTACCCACCTTGGCAGATTTTGGGGTGGGAGGTCATTCCAGCCCACCGATTGTGATTTCGTCTCGAAATGCACTTGGCCGCGATTTTAGGTCGGGGATGAGGCCATGGGCTCTTGTAAAGACCAAAACAAGCCCAAACCAATCAGGACACCAATGAATACATTAACGCTCACGGGGTTGCTCCTTGCTGCGTGAGGGCGT
>DLGM01000294.1:1999-4945 GCA_002482705.1 Cyanobacteria bacterium UBA7694
AGTAGGGGTTTCTGGGGACATCATCAGCACCTCCTTGTATGTGTTGAGCATACCCTTTTGCCGCTTGGGGGTACGAGGATGACGGTCAAGTGATGCTTTGATTTAGATCAATTTCGTGCGTACAATGGGCCTTATGCATATTTGTTTATTGACCCCGCGTTTTCCCCCGGATGTGGGCGGCGTGGCTCAGGCAAACGAGCGATTGGCACTCAGTTTACAGGCCCAGGGACACAGGGTGAGTGTTGTGGTCGCCCATGAGGGAGAGCCTTGGGCTGCGGTGACCTATGCGTTGCCAGAAAGACTGCGTGATCCCGACTTCTGGCGCACACACCGCCAGACCCATGGTTGGGATCTGTTGCATGGTTATTACCTGTCCAGCACAGGGGAGCCGGGGGGGATTGCCCAGATGGCCACGGGTTGCCCGTTGATTCTCAGTGCACGGGGCAATGATCTCGACCGGGATATCTGGATGCCAGAGCGTCGGGAAAGACTTCTCAAGAGCTTACAATCCGCCACGCACCTGACTGGCGTGACCCGCGAACTGACCCACAAAGCCCATGTGCTCAGCGGCGGGGTGCCCAGTACCTATGTGCCCAATAGTGTGGCGAGTGAGCTGTTTGTGCCGGGGCCGGGGCATTTGCCCGGCATACCCCCGGAGGCGCGGGTGTTGGCCTTTTTTGGCGAAGCCCGTCAGAAAAAAGGGCTACCGCTGTTATTACAGGCTTTTCAGCAGTTTGCTGCTTTGTATGCAGATATTCATCTGGCCTTGGTGGGGGGCGTACGCCCCGGCCCTGACACGGACATGGTGCGTATCTTCCAGCGCCAGCAGCCTGCATTGAGCGCCCGTTTGCATGTCTTCCCCTATCTGCGTGGCCCGGAGCTGATTGCCGCCTATAATCGCGCGGATCTTGTTTTGTTCCCCTCTTATCAGGAGGGGATGGCCAATGCCTGTCTGGAAGCAATGGCCTGTGCGCGCCCAATTATTGCCACGACTGTGGGCGGATTTCCCGATCTGATCACCCATCAGCAGGAGGGGTATCTGATCCCTCCCTATCAGTTNNGCTGTTGCAGGGCATTCAAACGCTGTTGACGGACGCCACTGTGGGGCGGCAATGGGGAGCAGCGGCCCGGAAGCGGGTAGTGCAGGACTTTACCCCAGCGCAAGAGTATACCCGTCTGTTGGCTATTTACCAGGCCCTGATTTAGGGCTTCAGTTCGTCCCACTCTTCAGGGTGGGTCAACTCATGGGCCATAAAAAAATAATAAAGGGCCAGGGCCAGCATTTTGCAGTAATTAAATAACAAACTGGGGATGAGTACTGCCCCTATTACGGCAATGATGAGCGCTGTCTGAAACGGCATCAGATTGAACATGTATAGCCCAATCAGGGGTAACAAACAGATCAGGCAATAGGCGAAATAAACGGCAGGCAGGGCGCTCAGTAAAAAGCCATTGCCCCGATCGTACACAAACTGGCAATGGGGGCAGCTATTGGGAAACGAAAAGGGGCTTGAAATCGGCCCTTTATTGCATTGGGGGCAGTTGTTGAACACACAGCGCCAGATGATGGCCATACGGTAATAAAAAGAATAACGCGTGTGTGTATTTTGCATGATTTTATTGTAGCCAGAATCACAGAGCCCTGATAAGCAGAAAGGGCCCCAATTATTTTTTGAAGATTTCTGCACAACGGGGGATTGCAATCTCTCACACTTGCGATTACAATCAGGTTTATAACTCATTCAGACCGGCTGAGGGACTGGCCCTTTGACGCTGGGGCAACCATCAAAGCTAACCCCTTTGACAGGTGCCAACTCCTGCAGATGCTTTTGGCATCTGGAAAATGAGCGATCAGTCGGCCTTTTAAGGATGGGTCTGATCTCTACCCCCTACGCACCTGTGGGAGTTCCGAGTGAGAAGTTAACTCACAGGAGCTTTTATGACGTGCACCTCCGTTCATCCCCCCCTTCAAGACAATCTGCATTTATTGCCCTCTTTGCTGTTAGACGATTACAGCACTCTGGTAAGGCCCCGTTTGGCTTGGCGGCGGGTGGGCTCGCCCCATTTGCCCGCGATTTTGGTTTTAGGGGGCATTTCCGCGAACCGCTTGGCTTGGCAGCCGCAGGGGCAACCGGATGGCTGGTGGCAAGAGCTGATCGGGGTCGATGCCCCTTTGGATACGCAAAAGTATCAGATTCTCAGCATTGATTATCTCGGTGGCAATGGGGACAGTGAATCGCCCTGCAACAGTGAGCGGGCTGGCAAAGATTTCCCGGCGATTACCACCCGCGATCAGGCACGCGCGATTGCTGCACTTCTGCGCCAGTTGGCGATCCCCGCTTTGGTGACGGCAATTGGTGCTTCTTATGGGGGGATGGTGGCTCTGGCGTTGGCAGAACAATATCCCCATCTCTTACAGCGGGCCCTGGTGATTTGTGCGGCCCATGAGCCCTGGCCCCTGGCAACGGGATGGCGCCATGTACAGCGCGAAATTGTGCGTCTGAGCTTGCGTTATCACGATGCCCAATCGGGGCTGCAATTGGCGCGGGCGCTGGCTGTGACCACTTACCGTTCTGGGCACGAATTTGACCAGCGGTTTGTGCCCGGTTTGGATCGGGCTCAGGGGTGCATTGGCTATATCGAACAGGCTGGCAAACGCTTTTCCCAGCAATTTGACCCTTATGCCTATCTCTGTTTGAGCACCTCGATTGATACCCACCGGGTCGCCCCTGATCGGGTACAGGTGCCCGTCGATTTAATCGGCTTTGATTCGGATCAATTGGTGCCCCCCGAGCAGCTCAAAGCCTTACAGGCCGAGCTGAACCAAGCGGGGCACCTGACGATTGTGCCCAGCCTGTATGGCCATGATGCCTTTTTAAAGCCCGAAACCCATTTGGATATTTATCTTCAACAACACCTGGAGCAATGTGCATGAAACCTTTATTT
>DLGM01000423.1:0-476 GCA_002482705.1 Cyanobacteria bacterium UBA7694
AAGTGGTTAAAAGGAGGTACGCACAAGCTGGGGTATTTTTCACTGATTTGTCATAAAAAAGAACCCCCGGCACATACCGGGGGTTGTTTTAACGAGGGGGAATCAGCTTAAGCGGCGGAAACCTTCAGGCCAACAGCAGTGGTGGCGACGGCGCTGCCACGGGGGGGAATGTTGGGGATATTGGGATAGTGAGGGGGCACAACGGGCTGGGGTTTGTAGATCACGTGGCGGTCGAGCACTTGCCAGGATTCGGGGTAGGCTTTGTCGAAGTTGCGCATTTCGCCTTTGCGGTTCCAGAAGGGGCCGCTGTTGGTGAGTTTGTCGTCGTTATTGGTATCAAACAGCTTGATGGCTGCGCCCAGTTCGGCCTTGGTGACTTGGCCGTCGTTGTTGACGTCGGCAGACTGGAACAGCTTGGCGTGGGAATAACGGCTGAGGGTAATGACGTCGCGGTCGGGGAAAGATTCGTAGCTGCG
>DLGM01000423.1:527-4896 GCA_002482705.1 Cyanobacteria bacterium UBA7694
TGGCGTCGTAGAGGCTAAAGATGCGGTTGGTTAAGCTGTTGATAGACGTCATGGTTAAGGCCCTCGAAGTTAAAACTTAATCTTGATTTAACTATAAACAAATGAAACTTTAAAGTCAATAGGGGGGTAGTTAAATTATTTGTCCAGCGGGTATACTTAGAAAAGAAACCAAACCGCAATGCCTACTGGGAGGACCCCTTATGGAAAACGTTGGCGTCAATCAAACAAGTGCTTATGCCGCGACTAAGCTGAGAGATGATCAAAACCAGCAGACGGATGCCACCAAAGCTGCTCAAGCTGCGCAGTACGTCCGCAGTGCAGCCATTTCTGACGAAGCCACCCCCAATCAAGACGATACCATTGACCTGTCCGCTGCTTCGGCGGCAGCCCGTAACCCCGCCCCCGCTGCCCCGGCTCAGCCCCAGGCCCCAACGGTTCCCGTTGAGGCTCAGGATACGGTGATCCCGATTGACGGACGCGGTGCCGCTGTGGCCCTCCAAGAAAAACTTCAGAAAGCCCTGCGCGAAGACCGCGCCACCTTTGACGCAATTGCTAAGGCCCTCGACGTTAAAGATGTGGCCCAGTTTGCCGACACGGTTGAAAATGGGACCTCGGTCGCCGTATTTGGCCAAATCAACGATGGCAATGTCTTGTTTGCTGACCGCAATGGCCGCGAAATTAAACCCGAAGACGTGGCTTCTACCATTGGGCCGCAGTTGGTGATTAAGCCCGGTTTTGCCCCGGTTGTTGCCGAGGATGAATCCACTGTTGAACTCAATCCCAACGCCCAGATTCAACAGCGCGCAGCCCAGCCGCCGACGGCCTCTGAAATCGCGACAGACAAGGCGACTAATCCTGACCCTGTCCCGCCCAAGCAGGACGCAGTGCCACAAACCATTTTTGGGTAAACCCTCAGCAGTGAACCCATTGGCCTTGGGCCAAACAATAAAAAGAGGTGAAGCTTCACCTCTTTTTTTCTGAATCTAAACAGGTGAGAAGGATATGATGTCAGCACATTGGGATGTGGTCGTAGTCGGTTTGGGAGCCATGGGCAGTGCAGCGGTGTACCATTTGGCCCGGGCCGGAGCCCAAGTCTTAGGGATCGATCAGTATGCCCCGCCCCACAATTTGGGTTCATCCCATGGCCTGAGCCGGATTATCCGCGAGGCCTATTATGAAGATCCCCGGTATGTGCCTTTGTTGCAGCGGGCCTATACCCTGTGGGCCGATTTGGAGCAGAGGGCAGAAGAAACCCTGTTGACCCCGACCGGGGGCTTGATGGTCGGTCTGCCTGATCAAGAGCTGGTGCAAGGGGCGTCCCACAGCGCTGCCCTGCATGATTTGTCCCATGAGCGTCTGAGTGCGGCTCAGGTGCAGGAGCGTTTCCCCGCTTGGCAGATTCCTGACGACTGGGAGGCGGTCTACGAAGGCCGGGCCGGATTTTTACACCCAGAAACCTGTATTCGTGCCCATTTACAAGCCGCTAAGGCGGCGGGGGCAAGCCTGCGTCTCAATACGCCACTACAGAGCTGGGAGGCACTGCCCACGGGGGGGTATCGGCTTCAGGTGGGTGGAGAATACATCGAAGCCGCGCAGGTGGTGTTCACGGCAGGGGCTTGGCTCCAGGAGTTGGTCCCGGTCTTGCAACCGGCGTTGACGATTACCCGGCAGGTGCTGTACTGGTTTGAACCGTTACAACCGGCGCTGTTTACCCCCGAGGCCTTCCCGATTTTTATTTTGCAGGATGCCCCGGACCATTTTGTGTATGGTTTCCCGGATGATGGCCATGGCTTTAAAATTGCCCTGCATGTGCCGGGCCAGCCCTTGGGAGTGGCTGCCGATTTGTCCCAGCAGGTAGCACCTGAAGAAATCGCGGCCATGCAAGCGATCGTGACCCGCTATTTCCCGCAAGCGGCTGGGCCGTTGCGCAAGACGGCGGTGTGCATGTATACCAATACGGCGGATCACCACTTTGCCATGGGCGCGTACCAGCCGGGGCTGTGGGCGATCAGCCCCTGTTCGGGCCATGGGTTTAAGTTTGCCGCCGTGATCGGCGAAATCACCGCCCAGTGGGTGCAGGGGCAAACCCCGGCTTATGATCTGTCATTGTTTGACTTGGATCGGTTGATGGGGCAGGGAAGGGTGGATACGAGAGGCTCGTATTGAGTAAATTGAAGTTGCTTAAAGCCGTTTGATATAGGTCTGGATTCGACTCAGAATTTCCCGAAAACTGGGTGGGGTACTATAGAAAAACTCAGATATCGTTTGATATTCTTGTTCATAGAGATTAAAAATCTGAGGATCTGAAAGAACAAAGGCTTCGTTTTTGGCAATCGTCTTTTCATCTTGTGTACGAAAACGCTTATCTTTATGTGTGTGGTAAGCATCTGTGCCTATGAAGGCTTGTACCTCTGGACAAGCTAAAAGCGCATAAATATCATAATAGTGTCGTAAAAAATTGGCTGGCATTTTGCCTGTTGTACGTTCTTGACGGTATTTAGTAGAAACCGTTTGTAATTTTTCCACAAAGGTGTATTCCGGGCAATAACAAAGAATGCCCAAGGCCCGATTATCCAATATGTCCACCCCTAGTTTCAAATCCGACTTCAAAGCTTGCTCCAATGCCCAACTAGAAATATCGCAGGGTTTATTGGGATAGGTGTCGTCAAACCCAACTTCAAGCAAGATACCGATCTTGAGTTTGATAGGTGTTGAATAGACCGTTGGGTAAATAAGTCGAATACCGGCATTTCTAAAATTTGTCTGGTCATCAAAGGCAGGGTCACGCTCAACCTGTTGAATACCGGTTATCGAAATCTTTGTTGCAAGGGTAGAAAAAAACTCTTCGCGCAATTTCCTTTGTTTGGTACTGTTTTGGTTTTTTCCAAAAGGGACTATCATCGAAGGTTCCGGTTCAATACGAATGTCAATGTCTTCGGAAAATCGTTCAATAATATGATAGCCTTTTGCCAGCGATGTTCCTCCCTTGAGTTGAAAAGAAAAACCCTTATGGGTGAGTTCAGACAACACATGCATAAGCCAATAATCTTTTTCTACTTGTTCCGCAGGAAGACCATAACTTTGAGCTGTCGCTTCCAATAGCTGGGCGAAGTCACTCAATTCGTGGAGAAACGGTAATGGTTGCTGATTGCTTGAATTGGGCATAAATTTTTTGGGTATGGCTATTTCCAAAATATTGAATATACTTGCTTAATAGCTCTTGGTTCAAATTTTTCAGTTTGGCTTCTAAGTGCCTCCGGGGAAGCACAATTTCCTCTGCGGTGGACATGTATCCATTGAGAAACTCTACCAATAAAAACTCTTGGTTTAATGCCTCAGGGAGAGGAGTTGAGCGTGGATATCTACGAAAGTCATACAGACGCCCTGCAAGCTTTATCTTACCTGAACGCTTGTAATTATAAACACGTATAGCTTTGGACAACTGCGTTCCTCCTAGTCCAAGGCCGTTAAACAGGATGGGTGAAAAAGCGAGGAATGTTGAACTTTGTAGAAAGGCCTTGATGAGGGCTGTTTCTTCAGGCGGTAACTCACCATAGCGTGAATAGCGGGGGCGATAATAAATCCCGCTCGCGGCCTTTCTGAGTTCATTTTGTTTAACCAAGACCTGTAATTCATGGGCGGAAAACTTACGCAACTGAGAGCGTCGATAGGCCTGACCTAGGCGTAATCGGCGAGCTTTGAATCGTGGTTGCATATGTTTAGAGTACATATCGCTATTATAAATTATGCCATTGTAAAAAAGCGAATGGTAAGCACAGCGTACTTCTACTTCCGTTTTTTTGGTTGCTTGTGCTACCATCAGGGCAGTGGATTTCCATTCCGGACGAGGTGTGCGCCGTACCCGGTCAAGACAAGACGACGCTCTTTAAAACCATTTTGAGGAGCTAAGGTATGGCTTGGATTATTTTAGTGATTGCCGGATTGATGGAAATAGGCTGGGCGATTGGGTTGAAATATACCGAGGGCTTTACGCGTCCGGTGCCGAGTGTCTTAACAGCGGCTGCGATTGTTGGGAGCATGTTGTTATTGGCAAAAGCGACCCAAACCCTACCGATTGGGACGGCTTATGCGGTCTGGGTGGGCATTGGGGCGGCAGGGGCCGCCATTTTGGGCATTGTGCTGTTTCAGGAAGCGGCCTCCCCGGCCCGACTCTTGTTTTTAGGCATGTTGGTGGTGGCCATCATTGGTTTGAAAATGACCTCGGGCTCCCATTAAGCGGTTAGGGACACTCGGCAGAATCAGAGTGTCCCGGTTTCAAGCGCACTCGCGTTATAATGGGCCTATGAAAAAAGTACTGTTGCGTTTAGCCGCCAGTTTGCCCCTGTTATTGCCCCCGGCGGCTTTGGCT
>DLGM01000069.1 GCA_002482705.1 Cyanobacteria bacterium UBA7694
CACGGGCATCCATAACGGCTAGCATAGAGTTGAGGTACTGGCCGGTTGCTTTGGCCATTACAGGGAACATTTGGGAATGGAACTTTTTCCAGACGGTCATGGTGACGCGGGCACCCTGTTTGAGAATTTCTTCACCGAGGTAAGCGCCCCAGGGCCAAGCGCCAATGTTGACATCAATATTGGTGCGATCGGGGTAAACCCCTAATTTGCCGTAGCCGACAAAGGCAATGGGGCGAATGTAGCAGTCACGAAAATTGTTTTCACGAATGACCGCTAAGGTGCCTTCCCGGAGTTGCTCGAGGGTAAAAGGCATACGGAAACGGTAGACTTTAGCGGACTCAAAAAAACGGGTGAGGTGGTCCTCAAGACGGAAAATCATGGGGCCTTCTTCGGAGTCATAGGCGCGAACGCCTTCAAAAATACCGCTGCCGTAATGGAGCCCGTGGGTCATCACGTGGACTTTGGCGTCTTGCCAAGGGATGATCTGTCCATTGGACCAGATCTTGCCATTTTCAGGAAACATGGCTTTCTCCTATACGCAGTTAGTTGCTGGGCATGAGCATAGCTTACCCATTATATACGACTTTTCTTTGATGAGTAGAGGCGTGCCGATGTTTTGCTTTTGAGTCTGGGTTCATCTCAGATCATGGCGCTGATTTTGTGTTTTGTGGCAAAGAGTGTGTTATAATTTGAAAAGGGCCAGACGAGCCCTGAAAGTGCTGCATATATTTTTTGTAGCCCTGCAAATTTTGCCCATGCAAAAACGTCACACATTTTGAAAGAGAACGCTTGCACCTGTTGTTGAGCGTTTATTTTTTTCTAAAGTGTGCCTTTGGATGTCCACGTCTTTTTTGTTCACAGACAACAAAGATGCAGACCATATTAAGTTATAGGGATGGGGCTTAACCCATGATGAAACTTGAAAAAGATTTTACCGAAGCCTTGAAGCAGATTGAGCGCGAGCGTGGCATCAGTGCCCGCAGCGTCATTGAAGTAATTGAGAGTGCCCTGTTGGGTGCCTACCGCAAAAAAATGATCGAGCTGGGAAAGCTCTCCGAAGAGGCTGAGGTGACCCTCAAAATCGATACGGAACATCAAAATGAAATCCGTATCTTCATGCATCGGACCGTGGTGGATCATCCTTCGGATCAGCCCGGTGAAGTTTCACTCAAAGAGGCGCGCAAAAAAGTCCCTGAAGCCGAATTGGGCGAAGCCCATTATTTAGAGGTTCCAATTTCCAGCCAGGAGTTTGGCAAATTGGCGACCCAAGTGGCCAAACAGGCGATTACGCAAAAGCTGCGTGAAGCCGAGAAAAAGGCCATCCTCGAAGAGTACCGCGACCGGATTGGTACGCTCATTACCGCAACCGTACAGCGCCTCGAAAAGAGCAATGTGGTCGTCAAGCTGAACAACAAGTCGGAGTTGGTCTTGCCACCCTCTGAACAACTGGGTGCTGATCGCTATCGGGTGGGCGATAAGGTGCGTGTGTACCTGTCTGAAATCAAAGATACCCCCCGCGGTGCTCACATCCTAATTTCCCGTACTTCACCGGGCCTGGTGCGCTGCCTCTTCGAAATCGAAATCCCCGAAATTGCCGATGGCACCGTGGTGGTTAAATCGATTGCCCGCGAGGCCGGTTACCGGACCAAAATGGCTGTCCATTCTCTCAAAGGTAATGTCGATCCGGTCGGCGCCTGTATTGGTTCGCGTGGTTCCCGGATTCATCCGGTGATTGACGAACTGCGCGGTGAAAAAATCGACGTGATTCGCTGGAGCGAAGATTTGGCGGTCTTTATTGCCCATGCTCTGAGCCCGGCCAAAGTGGTGGAAGTCAAGCTCAGCCCGGATAAAACCGAAGCCCATATTGTGGTGCCTGACGATCAATTGTCTTTGGCCATCGGCCGCGATGGGCAAAATGTGCGCTTGGCTGCCCAACTGACCCAGTGCCATCTCGACATCATCACTGAGAGCAATCTGCGCAAGCAGAAAAAAGAAATTCAGGCTGCGGCCCAAGGCAAAAGCAGCCCCGCTTGAGCGGCCGTTTGAAACCGCTGATCCGGCGGTGTATTCAGTGTTATACCCTGAATCACCGCCGTCTCATGCTGCGTTTTACCCTTGAGAATGGGGTGCCACAATTGGATCAAACGACCGGGCGCGGTTATTATGTGTGTGCCAATGCCGCCTGTTTAGAGCGGGCTCAAAAGGGCCGCCGCCTTGAAAAACAATATCGTGTCAGCCCTGAACAAGCCGCCGATTTTTGGTCGCGTTTACGGGCGCGCTTGTAAGCGCATCTCAGGGAGCATACCAGGCGCTTTTGCCCAATTCATGGGCCATTTATGCCAAAATATTGGGCTTTTGAAGTTTCCCGGAAAAGGGCGCTTCTTAAGCTGACCTTAGGCGTTGGATAAGGTTCAATCAGACCGATGCGGGGCGAGCATGTTATACTAACAGTGTTAGTTATATTATTGCGATATGAATTTAACCAGATAATTTGAGGCTATATAAGCCTTGCAGCCTGCGGGATTATGCCCCGTGCTGGAAAAACGGACTGAAACGGACTGAAGAAGAATATAAGATGAGTAAAAAACGAGTATCCGAGATTCGGAAAGACATCAAAGAACTGTTTGGAATTGATGTCAAATATCCTGAAATCGCCTCTGTATGTAAAGATGTTGGTATCCCTTTTAAGCCTGATGATGCCTATGGCATTCACTATAATTCGATGATGGAAGCCCATGAAGCGACCAAGTTGGTCGAAAGTTTTCGTTCCCGTGCCCGTAAGGGCAAATCCCAGAATGCTCCTGTGAACTCGGAAAAAACCAAGTCTGTTTCTGCTCCCACAGCAGCGCCGAGCGCCGACAAACGGCCCGATGCGCCCCCCGCTACTCAAGACCGTGCGCCCCAGCCTCCGGCTGCCGCTTCCAGCGCCCCCGTTTCTGGTTCGTCTTCTTCTGCTCCGGCCAGTGCGCCGCGACCGGCGGATGCCGCTTCCCGCCCTTATGACCGCGACCGTCAGAGTCAGGGCCAAACTGCCCGCACTTAC
>DLGM01000396.1:0-2783 GCA_002482705.1 Cyanobacteria bacterium UBA7694
GAAATAGTTGGGGTGGCGGGTGTATTGCCACAGGCCGGTTTGAATGATTTTGCCTTTATTGGCCGGGTCTTTTTTGTACTGTACCAGTTGGTAATCGCCCACGGCTTCAAAATAAAACCCGATGCCCCACACGGCCATGCCCAGATAGTCGAGCAGCGTCAGCGGGCCTGCCGGGGACAGGGCCTGCGTCCAGATAATGCTGCCCGCCACCAGCAGCATTAAAAAGCCTTGCAACATATACACCTGAAAATACGAGCGCACGGTGAAATTTTTGCCCCACTCTTCGCGCCACTGGCGATAACGGAAATCTTCCGGCTTGCCGTGGTTGCGGCTGTGGATGTGCCAGCCCAGGCGCAGGCCCCAGAGGGCCACCAGCACCAGCACAATCAGCGCCCGCAGCGAAAAGACCTCACGCTGCAAATAGGTAACCAGGGCAATCACCACAAAGCCTAAGCCCCAGGCCACGTCGACAATGTCGGCCCGCTTTTTAATCAGCGAGGCCATAAACCAGGCATTCATGTACCCAAAAACCACGCCCGCCGACAACAGCAGCAGCGGCAACAAAGGGGCCAGCGCTTCAGACATAAAAACTCCTTGGAGCGATGATGTATTCACAGGGTAGGGGTTGACAGAGCTTGAGAGGCAAGGGGTTAGGCCAAAGTCACACCTATGGTGTCGTTGCAAAACAGGATGAATCCGTCACATCCTACCACAGCCATCTTTAAAAATTTGATTATTCGGTTTCGCTTTCGCCTTCGGCTTGACGCTGCATCAGGGCACTGCGGCGCATGAGTTCGGTGCGGGGCGAGGCGACCCGGTCGATAAACAGCACGCCGTTGAGGTGATCAATTTCGTGTTGGATAACAATTGCCTCGAACTTGGAGACCTGGAGTTCAAACGGCTGTCCGTGGCGGTCGATGGCCTTGACCTGAATGCGCCGGGGACGGGTCACCGGGCCGAGATAGTCCGGCAGCGACATGCACCCTTCACGCATGCTATAGGTGCCTTCGGTGGCCACCACTTCCGGGTTGACCAAAACCAGTTGCCCTTGGCTCTTCTTGACGTGTTTAGAGCAGTCGATCACAATAATGCGCAGCAGTTCGCCGATTTGGGGGGCGGCAATGCCGACGGAGTGCCCGGAAGCGCTCATGGTATCACAGAGATCTTGGATGACACCTTGGGCTGTTTGTATGTCTTCGACAGGGGCGGAGACCAGACGCAGGCGTGGGTCGGGGTAGGTGAGGACGTCGCGGACAGCCACTAGAGGGGAATCTGCGCAAGGGGATGAAAGTTGGCGTCTACGCCCAGAGACTGAGCCACCGCATGAATGGCGGTGCCAATATCGGTCACGGACGTACTTTCAGGCACATACAGTTCGAGGATCATGGCATACAGCGCCGGGGCCTTGCCATCAAGCAAACGTGTATGCACATCGGTAATGTTCACCCCTTGCTGGGCCAGTGCTTCTGAGAAGCGGAAGATCATGCCCGTCTGATCACGCCCGAGCACCGACAGGCTGTGGTTGGGGGTGCTGGCATCGTCGCCATGTTCGGCTTCAGCATGGGCCAGGGGCCGGAAAAAGACGCTTAAGGATGTGCTGTTAAGGGTGTTTAAATCCTGTTCAAATTGGCTTAAATCGACCGTGGCAGGCACTTCGGTCACCATCATCATGGTGAACTCCGAGCGCAGGGTTGTCATCGACGAATCGGTAATATTGACGCCGTAGCGGTACAGCAGACCCGTAACCTGGGCCACGATGCCGGTACGGTTGTGGCCTTGAATGGCAAGAAGATAGTGACTCATGGCTTTTAGCATACCTGCTTCATGCCCATGCATCAAGGGGCCGGGGGGCGCAAGCGCCCAAGCTCTTTGAAAGGTCGGATGCCATCCGCACACAATAAGACGGCGCATGCAATGCGCTGCTACTGTACTGGTCGAATTTAGCGAAAAGTATCTCTGTCGGCGTGGTGACACGATTTGTTACTGTCGAGATATCGGAGGATTTTTTCCATGTTATCGACCCGTATTGCCCCTATGATCGCCCCTGGGACAACCCGTGAGAAGCCCCAACCTTTTGGCTTTTCCCCACGGACGTTGTTGTGGCTGAGTTTTGCCACCATCTATCTGGTCTGGGGCTCCACTTATCTGGCGATTGTATATGCCTTGCCTTCTTTTCCCCCATTTGTGATGGGTGCGCTGCGTTTTAGTTTGGCGGGGGCTCTCTTGTATGGGATTGCCCGGTCACAAGGGGCAGAAAAGCCAACCCGGCGGCATTGGTTCAACGCTCTGCGCATCGGATTTTTGCTTTCACTGCTGGGCAATGGCTTGGTGGTCTGGGCTGAGCAGCGCTTGGCGTCAGGATTGGCTGCGTTATTGGGAGCCACGACCCCGTTGTGGATGGTGGTACTGACCTGGAAAACCCAACGTGCGAAGGGATTAACGACGCTGGGTCTGTTGGCCGGATTGGCTGGTGTGAGCCTGCTCTCTTGGCAGGGTTTCCAGGGAGCCAGTGGTTTTCCGGTGCCGGAAGCCTTGGGGGTACTGGGGGGCTGTCTGGCCTTTGCGATCGGCAGCCTGGGCCTGCGCAACTGGGAAATGCCGCGTTCGGGGATGTTGGCCAGCAGCATGCAGATGTTGTGCGGGGGGATGTTATTTTCTTTGGTGGCAGCCCTGCGTGGGGAATGGCTGAGCTGGAACCCGGCCCAAGTGACACCGGGCGGATTTGCCGCCCTCTTGTACCTGACGTTATTTGGCTCGGTAGTTGCTTTTTCCGCTTACAATTA
>DLGM01000396.1:2845-10093 GCA_002482705.1 Cyanobacteria bacterium UBA7694
AGCACCCACTGTTATGTCAATCCGCTGGTCGCTGTGCTGTTGGGTTGGGTCTTTTTGAGCGAGCCTTTGAGCATTCCCCTGTTTGGTGGGATGGGTCTGATCCTGATGGGCGTGTTGGCGATCCACCGTGCCAATCGCCGCTAGCTCTGTTGCCACTGTCTCGTTCGCTTTTTCCCTGCCAAGGGACGCGTCGGCGGTCTAGGTTTGTGCGGTACAATACAATCACTCCTATCGCCGTGAGGTCGTCATGATTATCAACGCCGTGCGTCACATTCCCCAACAACTGGCTCTACAGCGCAGCTATTTCGCCACCGGGGCCACTCGCCCCATTGCCGCCCGCATCCGTGCTTTAAAAGCATTACAGGCCGCGCTCCCAGCCTTTGAAGACGAACTCATGGCGGCGCTGCACAGCGACTTGCACAAACCCGACTTTGAAGCCTATGCCACCGAAGTGGGCTTCATTTATGACGAATTGCGCTATACCCTCAAACACTTGGCCCGCTGGGCTGCGCCGCGCCGGGTTCCCACCCCAGTGGTGCATTTCCCCGCTGCAAGCCACATCCACTTTGAACCCTACGGCGTCACGCTGATTGTGGCTCCCTGGAACTATCCGCTGCAATTGGCGCTGGTCCCGCTGATCGGCGCTTTGGCGGCGGGTAACTGTGCCGTACTGAAACCCTCAGAGCTGACGCCCCACACTTCTGACGTGTTGGCACGCCTGATTCGCAGGGCCTTTGACCCGGAGCTGGTCACGGTTGTCGAAGGGGATGCGCAGATCAGCCAAGCGCTGCTGGATGAACGCTTTGACTATATCTTTTTTACCGGTAGCGTGCGCGTTGGCCAACTGGTAATGGAAAAGGCGGCGCGCCATCTCACGCCTGTGACCCTCGAACTGGGCGGTAAAAGCCCGTGTGTGGTGCACCGCGATGCGCGCTTAGAATTGGCTGCACGACGGATCATTTGGGGGAAGTTTTTAAATGCCGGGCAAACCTGTGTGGCCCCCGACTATGTGCTGGTGCATGAAACGGTCAAGGAAGAATTGATTGGCCACATGCAGCAGGTGCTGACCCAATTTTACGGTGACAACCCGGCCGCCAGTGCCGACTACCCACGCATTGTCAATGACGGTCACTTTGCCCGCCTTGTGGCGCTGATGCAGCACGGTACGGTGCGCGCCGGGGGACAGTACCGGGCTGATGAACGCTATATCGCTCCGACTTTGATAGATAACGTCACCTGGGATGATCCGATCATGCAGGACGAGATCTTTGGCCCGCTGTTGCCGATTTTAACCTATCGGGACCTGTCCGAAGCGATCGCCACTATTCAGGGGCAGCCCCGGCCTTTGGCTGCCTATCTGTTCTCCGAAGGTGTTCATACCCACGAGTACTTTCTGCAACAGGCCAGCTTTGGTGGGGGCTGTATCAACGACACGGTTGTGCATTTGGCCTCGCCCCATTTGCCCTTTGGGGGCACGGGCAGCAGTGGCATCGGTGGCTACCATGGCCAGCACAGCTTTGAAACATTTTCTCATCGCAAGAGTGTCATGACCCGTGGCAGTTGGCTCGATCTGCCCCTGCGTTATCCCCCCTATGACGCCATCAAACAACTGGCTGTGCGGGCCTTGCTGCGGTGAACTGGCGTTGGGCTGCCTTGGCCCTGAGCCCTTTACCGGGGCTGCTCTGGTTATGGCCTATTTTGGCTTGGCCTCTGGCCGCACTGGCAGGTGTTGGCAGCTTGTTGGTGTTGCTGACGTCCCCTTGGTATTGTGCGGCTGGGGCAACCCTGTTTATGCATCTGGGGATTTTGGCTGCTGTTAAGGTGGGTTTTACCTTTAAGGCTTCCCAACTGTTTGCTCTTTTAGGCGTTGGCGCTTGGGGAGCGCGGCGTTTGGCAGGCTTTCCGGCGCCTGCTTTGCCTTGGAAAGGATTGCTTCCCTTTGCCCTGTTTTTTGTGGCAGTGCTTCCGTCGTTACTCAATACCGATGCCCAGCAGGTGGCGCTGGCTGAAAGCCAAACCAGTGTTCGCCTGATTTTGAATTATGTGTTGTTGCAGGCGATGGCGCTGGTCATTTATTTGGCGATTGATTCACGCCAACGCTTCATGCAGATCGTGCAGTTCTCGTTTGCCTCTTGTGCCATTTCCCTGATTGCCGGGTTTGCCCAACAAATCGGTTTTTATGCCGGGGTTTATAATCCCTTTAACTATCTCGGTATACATTCCAGCATTGTCGATTTTTATGGGCCATTTTTGCGGATTGCGCCCGGCACCTTTGCCAATGAATATGGTGAAATCTTGCAAACCACCGGGATTTTATTGTGCGGCTGGTTATATTTGATTCCCCAGAGTGCGGCCATGCGGCGGTGGCGTCCGGCTTATCTGGTGCTGCTGGGGGTATTGGTCACGGCCCTGATTATTAACTTCACCCGCGCTTCGTGGCTGGTGTTCAGTGTCGGGGCTTTGAGCATCTTTGTATTGGCACGGCTGGCCTGGTTTCGGATCGGGCTGTTGACCTTGGCGTTTGGTGCCATTTTGCGGGGCCTGTTTTACCTCAGCAATCGTATTGCCGAGGCCAACTTGGTGGTATCCGTGGGAGAGCGTTTTGGTGAGTTGTCGGATGTGACAACTTCTTCAGCGGGGCAGCGCCTCGACACTTGGCAGGTGGCCTGGGAGGCCTTTTTAGAACATCCCTGGATTGGTAACGGCTGGGGGTTGTATGTCTTTACCCACAACGTGCCGCTGCAATTATTGGCGGAAGTAGGCCTGCTGGGTTTTATCGCCTTTTACACCCTCATGGCTTGGGTCGGATGGCGCATGTTCCGGGCCTGGCGGCAAGCCCAAGACCCATTCCTGAAAGGGATGCAGGTATCGCTGCTGTTGGCCTTTGGCGGGTGCTTGGCCTTTGACTTGACCAACCATGGGGTTTTCCATTTTGTGCTGTGGCTGACGATTGCACTCGGTTTGGCGAACGCGCGGCTGATTGGGGCTGAGTCTCAGGCGAGAGAGGCGAGCGTGCCCCTTTAAGCTGGTATCTCCCTTGCTCTAACCTTTGCAAAATAAAAATGTTAAATTATTGTTCTTTATATGTTGTGCATTGCCATCACATTGACGCTTTACCCAAATATTTCATACACTGCCCCTTACCTTTTGCTAAGGAGCATTCCTTATGGCAACCCGAGAATGGAAACGGATCATGACGACTGGATTAATCACCACTGCGCTGACAGTGGGTGCTGTTTTGCCCGCGACTGCTGCTACGCCCCCTGCTGCGACCTCCAATGCCGCAAGCCAGGCTTACCAATCCCTGGTGGACACCTATTTTGATGACTATCTGCGCGGTAACCCCACCACTGCCACCTATTTGGGGGTACATACCTTTGATCACCTGCTCGAAGACTACAGCCGGGCCGCGATTGACGAAGATATCCGCAGTACGCGCCGTTATTTGCAGCAGTTCGAGGCTCTGAACCCCCAGACCCTGAACCCGGATGAGCTTGCCGACCGTGATTACCTGATGGCCACCTTGCGCGGTGCGCTGCTCGAAGCGGAAGTGATTCGCAAATGGGAGACGGACCCAGATCGTTACAGCAGTGGCATTAGCGCCGCTATTTTTACCCTAATGGGACGCAATTTTGCCCCGCCAGAAGCCCGTTTAAAAAGCGTCATTGCGCGCCAGAAACAGGTGCCTCAGGTATTGGCTGCTGCCCGTGCCAATCTTAAAAACCCCCCCCAGGTGTTTACGGAAGTGGCGATTGAGCAGTTGCCAGACATTATTCACTTTTTCCAAAATGATGTCCCGGCGGCTTTTGCCAGCGTAAATGATCCGACCTTGCAGAGCGAGTTTAAGGCCTCCAATCAGGTGACAATAAGCGCTTTGGAAAGTTATCTGGATTGGCTCAAAACGGACCTTTTACCCCGTTCCAAAGGCGATTATCGCCTCGGCGCAGAAGTGTATGCCGCCAAACTCAAACACGACGAAATGGTCGATTTGCCGCTGGACAAGCTATTGGAAGTGGGCATGGCCGATCTCAAGCGCAATCAGGAGCACTTCAAGCGGGCAGCCGCTGAACTGGATCCCAACAAGACCCCGGAAGAAGTGCTGGCTCTGATTGGCAAAGACCATCCAGCTCCAGAGCAGCTCTTGCAGAGCTTCCGTGATGTCTTGGGGGGCATTCAATCCTTTATCCAGGAGCACAAGATTCTGACAATTCCATCGCCGGTATTGCCCCAGATTACTGAAACGCCGTCGTTTATGCGGGCCCTGACCTTTGCTTCGATGGATACCCCAGGCCCGTTTGAGCCGGGCAGCGCCACTGAGGCCTATTTTAATGTGACCTTGCCGGACCCCAAGGGTACCCCGGAAGAGATCGCCGATTACATGAGCGCCTTTAACTACGGGGTGATCATGAGTACAGCGATCCATGAGGCTTATCCTGGGCACTATATCCAGTTTTTATGGGCCAAATATGCTCCCAGCAAAGTGCGTAAAATCTTGGGGGCTGCCAGTAATTTTGAAGGTTGGGCCCATTATTGTGAGCAAATGATGCTCGATGAAGGTTTTGGCAATAACGATCCCAAATTGCGTTTGGGGCAGTTACAGGATGCCCTGTTGCGCAATGCCCGTTATGTGGTGGGGATCAAGCTCCATACCGGGCAAATGACCTTTGATGAAGCCGTCGAATTCTTTGTCAAAGAGGGCTACCAGTCCCGCTCCACGGGTTTGATGGAAACCAAGCGCGGGACCGCAGACCCCACTTATCTCTATTACACCCTTGGCAAACTGCAGTTGCAGAAACTGCGCGCTGATTATGCCGCACTCAAAGGCAAGGATTTCTCCTTGCAGGAGTTCCATGACCGCTTTTTGCAGGCTGGCCCCCTGCCCATTGCCCTGATTCGCCGCCTCATGCTGGGGGAAACTGGCGCGGTGCTGTAACTGACACGCTGACCGTTTTCTGGTTCCAGTTTACCAATGCCTGCCATGGTACAATCCTAACCTAAAAGGATGGTAGTACCATGGCTGATTCAGATTCCCTTCAACCCAGTCGACGTTTGTTTGGAGCTGCTTTTGCCTTAGCGGGCTTGAACGTTGTTTTAGCGGTGAGTATTGCCTTGCGCCAAGGGGAAGAAGCTGCGGCGGTATTGGGGTACGTCATGGGTGCGGTGCTGATTCCCCCCATGCTGGTCATGGCCCTGCTGGGCCTGTTTAAACGTTTTCGCAGTGCCCGCGCACGCACCCAGATCATGTTCTGGACATCTGGTGTTGTACTGCTCACTTTGCTGTTGCGCTTAACCCCAGCGACCGGGGGCTAATCGCTATTTAAGCTTGTTTTATGCCACCAGCGCCCTTGGGCCATCACCCCATGAAGTTGGGATACATGGCGAATATCCAGTAGGGGATTGGCATCCAGTACGAGCAAATCGGCCCGCTGCCCGATGGCCACGGTCCCCTGTTCGGGTTGCCCCAGAGCTTGGGCGGCATGATGGGTTGCCGCTTTTAAAATCGCGTCCGGGGGAATCCCGGCCTGTGCAAACAGTTCCATTTCCCGCAGGAGGGTACTGCCGGGAAAGACCCCTGTGAGATTGGCATCGGTGCCCAGCAATAAAGGGGCTCCCCCTTCATACAGGGCTTTGACCATGGGCAGTGAAGTGCGCAGCATATGGGCTGGGTAGCCCGGCTTATCCGGGTAGGTGACATCATATAAAGCTTCTAGCGAAGCTTCCCAGAACCAACGCAAATGCTGGGGTACCCAGGCATAACGCGGGTCCTGAGCAATGGCCGCATAATTTTGGTAGGGTGGATGATGATCCCAGATTACGAGGGTGGGGGTGTTAAACACGCCCGCTTGGGCGGTTTGACGGGCCGCATCGGCCCAGTTTTCTGGGGGAATGCGGTAGGTACCGGCAAAGTTATCGATATAGACGTTCAGGTGCTCAATCGTCACCATACTGGCTAGCGCTTCGGTCAGCGCAATTGCATGGGGTACATGCCCCATGACGGGGATGTGGTGGTGTTTGGCTCGGGCCACAATCGCACGAAAAACGGGGGGAGAAAGCTGGTTGTAGACTTTCACGCAGTCATACCCGGCGGCGACAGTTTCATCCACGGCGCGGGCTCCTTCTTCGGGGGTGCGCAACGAGCGGGTAATGCCATTTTGCGGGGGATGGCCATCTAAAAAGGGGCCGCAGGCAAAAATGCGGGGTCCGATCAACTCGCCCCGAGCCACCTTGGCACGCAGATGCAGGGTATTGGGGAAACCGATCAGTTGCCCGGCAGGCAGGTTTTCGGCCATATTGCGCACCTGGGTAATGCCGTGGCGTAGAAACAGCTTCAGATCTTGCTCTTGGGCAATGTGTACATGCATATCTACCAGACCGGGCATGACATACTTGCCCCTGACATCCACCACGGTATAATCGTCAGGAATGGCCACTGTCTGGCGAGCACCGATCGCAACAATCCGCCCTTGATTGACCAATATTGTTTGCTCTGGCAACAGGCCCGCTGGCTCAATCGGGATGACATGGCCCCCCACCAGTGCCACCCCGGCTGACTCCTCCGGGCCCTGGGCTGCGGCACAGGCACTCAGCAAGATCAATCCGATCAGCACCCACCCCTTCACTACAAATATCCCTCCTCGTACGGGCGTTGGTCTACGCTCTTATACATCATACGCCCTAAAGCTCTCCTGAGAGTGAATGCCATTCGCTCTTTACGCCTTGAATACTTTCAGAGGGCAGATACTATCTGCCCTCTGGAACAAAATAGCTCTGATTTATAGTCTTGTTGTGTTATCTCTACCACGGTTAGAAAGTAGATGCCCGATGTCACCGCTATCGCGGCTGCTTTTCCTTGTTGGTAACCGTTTAGTCACATCTAGCTTCTGCATTCTCACTGGAATTAATCCAAGAGCACATATCCTTTTTAGAGGTTTTCCATGTCATATATCCCCCTTTGGCTGGCTGACTTTGAAGCGTTGTCAGCCAGCCATCAAGCCGAAGTTCTGGCCCTGATTCAGCACCTGAAAGTGGCTTCAGAGCCAAACCAAACAGCGCGTCTTATTTCTCAGGGAGATGTATTTTGGGCTGAGATTGCTAAAAATGCGGATCAGGGTCAAGGTTTGCGCCATCCCCATGTGGTGATTCAAGACGATGTGCTGAACCACAGCCGGATTCATAGTGTTGTCGTTTGTGCGCTGAGTACTCAGCTCAAGCGTTTGAATGAACCCGGCAATGTGGCTTTAGCGGCGG
>DLGM01000396.1:10101-11051 GCA_002482705.1 Cyanobacteria bacterium UBA7694
CCCAAACCCAGTGTAGTGGTGGTATCACAGCTCGCGACAATTGCCAAAAGTCAGCTCGGAGAATATATGGGGACACTGGAACCTGAGCTGGTACAACAGATTCTGGAAGGGATTCGTTTCCAACAAGTGAGCTATTTTCAGCGCTCCTAGGTAGACTTAGAACCCAAAGAGCGGGCAAGAATCATTTGTTATCGGCTACAATAAATGAAGCATCCCTGCAGTTGCCCGATAACTACGACATCAAGGAGCCCACTCATGGACCGTCTTCAATCTTCACCGGTGCGCACACAAACCGTCGTGCGCCCGAGCGCCGATCCCAGAGTCGCCGCGCCCCAACAGGCTCAACAGCCTGCCGCCTCATCGGTCAACGCCCCCGCCAAAGACCAGGCCCAGGTCAGCGCCCAAGGAACTGCTACCACATCCCTGTCCCTGAATGCCGAGCCCGAATACACCCTGCATACCGTTAAACGCGGTGAAAATTTGGGTGAGATTGCCAAAAAGTACCTTGGCGATACCAACCGCCACCCAGAAATTTATGCGCTCAACCGCGATGATCTGCGCAACCCCAACGATCTGCGCATTGGCATGAAGCTCAAAATCCCGGTTCCTCCCAGCCCTGAAGCCCCCGAGCCCCAAGCGCCCACCCCTCCTGTCAACAATACACCCAGCGTTCCCACTGCGACCGCACCGGGCACCGCTTATACCACCCATATGGTCAAACGTGGCGAGTCACTCAGCACCATCGCCCTGCGCACCTTGGGCGACGCTGAGCGCTACATGGAAATTTATCAAGCCAACCGCGACCAGATGAAAACCCCCGACTCCCTGCACCCAGGCATGACGCTCAATATTCCGCCGCGCAACCCTCAAGCAACCGCTCCGCCGACGCTGGGCAATACCCGCCCACAGCCCCGCCCGGACAGCGTCAAGCCCCCAACCGAAACCACCGC
>DLGM01000035.1:0-6234 GCA_002482705.1 Cyanobacteria bacterium UBA7694
GCGGCCTTCAGGCGGCCAATTAAGCGGGCGCGCTCCCCATTGGGAATATAGGGCAAGACGCTCAGGCTGAGAATCGCTGCAAAGGTGCCCCGCTGCAGACGCACCCCCCGCAGATCTTCATGTTGCCATTGGATATGGGGGGAGAGATGGCGCTGACAGGCCGCTTCCAGACGGCTGCGGTCCGTGTCGCAAGCAATCACAGGAAACCCGTGCAAGCCTAAGGCTCCGGCGAGTTCACCATCGCCACAACCGGCGTTGAGAACATTTCCAGCGGGTATCCAGGGAAATAGCCCATGCATATCCTGCGGCAACAAGGGCCGGGTCGAGGCGTAGGATGCAGCTGACATGGGTGTATTTTAGCAAAGGATGGGGGAAGAGGCGGTACCCGGATTCGAACCGGGGAATAAAGCTTTTGCAGAGCTCTGCCTTACCACTTGGCTATACCGCCTTATTGCGCTTACAGACGCGCACATCTCAATCTAGCATAGCCGCTGGTCTTGGGACAATAGGGTGTTAGGGCTTAAAACGACTCTCAAAGGTTAGGAGGAGTGGGTTCTGGTCGTTCAGAGGCTCTGTTCTGATAGGGGCGGGCAGAACAGATGCCTTCTCTTCCTGCACCTGCATTACGCCTAAAGCTTATATTTACCCTCTATTTAGAGGAAATAAAGGAGCTTGCCGCATTATGATGGGGCGTCTGCATCGAATTGACCAGCCCTGGGGCTTTGGGCTTAAGCCTCCAGCCGGGTCGAACTCCTGTGTTACAATAGCAGCGATAACAGCCCTTTTGTGGTTATTTAGCTTGATTGCGCTCCGAGGTAATATGGTCGACGCAGCTTTTCCCTTTTACAAGATGCATGGCATTGGCAATGATTTTATTCTGGCTGACAGCCAAGATTTTCCCCCTGACACTGATTTTAACGCCTTGGCCCAAGGGGTGTGTGATCGCCACTTTGGAATTGGAGCCGATGGTCTGATTGTGCGTTTCCCGGCTGAGCAAGCCCATGCCCAGATGCGCATTTTTAACTCGGATGGTTCTGAGCCAGAAATGTGTGGGAATGGTCTGCGCTGTTTTGTCCGCTACCTCCATGAGGTGCACCACGTTCAGGCGGATACCTTTGATATTGATACCCTTGCAGGCCGTATGCGCGCCGTTTATTACCCCGAAAACCAGTCGGTCCGCGTCGATATGGGTGAACCCATTCTGGCGGCGGAAAAAATTCCCGCTCTGGGTTTTGCAGCCTCGCCTGTCCTGAGTCAACCGCTGTCGGTTTTGGACCGTTCTTTTCAGGTGTCTCTGGTGTCGATGGGCAATCCCCACTGCATTATCTTTGTGCCTGATTTGCAAGCCGTTGATTTTGACCGTTTGGGCCCTGCTTTAGAAGTGCACCCGGCTTTTCCGCGCAAGACCAATGTCGAGTTTGTCGAAATCCTGAGCCCTACCCATGCACGTATCCGGGTGTGGGAGCGGGGCGCTGGGCCCACGCTTGCCTGTGGGACGGGCGCTTGTGCTGTTTTGGTTGCTGCCGTACTCAATGGCTTGATGGCGCGTGAGGCCACCCTGGAGCTGCCGGGCGGTCCGCTGCATATTCACTGGGATGAAACCACGAACCATGTCATGATGACGGGGCCTGCCGCGCAGGTATTTCAAGGTAAATTTGTGCTGGAGGCATTGGCATGACCGAATTTAACATCTTTGACAAGAATCAAGTCGAACAGGCCCGCGTTGAAGCTGAAAAACGCTATATGAAAGGCGTTAACCGCTATGATGCCGGAGACATTGATGACGCCCTGATGATGATCCGCAGCGCCATTAGCCTGTACCCGACGGAGCCCAAATACCACTACAATTTGGCTTATCTGTACTCCGTCAAAAAAATGTACGAACCCTGCATTACCCACTACAAGCTCTACTTACGTTATGTGCCTGATGACGACCGGGATATTGATACCGTCAAAGGCCGGATTAAGTACTACGAAAACGAGCTGAAAAACCTGTTTAAGCGATGAACAGCCATCTCTCCCTCACCCTGCCGGGATGGGAGCTTTTGTTAGAACAACTGGCGCGTTTTGCCACCAGCCCGATTGGGGCTGAACTGTGTCGCCACCTGCGCCCAGAGACCGATCGTGCAGCCGTGGCGTATCGGCAAGCCCAAACCTTGGAGATGCAGGCGTTGTTGCGCCAAGGGTGGCAATGGCAAGGCCCGCCCGATTTACGTGTTTGGTTGCGGAAAATCCCGGCCCAGCCAGCCGAGCGGGACCTCCAGGATTTACTGCGTTTGTGTGAGCAGGCCCGCACTACGCGCCAATACCTTCAACAGGCCAAAGAATTAGCCCCCCATGTGTGGGGGCTGTGTCACCAGTTGCCGAGCCTGGATGACCTGGAAAAAAGCCTGCGGGCGCTCAAAGCACAGGCTCCTGCGGGAAAAATACGCTTGGATGACGATTTCCGCCGTCGCTTGCAAAGTCGTCAACGGGCTCTACAACAGGTCTTGCAACAGTTGGGCGAATTGGACCGTTTGTATGCCAAAGTCAGTTTTGCCCACGGATATGCCGGTCAGACCGTGCGCTTGGCGGCAGATCACACCTTTGATTTGCGCCAGTTTGTTCATCCGCTCTTGGCGGTGCGAACAGGCCAAGCGTTTGTTTCCCCCATCACGGTCATGAGCCCTGCCACAGCCGCAGTGACGCTGATTACCGGCCCCCATGAAAGTGGCAAAACCACCCTTTTAGAGGCTTTGGGGCTGGCGGTTCTGATGCATCAATCGGGGCTGTTATTGCCCTGTCAGCCCGGTTCTTCGCTGCCGCTGTTTAGCCACGTTTTGTATTGGTCACAGCAGGAGACATATCGGATTTATCTTAAAGGCCTACAGGAAATAGTGCGCCGGGCTGACGCCCATACCCTGTTTTTAAGTGACGATTTGGCCGCTGGTTCCAATCCGGGAGAGGCCTATGCCTTGGCCCGTGCCGCCCTTGAGCATTTGGCCCAAGCTGGGGTGAAGGTCTTTGGGACAACCCACCATGCGGCTTTGCGCCACAGTGCCCGGCAACATCCCCACATGCAGCATTGGGGGCTTCAGGTGAACAAACGCAAAGGCCAGTCGGTATATGCGCTTGGCAGTGAAGTGGACGGTTTGAGCCAGTCGCTGGAGTTTGCCCAAGCAGTGGGTCTGCCCCCGCGTCTTTTACAGCAGGCGCGGGAACATTACCGCGCCCTTTCCGGGGCCAGCAGCCCGCCTGCCAAGGTGAACAAACCCGCTCCCGTACCCCGTTCTCCATCTCCCCTGAAAGACCCTGCCCTCTTTCGCCCCAAGCCCTCAGGCCTCAACGTGGGGGACACGGTGTACATTCAGGCCTTTCAGCAATACGGTGAGGTTTTGACTCTGCCCGACCGCCAAGATCAGGTTGATGTCTTGTGGGGAGATAAAAAGGTGTCGGTGCCAGTGTCTGAGTTATTGTTGAGCAGCAAGCGC
This sequence comes from Cyanobacteria bacterium UBA7694, assembly GCA_002482705.1. Taxonomy (GTDB): domain Bacteria; phylum Cyanobacteriota; class Sericytochromatia; order UBA7694; family UBA7694; genus UBA7694. The sequence continues at coordinate 3,471 of DLGM01000035.1, forward strand.
AAACTCAAAAAAGGCGACAGCAGCGGTATTCGCATTCAAACCTGGTCGGTGGCCACTGATCGCTGTGATTTACACAACCTGCGCGTGCATGAAGCCATGCCGGTGTTGGAGAAGTTTTTAGATACGGCCTATTACGAGGGGCTGAGCCCCTTATTCATTATTCATGGCAAGGGTGAAGGCGCATTAAAACAGGCCGTACGCGCTTACCTTAAGGCTGCTCCCCAGGTCTTGGGTTTTCGCGATGGGCAGGTGGGTGAAGGGGACGGAGGCGTGACCGTCGTCGATTTACGCCTCAATTAAGGCACTTGGGCCCAGTGGTATAATCAGGGCAGAATCCTGACAGAAAGAACCCCCTATGGTTTCACAATTGCGCGCATTCCTGGTTTTGGTCGTGGTAACGGTAGCGACCTTTACGGGGATGAGCTTGTGGTACGGCCTCAATTTCCGCCCCAGCACTGATCAGCAGGTGGCCCGCCTCAAGGCGGTGGTGACAGAGCTGGCGGTAGCGGTCCGCGATCAGGATGATGAGCGCCTGAACCAAGTGCTTGATCGCCTCAGTGTGCGCAGTGTTGTGATCGGCCCGGAACGGCAGGTGATTTCCAGCAATCTCAGCTTGCGCACCCAGCGTCAGCGCATTAAAGAAGGGGAAGAAGCGCTTAAAGATAAACAGTTGAATGGGTCGGAGATTTTGCCCGGGGGGCAGGGATATCTCTATTATCGCCTGGAGAATTCATGGCTCGACGGCAATCTGATTTTCCCCTTATTGTTTAGTCTCTTATTGGGTTTGATTCTGTCCCTGCGCGAGTTCCTTTTGGGGGCCAAAATAGAAGCCCAGGAGCGGGCCATTGGCGAATTAACCGATTATCAAGACGTGCACCATACGGATCAGCTTGAGCAGCGGGTCGCTGAATTGCGTCAGCAGGTGCGTGGTTTACAAACCCAATTGCAAGCCACCTCTGAACGGGCCAAACAGGCCGAAAAGCTGGCTACCCAGCGGGCCGAACAATTACAGCGCCGCGAACAACCGGTCTTTGAAGAACGGGCCGAACTCGAGCGCCTCAAAAACGAAGTGCAACGCTTGGATAAAGCCTTACAAGCTGCGCAGACCCATGAACAGGCGTTACAAAAGCTCGAGGAGCATCTCAAAGAAAAAAATGCAGCTTTGTCCCAAGATCTCAAGCATTGTCAGCGCGATCTGCAAGATCTGCAAACGGCAAATCAGGCCCTTGAGGCTGAGATTACCCAGCTACACCAAGAGCAAAAGCAGCAGATGCAGGCGATTGCACGCTTGCGTGAACGGGAAAAAGATCTAGAGGCCAAGAGCGTGGAAGCCCATGATTTGCGCTTGGCTCTGCACAACGAGGAACGGGCAGTGTCCGACTTGCTGCGTAAACAAGAGGAGCAGGCCAGTGAGCGCGGTAAACTTTTGGCCCTGATGGGGGAACAGCAAAAACGTATTGATGAACAAAACAACCGTTTGGATGAGGCCAAACACAAGCTTCATGATTTATCAGTGGCTTATAAGCAGCAATTGGAGTTAAATGCCCATCTCCCTGCGGATTGGGCGGATGTGCGCGAACAAATGGCGCTTCTGATTGCTGAAAAAGACAGTGTTGAGCATGAAAATGGCAGTTTGGCGGTTGAGCTACAGGATAAACTCTCGGAAATTAACCGGCTGCGCAAAGAGTTAGAGGCACGCCATACCACCCTTGAAGAATTGGAGCGCACCAATCAGGCCCAGCAAGAGCGCCTTGACCGTTTACAAAATGAGCTGTCCCTGTTGGGAGATACCCTGTCTGACAAATTGCATGATCTCGAACTGTTACAAGATGACAAAGAAACCCATGAAGTCATGATGAACGAACTGATCAGCGACCGGGACCGCTACAAACTTCGCAATGAAGAGCTTGAAAGCCGGATGCTGAGCCTGTTCCAACAAAAAGAATCCCTGCAAGCTGATAAGCTCCAATTACAAGAGAAGCTTGCCGCGATCAACGAGGCGCGTTACCAGTTTCAGATTGAACAGCTCAAGCAATCGGTACAGATGCTCAACACCGAGCAACAAAAGCGCAGTGGGGCAATAGCCGAACTCAAAACCAAGCTGCAACAAGGGGCCGAACTCTATGACCGCCTTAAGCGCCTGACGGAAAACAAAGACCGGGAAAATGCCCGCTTACAGCAAGAAATTGAGCGCTATCAGTCAATGATAGCGCTCATGGAAGACAAACTGGCCCTTCAGGAGCTGGTGGTTAGGGCGCCTGAAACGTTTGAGCATATTTGAGAAAGAGGGGCTTCAGAGCCACATAGTCTTTCTCTAGTCCTGTAAAGGTCAGGATATACATCTTTTTCTGGTTGCCCCGCACAAAATATTGCACATTGCGAACCGTGATTTTATCCATGGGAAAACCGCTGCTATAAGCATAAGCCTCTTTATTTCCCAGTTTCAGTGCGCCCTTGTCCCCTTCTTTCCAGCCGGGTATTTTTTTACTGACCTTGGTGCGGATATACTCTCCCAGGCTGGGGAGCGGGTGCCCCGGATCTTGGGGTAGATAGTGGATGTTGAGATTGGCGCGATAACCGTCTTTTTCTGGGCCAATCAGGGTCATGAGGGGTTTTCCCGGCGTCGGGAAACGTTGAATCATGACGCTGCTGAGTTGCCAGCCAGGTGGGAAGACAATGGATGCCCCTGTGGCTTTTTCCTTGATTCGGCCTCCGGCTTCAACGGTAAAATTGGGTGGCAGAGACACGTTGCCGTTACCGGCAG
>DLGM01000035.1:6264-9287 GCA_002482705.1 Cyanobacteria bacterium UBA7694
TTTACCTGTGGGCTTGGCTGAGCTGGGTGTTTTGGGAGATGCAGGTTTGGTTTCAGCGGCAGTTGGCAGAGCCACTGCAGTGAGCAGACAGAGGGTCAAGAATGCCGTTTTCATAAAGGCCTCTCCTAAATAATCGATTCAATGTCCCAGATTTCCTGGGCATATTCTGAGATGGTGCGGTCACTTGAAAACTTACCAATTCGGGCCACATTCAAAATCGCCTGGCGCGCCCAGGTGGCGCGGTCACGGAACGTGTGCCCCACCTGTTCTTGGGTGGCAATATACGATTCAAAATCGGCGAGGTGGAAATAGGGGTCTTGGGTGGTGAGCTGTTGATACAGCCATTCAAACAGCCCCGGTTCTTCCGCGCAAAAGACCGAAGAGTTCAGGGTGTCAATCACGCGTTTGACTTGGGGACGCTGATAATATTCCCAGGGATTATAACTGTCGGCTTTGACCATGGCCTGAATTTCGTGGGCCTTGAGGCCAAAGATAAAGATATTGTCCTCGCCCACTTCTTCGCGAATTTCGATATTGGCGCCATCCAGCGTGCCAATGGTCAGGGCGCCGTTCATGGCAAATTTCATATTGCCGGTGCCGGAAGCCTCTTTACCGGCGGTCGATACCTGTTCACTCAGATCCGCTGCCGGGATGATTTTTTCTGCCAGTGAGACACGGTAATCGGGGATAAACACCACCCGGAGCTGATCCCCCACGCGTGGGTCGGTATTCACGACGGCGGCCACATTATTGATCAGTTTAATGATCTGTTTGGCGGCCCAATAACCGGGGGCTGCTTTGCCCGCAAAAATATAGGTGCGAGGCACAATCAGGTCTTTGCGATCCTCGATAATGGTCAGGTATTCGTGAATGACATGCATGAGGCAGAGCAATTGGCGTTTGTATTCATGCATGCGCTTGATCTGCACATCAAACAGCGAATTGATATCGACCAAATAGTGAGTGGTTTCTTGGATCACTTTGGCCAGACGGCTTTTATTGGCGCGTTTGATGTTCATGAATTCCTGCTGGAATCCTTCATCACTGGCCAAAGGCTCAAGACGTTTTAACAGCGACAGATCCGTGACCCAGTGGCGGCCGATTTTTTCGGTGATCAGTGACGACAGCAATGGGTTGGCTTTGAGCAGCCAGCGCCGGGGCGTGACTCCATTGGTCTTATTGTTAAATTTCTCCGGCCAGAGCTGATAAAATTCGGGCACCAAGTGGCTTTTGATCAGTTCGGTATGCAGGGCCGACACCCCATTGACGGAATGGCTACCAATGATCGCCAGGTGGGCCATGCGCACATGTTTTTGTTCATCACTTTCAATGATCGCCACATTTTGCAGCGCAATTGGGTCATTGGGCCAGACCTGTTCGGCGGTGGCCATAAAGCGCCGGTGGATTTCGTGAATGATCTGCAAATGGCGGGGCAGGACTTTGGCAATTAAGCGCGACGGCCATTTTTCTAAGGCTTCTGGCATCAAGGTGTGGTTGGTATAAGCAATCGTACTGCGGGTAATGTTCCAGGCCTGTTCCCACTGCATATTGTGTTCATCCACCAGCAGGCGCATCAATTCGGCTACCGCCAAAGCCGGGTGCGTGTCATTGAGCTGAATGGCCGCTTTATCCGGCAACTTGTAGAGATCGTGTTCTTCCTTGAGGTAGTTGCGCAGCATATCGCGCAAGGCACAGGCCACCAAGAAGTACTCTTGCAGCAGACGCAGTTCGCGCCCCGCTTCAATCGAGTCAGAGGGATAGAGCACCTTGGAAATGGTTTCACTGGAGATCTTTTGTTCAACAGCGTGGATATAGTCGCCTTTGTTAAAGATCTTCATGTCGAACTCGCCCGAGGAACGGGCGGTGAACAGACGCAGGTAATTGACCGTATGCCCCCCGAAACCGGCCACTGGAATATCGTAGGGCATGCCAATAATCACTTTCCAGTCGACCCACATCGGGCTGTAGCGTCCGTCGTCATCCATGGCATGATCGACCCGTCCGTAAACGGGGATCAGGCAGGCTTCATTGGCGCGCTCAATTTCCCAGGGGGTGCCTTCGGCCATCCAGTGATCGGGCTTTTCTTCTTGGTAGCCGTCCTGAATTTCCTGTTGAAACAGCCCGTATTCGTAGTTGATACCGTAGCCATAACCGGGCATATTCAGCGAAGCCAAAGAGTCGAGGAAACAGGCGGCCAAGCGCCCCAAGCCCCCATTGCCCAAAGCTGCATCCGGTTCATATTCACACAGATCCTGGAGGTTCACGCCGAGGTTGTGCAGTGCTTCGCGGCAGGGTTCAAGCAGCCCTAAATTATAGAGGTTATTTTCCAGAGACTGGCCCATCAAGAATTCCATGGACAGATAATACAGGCGCTTGGCATCTTTTTCGCGGTAGCGCTGTTCTGTATCGATCATGCGGTCGACCAATCGGTCGCGAATGGCCAGGGAAACCGCTTGAAAGAGGTCGTTGCGTGAGAGCCCTTCCCATTCTTTCCCGAGGCGATACCGCACGTGTTGGTAAATCGACTCTTGTAAGGCCGACGGCGTACTTTCCAGTTTTCGCAGCTGCAGTCGTTTCATAGGGATTCTCCTAGACCAGATTAACGCACTCAGTCTAGCGACTGTACCCGGAGAGGTCAAGGGTTCCCCCTGTGTGCTGGGTTGTTGATCGGGCTTGGGTTCATGATTGATTTTTGTCATGGGAATTGCGACAAGAGCTGGTATGATGAGGGCAGATTCGCCCGAGGAGGCTTTATGTATCAGCATCTGCTCTTTCCGATTGATGGTTCCCCGGCTACGCAACATGCTCTGGCGTCGGTGACGGCTTTAGCAGCCAGCTTAAAGGCCCAAGTGACGGTGCTTCACGCCTACCAATTTCCGGTTTTGCCCACATCCATTGTCAATCCGCTGGAAGCTACCTATTCGGCTGAAATGGGCCACCTTTTACAGGAGGCAGGCAACGCCCTCCTGGAACAGGCCGCTACAGCCCTGCAGGCCCAGGGGGTGACCGTTCGCACCCTGCTT
>DLGM01000342.1 GCA_002482705.1 Cyanobacteria bacterium UBA7694
GCAATCGCATCTTCACGGATAAAACAACTGAAGCCATAGGTCCAGATCCAGGGCTTGGGGAAGGTTGCCAAATGGGGTTTTAAGGTCGTGGCGACAGCTTCCATCTCGCGCACCAGTTGGCGGAATTCGCCGCGCATCAGCAGGGGATTGAGGCGGCCAAACATGACCTGGGCGTAGGGGATCGTGCCCGGTTCAAGTTGGGCTAACAATTGCTCGGTTTTTTCGAGGGCCTTGGGGGTTTGCCCAATCATGCTGTAACTCGAAATCAGAATCCCTTCATACTGGGCCGTTTCGCTCAGGGGTACCTGGGCTGTGTACAAGCTGGCAAGCAGCTTTTCACAGGTTTCCTGACAAATGAAGGGTTGGATCATGTAGCTGACCCAGGCCAGCTTGCGGCGGTTGGCTTCAAGGGCTGCGGCCTGATCCGGGTACGCTGGACAGCTTTCAAGCAGATCGAGTGCCTCTTTCATGAGCAGGGCCGACTCCATGCGTACCGAGGATTCGTCCCCGGCCAAGAGCAGGTAATGGATGGCTTTGACCGTATCTTCGCCGCGCTTGAAGTGGTAGGCCAGCACCGAGGCGGCTTCGCCCTGGGCTTCGAGGAAGAGGGCGACTTTTTGGTGCAGGGGACGCCGCTCCGCTTCGCTGAGAATGCTGTAGAGAGTCTCGCGTACGCGGTCGTGAGGAAACAGAAAGAGATCTTTTTCACGCAGGAAAAACTGGCGTTCGACCAGTTCTTCGAGGCGATCAAAGAGCTGTGTATCGGGCAGTCCGCTGAGCTGCTCAAGCAGTTTTAAGGGCACACGCTTGCCCACCACCGAGGCCATCTCAATCAGGGCAATGGCTTCCGGGCTCAGGCGCTTGAGGCGGGTGCGAATCGTGTCGCCAATCGAGGTCGGCAACGTCCAGGTGGTGTAGCTTTCGGGGATGATCCAACGGGCGGCACGGCGCTCAATCAGGTTTTCTTCGAGCAAATAACGCATCATTTCACGGATGAAAAAGGCGTTGCCGGAGGTAGCTCCGTAAAAGTAGGGAATAAATTCGGGCGGATAAGTGACATCGCGCAGCATTTTCCCCAGTAATTCGGCCACATGGGCCTCGGTGAAGGGGGCCAGCTTGAGCATGTGGGTGAGCTGCTCTTCGACGGTTTGCCACAGGGGGCTATTGCCTGCCAGTTCATCGTCCCGGAAAGAGCCCAGCAGCAAGACATGGGCGTCACTCAGGCCCCGTGCCAAATAGTTAAACAGATCAATGGTGGCCATATCGGCCCAGTGCAGATCGTCGATAAACAGCACCAGGGGCCGCTGGGCGCTGACCTCTTCGAGCCAGGTGACAATTGTTTCGAACAGTTCGATCTTTTGCTCTTTGGGGTCAAAATCAGGCTGGGGGGTAATGCCCAGTTCAATCACCCGTGGCAATAAATGGGCCAAGATGGGGCCGTGGCGCAGCAGGCTTTCTGGGCGTGTTTGCGGCAGCACCTGCTGTAGCGCCTGTACCATGGGTTCATACGAGCTCATGCCCCGGTCGGCACAAATGCCTTGGCAGAAGGGGGTTTCCTGGAGCTGGGCATGAATTTTGAACTCTTCAATCAGGCGCGATTTACCAACCCCGGCGGGGGCACCCACAAAGGTGCTGCGGCTGCTCTCTTGAAGCTGTTGGAGCGTTTGTTTGAGGGTGTCGAGTTCGGCGTCTCGGCCCACCAAGACATGGCTGCTGAGGTAGCTGAGTTTTTCTTCTTCACTTTCAGGGATGGTGATGCCGCTGCCTTCGGCTAACGCCACGAGGAGTTCCCCTGCGTTGGGGTAGCGATCGGCTGGATCTTTGGCCAACAGCTTGAGGATGATCTTTTCGAGCGCTGGGGGGATATCGCTGCGGAAAGCACGCATCGGTGGTGGCTCGCTATGAATATGGGCCTTGATGACATCAAGTACAGAAGTGCCCATAAAGGGCTGAACGCCGGTAAAGAGTTCGTAGGCCAAAACCCCCAGCGAGTAGAGATCCGAGGCTTCGTTGATTTCGCCCCGTTGGGGGATTTCCGGGGGCATATAAGCGACGGTGCCGGTGAGTTGCCCGGTACTGCGGGTACCGAGCGGCTGCATCAGGCCAAAGTCCATCAGTTTGAGTTCACCATCGGGGCGAATGCGCAGGTTTTGGGGTTTGATATCGCTGTGCACCAACAGGCGCGAGTGGATGAATCCCAGGGCCTTGGCGGCCTGAATCAGGATTTTCCAGCCTTGTTCAAGGCTGACCTGCCCGAGATCGGACAGTTCTTGACCGGGCACGATCTCCATGGTCAGGTAAGGAGCGCCATCGGGGAGTACACCATATTCATACACCTGAATGATGTGTGGATGGCGGAGACGGGTCATGAACCAGAACTCTTGTTTAAATTGCAGCAGGGCTTCGTCGCTGAGAATCTTTTGGGCAAGCACTTTGAGCGCACATTCTTTGCCGGTGACCGTGTCCTGTACGCGGTAAACCTGCCCCATGCCCCCTTCTCCGAGGAGGCTGAGAATTTCGTAGCGATTGGCAATGAGGGTCTGTTCCTGAAGCATGCAAATCCGTTCTTGGCCGTAATGGTAAGTATCCCTAGTATACGGCTAAAACCGTTATCCTGTTGGGGCGTATGCAATACGTCCCCCTTTTCAACGACGCCTACCTCCTCCCATTGAGCCTGCGTCGCTCCCTCTCGAATCGTCCT
>DLGM01000232.1:0-5585 GCA_002482705.1 Cyanobacteria bacterium UBA7694
AGCAACATCGCAAACTCGCTGAGATGCGCACTTCTTTAACAGGTATGACGGAAGATTATCAGCGGGTTCTTTCAGACCTGCAGGCTGCGTTGACGGATCAAAAACCAGCGAGTGATAAACTGGCGCGCTTGACCCGCTTCAACGATCAGTTAAAACAGATGGAAGCCAAGGCTGTCGCCAGTGGACAACTCAGCGCTCAAGCCTTGCTGACGCTTGATACGACCGCTCAGTCACTGGATGCTGAAATGGAGCAATACAATCAAACGGTTGCGACTTTTAACAGCGATCGGGATAAGCTCAAAGCTTCTCAACAGGGTTTACAAACAGCCTTGACGCGTTTTCAGGGCAAGTTGCAAACTTTGGAACAAACTTGGCAAAAAGCATCCGGTCAGCTCAAAGATTTGGAAGCAACACCAGGGGTGCAAGCGGCTGATCTCCAACCTCTGCGTCAAGAGTTGCAAGAAGGACAACAGGACTTGCAACAGCACCGGGCTACCGCTCAAACTGTTGCCACTGCCCTTGAGCAGAAAATTCTCCCCCAAGCTACCCAATTGCTCCAAGCTGCGGATGTGCAAGCGACCCAGATCGAAAAGCTGCAAGCCCAAGTTGCAAGCATTGGGGCTGCGATTGTGGCCACCCTGCCATTGGGTGAAGAAGTGGTGGCTGCAGCCCAGTTTGTGGCCAATACCTTAACAGATCTGCTGGGCAAGGCCCGCGATCAAATTACCCGCTGGAAACAGGAAATGCCAAAAGTAGATCCTGCTTCGGTAGCGGCTTTAAACGCCGAAATGGAAACCATGAAGGCCAACTTGATTGCGGAGGCTCAAAAAAACAATGCGTCCCCCGCAGAGATTGCTGCTGAACTCAAAGAAATCGAGGCCATGCAGGCTGAGTTAACCGGATTACAGCAGCAATACGGCCAATTGACCAGTGCTTCGGAAAGTTTAGGGGGCAGCTTGCAGGGGCTTCAGCAGGAACAACAACTGGCAGAGTCTGAACTCAAGGCCGCTGGTGAGACGCTGAAGAGTGCTGAACAAGCGCTCAAAAATACACAGGCTAAAGTGGACGGCTTAATGAGTACTGTTGCCACTTTGGAAAAATCGTTAACGCAACACAATCAGGCACTCACCCATGCGGAAGAGGCGCTGCAACGCGAACAGGCACTGAGTGCTACCGCCAAACAGAATTATCAGGCGGGGGGTACGGATCAACTATTGACCCAACTGCGCCAGAGTGAGCAGCGTCAACAGGCATTGCGCAATGAAATCAACGGTTTACGTCAGCAAGTGACCCAGGCTGAACAGACTCTGAAAACCCATTATCAAAGCCTCAATGGTTCTCAAGCCGTTTTAAGCCAACAATCACAGGCCTTGACGACCGCCAGTGCCAAGGTGCAGCAACAGCAGACCAAACTCCAGACGGTGTATGATCGGGTCTTAAAAGAATTGGATGCCAGCCAGGGCCGTTTGCAGCAGTGGCAGCAACAAAATCCGACCAATCCTGCTGTGCAGCAAAAGCTCCAGGAAATTGCGTCTGCCCAAGGGCAAGTGAGCCAGGCCATGCGCAGTTCCCAAGCACTGGTGGCCCAAGCCAGTGAACGGGTGGCTGCGACCCTGCCCCTGCAACGGCAAATCGAAGCCGCGACTCAGGCTTTGCAACAGGCTGAAGCTTCTTGGCAACAAACCTCACAGAACTTACATGCGACCGGTGCCAGTCTAAGTGGCCTGGAACAACAGTTTGCTTCGATAGATGATCGGATTGGGCAAATGCGGGTGGCGGCAGATCAGCTTGAAAATGCCTTGCGTACGGGTGAACAGGCACAAGATGCCCATGTTTTGCTCCAGCAAATTGACGCCATGATTATGGCACCGGGCACGGACTCCCAAGCTGTCGCAAAATTACAGAGCATCCGTACCCGCGTGGAAACCTATCTGCGCGTCAAACAGGATAGCCAAGCCCTCTTAACCTCCCATCAAGCGCTGCGCACGCGCCATGCCAGCCAGATTGCGGCTGCCCAACAAGAGGTTGGGGCTTTGCGGGCACATATCCAGACCTTAAAAGGTCAGTTGCCTGCCATGGAAGCAGAAGTGGCAAGCGCCAAAGATAGTTTGCTGAGCAGCCAGCGTGAGTTGTTGGCGGAACGCCGCAATTTGGGGATTTCTTCTGCCGATTACCAGCAGGCGCTGGCACAGGCCAGTGCGCTCTTGGAAAGTGGCAAACCCCTCACTGAGCAAGAAGTAAAACAACTTGAGCAGTTAGAAACGGTGATGGCTCAAACCGAGGCGCGCTTGGTCAATACCAGTTCAGCGTTGCGTGGACGCATTGAGCAAATGAACGCCCGCAAAGCTGAAATCAACCAGCAAATTGGGGTTTTGAATCAACGCATTCAGAACTTGACGCAATTGCGGGCGCAGTTGGTGAGTACCCAAACGGAATTAAAAGCGGCCTTGCCCGCTTTGCAAACCTCTCAGCAGGCCTTGACTTTACAGCGCCAAGAATTGGCCACGGCCCTGACAGATGCCGAGGCGCTCTTGCGTGAGTTTCCCGGTTTACAAGGTGTGGCCGAATTGGTGCGGTCGCTCAAGAGTGAACTTCAGGAAGTTGATACCTTACTGGCTGCTTTTGGGGATGAAATTACCAAGACGGAAACTCAAATCACGGAGGCTGACCAACTGATTTCTGTGATTGATGTGACGCTCCAGGAAGCGTTGGCCATTCGTCAGCATTTGGTGATGTTGGTGGGACAAATTGAAGATGTGATTGAAGCGGCCGAGGCCTTGCTCAATGAGGTCCAAGGACTCTTAAGCGAAGCACAAAAACAGCGTGCGCAAGCCGGTGAAGCCTTGGAAACCGCCCAACAGTTACAGCCTACTGCGTCTGCTGACACCGGCAAAGGACCTGCTGGGCCCCAAAGCCTGGGTGAAAAAGCCTTTCACTCTTTCCGGAATTTATTACAGAGTGCTCCAACACCTGTAAGAACCCATAACTCTGCCCAATCGGAAGCAGATCGTGAGACCAAACAAAAACAGGCTCTGGCCGAATTCCGAGCCCGCATTGCCCAATCGGTGCAACAATCGGAGACGCTGCGTGAAAACATCGCTGCCCAGGCTGAGTTAGAGGCTTTCACCGAGCGTTTGGTCCAGCAGGCTTATCAGGGCATGGCGAATACCAGTGGAGCCAATATTGTCGGGCTGACTGAGATTGCCCAGCGGGGAAATGATACACTAAAGGCATGAAGCTCAAAGTTGTTCTGCTGACCCTGCTGGGCCTTGTTCTTTTGGCGGTGGGGGCAGCCTTGATTGCCCCCCGTTTATTGGTGCAGGCCGCGACTGAAAAACCGAAAGATGTCGGTGAAATGGTCACGGCCCCGCCGCCTGCTGAAAGCTTGGATATCCGCCAGCAGTTGGCGGCTCAAATTGAACAGCCCGCTTCGCGTGGCGAAGTATCTGCCCCCGAACGCTCTTTTGCAGATACCCCCGATACGGCCCCAGGCAGCACCTATTCTCAGTCTATGCCAACTCCGGCTGAGAGTGATGCTGCATCAGATCCTCACACCGAGCCCCTCCACTCGCCCCCAGCTTCCACACCTGCGCGAGCTGCCCCGGTGACGGGGGGCAAACGCCCCTTTGCGCTCGAACTCAGCGAATCCCAATTGGCGAGTATGGTGTATACAGGCATTTACCAAGGCTCAGACCCCCGTTATCGTCCGGCCATTCAAGGTGTCTCGATGCAGTTGGCCGGAGGCAGTGGCAAACTGACTGTTGCCCTATTGCCCCGTCACCTGCCCGATGACATGTTGCGCAATTTTCCCGGTGTAACCCGCGACTCGCCCACCATTTATGTAGGGGGAGAAGTGGGATTGGCTGCTGAAGGGGGGCGTTTGGTCCCCAGTATTCGCAATATCTCTTTTGGCAATTTAAAGCTGCCTCTGCCGATGATTCGTTCGGTGGCCAAATACCAGATTTTGCAATATGCCCGTCAAATGACCCAGTTAGAATCAGGCCAGGAGGCCGTCTTTGATGAGGTCACGGTGGACGGTGGGATGCTGCGTTTGCGTGGTTACGTCGAATAGCGCTTGGCTTGGGGTTGTACCAAGGTCTATAATAGGCCCCGGAGGAACCCCCCGATGAAATATATCAAGACGTTATCGATGGTGATAGGGGCTGCTGCCTTCAGTGCCCAACCCCTTCAGGCTGCCCCAGCCAAAACGTGCCCGACGGTTCTCAACCATACGCTCAAAACTTTAGATGGCCAATCACAAAACCTGTGTGCTTACCAAGGCAAAGTGGTGCTGATGGTCAACACGGCCAGTATGTGTGGTTATACGCCCCAATATAAAGGTTTGCAGGCGCTACACACTAAATATAAAGACAAAGGTCTGGTCGTTTTAGGTTTCCCCGCAGCTAACTTTGGGGGCCAAGAACTGGCCTCTGACAAAGAGATTGCTAAGTTCTGCAAAGATAACTACAGCGTGACATTTCCCGTTTTTTCAAAAAGCAGCGTCAAGGGCAGTGATCGCAATCCGGTGTACCAAATTCTTGAGGCTCGAACCGGTGAGGCTCCGCTGTGGAACTTCCATAAGTATCTGATTGCCCGTGACGGACAGAAAGTACTGAGTTTTAGCAGTGGTACCAACCCCATGAGCCCGAAATTCACCGAGGCAATTGAGCAACTGCTGGCACAAAAATAGCCGATTTTTGCGCATAAAAAAAGCCCCCGTTCAGAGGGGCTTTTCTTTTGACCGTTATTTACGGGTTGCCGTTTTTTTGGCCGTGGTTTTTTTCACCGCAGGTTGAGAGGGGGTGTTGCTGGAGGTGTAAGGAGTGGTTTGTTGTAAAGTGACGCGGTTGAGATCTGCCAAAGAAGCGGCATTGCTCCGATAAACGCCGGGCGTTAAATAGGCAGATTGATAGACGCTGGTGGGACCTCGCCCACAGGCGCTGAGTAGAAAACAGAGTGCCAGAGGCACGAAACAGAGAATACGCATGGAATTATGCCCTTAAAGCTTAATTTAACCTAAAGTTCATTCTAGCACACTCTTCAAAGGTTAACCAAACATTATTTGTTTATCATGGTGAGTCAGTCTCTTCTCTATCTTGAGCCGTTCTTTAGCTAATATTAAAGTTCACTGGAAGGGAGTGGCTTGTGATTCTATTGCTGACAAATGTCTCAGAGTGTGTTTGAATCTAATCATGGCCCGTCGTATTCGTTCTACCTCTGAATCTTCTCAACCCCGTCCCCGGCGGTTTGCCCGTTTGCGCAAGCCCCGGAGTCCGCGCGTGCGTAAAATCATGATTGATGTCTATGATGGGTATGGTCGCACCGACTTTTTTGAGGTGTCGGGACGTCTGTATTCTGAACGCCGTGTGGATGAAGTCAATGAAACAGACAGTCGCCTGCGCAATCTGGTGAATACGTCTAAGCGCTTTATGATCAATGATGCTGAGCAGGTGTGGATTGAAGTGACCGTCCAAGGGCGAGTGCATGAAGTCTTAAGTGATGCTCAAGGACGTTTTTGTGTGGCCTTTGACGCGGGGGATGCGCTCAGCCCTGGTCCATCGCCCGTAGCGGTGAAGCTCAGCTCA
>DLGM01000232.1:5613-6985 GCA_002482705.1 Cyanobacteria bacterium UBA7694
CAGCTCGCGCAATCAAAAACGCATGCAGGCAGAGATCGGTACAGCGATGCTGATTTTGCATGAGCCCCATTCTAACCGGGTCGGCATCATCTCTGATATTGATGATACCGTTTTGATTACCCAGGCTACGAGCAAAGTGAAACTCTTATCCAATACATTTTTGCGCAATTATCTGACTCAGCAGGAAGTGCCGGGCATGAGCACCCTCTACCGCGCCATTCATTATGGTCCCCAAGGGGACGGTTATGATGCCACCCACTTCGTGTCGAGCAGCCCCAGCCACCTGTACCGGCGGATTAATCAATTTCTTCAGTATCGGCAGTTTCCTGAGGGTTCGATCGATCTCAAACGCATTGGCCTCGGTAAAACGGCTGATTCTCTGTTCGACCATGAGGGTTATAAATTGGGTAAAATCCGACGCATTTTTGAAACATTTCCCAAGCGTCGTTATGTTTTGTTTGGCGATAGCGGGGAACATGACCCAGAAATTTACCGCCAAATTGCCCAAGAATATCCGGGCCGGGTTGTCGGGGTGTATATTCACAACGTCACGGGCGAAGATCCCTATAATGCCCGCTTTAATGGCCAGGTTCTGTTCAGTTCAGTGGGGCGGATTCGTGCGGACTTAATTGCCCGTGGTTTAATTGCCCCGGCTCAGGTGCCAGAAACCGAACTGTAGACAGGGAAGGCTTGACACACGGCCTGGACGCTTTGGCGCACCTGACTGCGCACCTGTTCATCATCTGGTTGATAGACCATTTGTGCCAAAAGACGGCCAATTTGCTCCATTTCGTTGGGACCCATGCCACGGGTGGTGACTGCTGGGGTGCCAATACGCAAGCCGCTGGTGACAAAGGGGCTTTGGGGATCATTGGGGACCGTGTTTTTATTGACGGTAATGTGTACGTCTCCAAGGGCTTTTTCCAGGGCTTTGCCCGTTTGATTGAGCGGGCGCAGATCGAGCATCATCAAATGGTTGTCGGTGCCATCAGAAACCAGCTTCAGATCTTGGCTGATTAAGGACTCGGCCAAAGCCTGGGCATTGGTGACAATTTGCTGTTGATAGGCCTGAAAGCTGGGCTGAAGCGCTTCATGGAAGGCCACGGCCTTGGCGGCAATCACATGCATCAAGGGGCCACCCTGTAAACCGGGGAAGACGGCCTTATCAATTTTTGCCCCCCACTCATTGGCGGTTAAAATCAGCCCCCCGCGAGGACCGCGCAGGGTTTTGTGGGTGGTGGTAGTGACAAAGTGGGCATAAGGAATTGGGCTGGCATGTAATCCGGCTACGACCAATCCGGCAATATGGGCGATGTCAGCCATGAGATAAGCACCCACTTCGTCAGCAATGGCGCGGAAGCGGGCAAAGTCG
>DLGM01000337.1:0-7574 GCA_002482705.1 Cyanobacteria bacterium UBA7694
TCACCACTCGCCTGCTCACCGTACTCGAATTGCTGCAGTCTTACCAACAGCTCAGCGGTACTGAATTGGCTCGACGTTTAGAAGTTGATGGGCGCACCGTACGCCGTTACATTGTGCGTCTTCAGGAAATGGGCATCCCCGTGGAAGCCGAGTACGGCCCCCACGGCTGTTACCGGCTGCGCCGGGGCTATAAAATGCCCCCGCTGATGCTCACCGATGCCGAAACCGTGGCGCTTACCCTGGGGCTGATGGCCATTCGTGACTTGCATTTGCCCGTGGATGTGGCCGCTGTTGAAGGGGCCTTGGCAAAGACCGAACGGGTCATGCCCCAACCCTTGCATGAACGGGCCCGCGCCCTGCAAGAAGCGATCACCTTCCATAGCCGTCACAGTGGCTCTTCAGCTCAACCTGACACCATTACCGCTCTCAGCAGCGCCATCTATCAGCAGTATCCGGTCGAAATGCGCTATCGCACCGGAACGGGGCAAGAGAGTCTGCGCACCCTCAACCCCTACGGCATTGTCGTGCATGAAGGGGTTTGGTATCTGGCGGGTTTTTGCCACTTGCGCCAAGATTTACGCACCTTTCGCGTCGATCGCATCCTCAGCTTAAGCATCTGTCCAGGCCATTTTGAGAAACCCACTCATTTTAATACCCTGGCGTATATCTTGCAGGCCCTCAATACGGGCCCTGAACAGGAGCAAATTGAAATCTTGTTAAAAACCACGCTCACCCAGGCTCAAAAGCTGATGGAGCCCGTCTTTGGCAGTTTGACCGAAACGCACGAGGGGATTGTCTTCCGACGGGCCGCCTACCATCTCGACTGGGTCGCCCATTTTCTTCTCAGCCTGGATGTTGCGATTGAGGTTCGCCACCCCCCAGCACTGCGCACAGCTCTTCAGGAACGGGTCAACCGGGGCCTAGAGATGCTCGCCTAGCTCGCCCCTTCGGTGGCCAGCGCCACATTGCGAATACCCGCTTTGCGCAGGGCACTCAGAATGCCGACCACATATTCATAGGCCAGGTTTTTATCAGCGGCAATCACCACCCGGCGGGAGGTATTATCGCCCATTTCACGCTGCACTTCTGACACCAGAGAATTCATCGTGACACTGCGGTCGCCGACAAAAACGCCCCCGGTTTCATTGATGCTCACCAAGAGGTCTTCCATCGAGACTTTGTCATCCCCATTGGAACCGGGTAAATCGGTCTGCAACGCGCTCTGAACCTGGGGTAAAAAGGCCATGATCGCCAGAAAAAGCACCAGGATCATCATGACGTCAATCATGGGAATGAGTTCAAAATGGATGCTCTTTTTGCGCTTGCGGGAACTGAACATTTTTTACCTGCGATCAAGATGGGGTATAATTCCCAACTATAGCACTGAATCGAGGCAACTGGCACACGCATGAGACGCCCCCTTCGCCCCCTGATCTTGGCTCTAAGCGCCTTTCCCCTGCTTTTGGGCAGCGTCAGCTGTAAGGTGCGCCCGCCCGTGGATCCAGATAAGGTGATCATCTTTGGGAAGCCCAAGGATGCAGTCACCCTTGACCCGGCTGATAGTACCGAAGGTGAATCCTCGGCAGTCATTGTCAATATTTTCGAGCCGCTGTTGCGCTTTGAACGCGAAAAAACAACCGTAACGCCCGCTCTTGCCGAATCGTGGAGCATCTCGGACGACAAACTCACCTGGACATTTAAGCTGCGCAAGGGGATCAAATTTCACGATGGCACCCCCCTCGACGCCGAAGCAGTGAAGTTTAATTACGACCGGCAAAAAGACGAAAAAAGCCCCTGGCGCTTTAAAGCCAAAATGGAATACTGGCATCTGTTTTTTGGTGCCGTTGACAGCATTGAAGCCCCCGACCCCGAAACTGTCGTCTTTAAGCTCAACCGCGTCGACGCCACCTTTTTGACCAACCTGGCCCTGTTTAATATGGGGATTAGCAGCCCCACAGCCATCAAAAAATACGGCGAAAACTATTTCAAGAACCCTGTCGGCACAGGCCCTTATATGTTTAAGACCTGGATCCGCAATGAAAAGATCCTGTTGCGACGCAACCCCGAGTATTGGGGGCAGGCTCCCAAGATCGATATGCTGATCTTTAAGCCCGTGCCTGACAACTCAGTCCGCCTACTGGAACACGAAGGGGGTTCGATCCACGTGCTCGATGGCATCAACCCCGACGATGTGCCCCGCATCCGCAAGAATCCCCAGCTCAAGCTATTGACCCAGCCCGGCCTCAACGTCGGTTATTTGGCCATGAACGGCCAGAAAAAGCCTTTTGACAACCTCAAAGTCCGCCAAGCCATGAACCACGCCATCAATAAACAGGCGTTGGTCAATGCCTTCTTTGCTGGCGGCACGCTGGGCATGGTAGCCAAGAACCCCATGCCCTCGACCGTTTGGGGATATAACAATGCGGTTACCGACTACGACTACAATCCCACCAAAGCCCAACAGTTGCTCAAAGAAGCCGGGCACCCCAATGGCTTTGAAGTCAAGCTCTGGGTCATGCCCGTCTCGCGGCCTTATATGCCCCAGCCCCAGCGCATTGCTGAAGCCATTCAGGCCGACCTCAAAAAAGTGGGAGTTACCTCCAAGATTGTCTCCTTTGAGTGGGGAACCTATCTCGACAAATTGTCGAACGGTGAGCACGATATGGCCATGGCGGGCTGGATTGGGGACAATGGGGACCCAGACAACTTCCTCTATACCCTGCTCGACAAAGAAAATACAAAATTAGGCAGCGCCGCTAACTATGCGTTTTACCGGGGCGAAGCGGTACACGATCTCTTGGTCAAGGCTCAAAAGGTCTATGACCAAGAATCACGCAGCCAGCTGTACCAACAGGCACAGGTGCTGATTCACCAAGACGCCCCCTGGGTTCCGCTGTTCCACTCTACGCAGATGATGGCGACCCGAGCCGGTGTGAGCGGGTTATACCTGCACCCCGTCGGCGAAAAACGCTTTGAAACAATTTACTGGGCTGCCCCAGAAAGGACAAAATAATGGAAAGAACGTTTATTGCTATTAAGCCCGACGCCGTACAACGCGGTCTGGTCGGCGAAATTATTGGTCGCTTTGAAGGTCGTGGATATAAACTGGTGGGCCTCAAGCTCATGCAGGTGAGCCGCGAAACCGCCGAAAATCACTACGGTGAGCACAAAGGCAAACCCTTCTTTGACGGACTCGTCGACTTCATTACCTCCTCCCCCGTGGTTGCCATGGTGTGGGAAGGCAAAAATGTGATTGCTGCGGCCCGCAAAATGATGGGTGCCACCAACCCCCAAAACGCTGAACCCGGCACCATCCGTGGCGATTTCGCCGTTGATGTCGGCATGAACGCAGTTCATGGCTCCGACTCGCCCGAAAGCGCTGCCCGCGAAATTGGCATTTTCTTCAAACCCGAAGAAGTGACCAGCTGGGATCGCAGCACTGATCGTTGGATCGTTGAGTAATTAGCGTCTGCTCCCAAGGCCCCCACTGAGTGGGGGCCTTTGTGCTTTGTAAAAAAAGCGAATAATCTCGTTCAAACCTTGTTCCTTCCTATCGAAGCCATAGGCCTTTCCGATTTAATATAGAGGCATGTGATACGTAAGATTGGATACAAGTATTCGCGCCTTTTTTTCGCTTTTTTCGTTTACAGATGCTTCCCTTGAAGACATTGCTTATGGCTGGGTCTGTCTATTTGGAGCCGGGTTAACGCTGATCAATATCCCGGTCAACTTTCTCTTGGGCCTTCCCTATTGGCTCAACCTCATCCTGATCTTTACTTCAGGCGTTTATATTCTGCTCTTTTTAACCTGGCGGTTGTGGGGGCAGCATCCCCGTCCACTCTTTCTGTTAATCGTCACATTGAGCATGTTGGCCAGCGGTTGGTTTGGCAATGGAGGACTGCAAGGAGCCGTACCCATCTATTTCATGAGCATTTTTATCCTCAGTCCCCTGGTACTCAAACGCCGTGCCCTTGCTCTCTTCAGCGTACTCGCACTGTTACTTTTGGGGAGCTTGCTCGTGCTTGAAAACCGGCATCCTGAATGGATACATCCCTATGCATCACGCACCCATTGGCATATGGATATGTATGCAGCCTTAAGCACAGTGGGTTTGGCGCTAATGGGATGTGTTTGGCGCGTCCAACGGGCCTATAGGTGTGAACGAGAAAAAGCCGTAGCAGCCAGCCAAATCAAATCACAGTTTTTATCCCGCATGAGCCATGAGTTACGGACCCCCTTGAACGTCATTATTGGGCTCACCCAACAGAGCATCAAAAAAGAGGGGCAACTGTCTGCAGAGCGCAAACACCTGTACCTCGAACGAATTGAACACAGCAGCATCCATTTGCTGGCCTTGGTCAATGAGTTGCTTGACTTATCGCGTATCGAATCCGGGCGTGTTGAACTCAAACTCGAAAACAAAGACCTGTGTGAAATCATGCGGAACGTGGTTTCCCAACTCGAAGTTCAAGCGGATAACAAGCATTTACGCCTTGAGCTGAATCTCCCGGAAACGCCCGTTGCATTTACCACTGACAGCTCGCGCCTGAAACAAATTCTGCTCAATTTGGGGGGCAATGCCATCAAGTTCACCCCCAGTGGCGAAGTACGGATGGGGTTAAGTCCACATTCTGAAGGGTGGCTCATTACCGTAGATGACACCGGTCCTGGTATCCCGGCCAGTCAACAACAGACAATCTTTGAGCCTTTTTCTCGCCTCAATCAATCTGGCGATATTGAAGGCACTGGGCTCGGGCTTGCCATTACCCATTCTCTCTGTGAAGCATTGGGGTATTCGCTGAGCATTCAAACGCGTTCCACGGGGGGAACGCGTTTTCAACTGTTGCTCCCTGGCACATTAAACCAAAATCACTTCACCTCTGAAACCGAATACTGATACCAGAGCCATTCCCCCAACCCCTCCTTCTGCGACAACGTAAGAAATCATCTGCTCCTACGCCAGGCGGTTGGAGCAGAGCGGCGGCACTCGCAGACATTACACCAGGCTCAGCATCCTTGCTTCACGCCAGCCTTTTAACACCTGCTCCATATGCCCACGATAGGTGTTCATCTGGGCCATCCGGGTACTTTCATCATGAAGCATGGGGTTTTGGCTGACCGCAATATACTGCACATCATTGATCCCCATACGTTCAAACACAAAGCGCAGATAGGGTTCGTGGTAATCAAAGTGCTCCCGGCCAGTACCGGGGCTATAATCACCCAGACGTGCTGAAAGCACCAATACTTTGCGCCCCCCCAACAGACCCTGAGAGCCCTCTGGGGTACTGACAAAGGTTCGGCCAATTCTCAGAATCAAATCGAAATAAGCTTTGAGCAAAGTGGGCAGGGTGTAGTTATAGACCGGTGCCGCTAAAATCAGATAATCCGCCTGAAGGAGTTCATCGACATAAGTATCGGAAACGTTCATGATTTCCGCTTCTTCGCGACTGTAGTCACTGGCCTGTTTGTACAGTGCAGACGTGAATGCGCGATTGATCAATGGGGGCGAATCAGCAGCTAAATCCCGTGTGATGACCTGATCCTGTGGGAAATCATGTTGCCATGCCGCAAGAAATTCATGGGCCAAACGTTGGGAGTGGGAGTCATTGCCACCTAAACTTGCATTGACGTATAAAATTTTCGCCATATATCCTCCATCGAGGGTGCATTTACACCCTCATTTATTAGTTATTAATTACTATATAGGTTTAAAAAGTTCTTAAGTTCCTATTAGTAACTTAATTATTGGATAGACTATAATATAAAGGATGAATGAACGCAAGAAGGCATTTTTTTGTTCTTTAGGCACACGGAGGTAACTTATGCCCCCCAAAAAAGCACATGTTCTGGTCTCAGAGTTACACCAAGAAACGCCCCATAAATGCGGCACGATACGCGATATCCTTTCCCGCTTGGGGGATAAATGGAGTATTGTGGCAATTGTGCTGTTAGGCCAGGGCCCTTTGCGTTTTGGCGAACTCCTGCGTTTGGGGCACGGCGTTTCTCAGCGCATGCTCACCCACACCCTGCGTCAGTTGGAGCGGGATGGTCTGGTCTGGCGCAAGGTGACGCCCACTGTCCCCCTGACCGTGGAATATGGTTTAACGGCCCTGGGCTGTGACCTGTTTAAGGTGTTGCAGCCGTTTTTCGAATGGGCAGATCACCACGCCCCTGATATTGCCGCAGCACAACACACCTATGATCAGCGCCAAGCAGGGGAAGCAGGAGCTTAGCACTTGTACCATGTTTACAGTAGGGAAGGATGCCATCACAACCCTAGATCAGGCTGTTATGAGCATACAGAGGAGTCCTGAATGAATACCCCTGAACACCCATTAAAAGCCCTGATTGCCCAAGGAGAAGGTCTCAACGTCGAGTTCAAAACCTGCCGTAACCAGCTCAACCGCGATGTCTACGAAACGGTCTGTGCCTTTCTCAATCGCCATGGCGGAACTTTATTGCTGGGGGTTCAGGATAATGGAAACATTCAAGGGATTGCTCCCGAGGCACTGGCCCAGATCCGCAAGGATTTTACCACCGCCATTAACAATCCACAAAAGCTGACACCGCCAACTTACCTCTCCATCGACGCAGCAGAAGTTGAGGGCAAACATCTGCTGCGCATTTATGTGCCCGAAAGCTCTCAGGTTCACCGCTGTAATGGCCGCATCTACGACCGCAACGAGGATGCAGATCTGGATATTACAGATCACACAGCCCAGGTCGCCTTACTCTACCAGCGCAAACATGCCACCTACAGCGAAAACAAAGTTTATCCATGGATACAAGTCGCGGATCTGCGCTCAGACCTCATTGAACGCTGTCGCCGTCATGTCAGAATCAACTATAAATCTCATCCCTGGGTGGATATGGATGATCTGCAATTGTTAAAAAGTGCCCAGCTCTACCAAGCGGCCCCGGAAACAGGCAAGTTTGGCGTTACGCTTGCAGGTGTCATGCTGTTTGGCTCAGACAACCAGATTCTACAGGTCTGCCCAGCCCACCGCACTGATTTGATCCTGCGCAAGGTGAATATCGATCGCTATGATGATCGCGACTTGGTGCGCACCAATCTGCTCGAAAGTTATGATCGCATCGTGGCCTTTATCCAAAAACATTTATCGGATCCTTTTTACCTAGAAGGTATTGAGCGACGCAGCTTGCGGGATGTCATTTTTCGTGAGATTGCCTCTAATCTGCTCATTCACCGTGAATATTTAAGTGGTGTCCCGGCCCGTTTGATTATCGAATATGGAAAAGTCACTACAGAAAATGCCAACCGCCCCCATGGCTTTGGGCTCCTTAACCCTGAAACAGCTATTCCCTTTGCTAAAAACCCGATTTTGGGCGCTTTTTTCCGCGAAATTGACCGGGCTGATGAATTGGGCTCAGGAATGCGCAAGCTAAAGCTATACGGGAAAAAATACGGCGGGGATGAGCCTCAATGGATTGAAGGGGATATTTTTCGAATGATAATCCCCGTTCCTGAATACAGCGGCAATCCACTCCTTATTCCAAAAATTCATAGTAATGAAGCTTCGAACGGAGATCAGGCCCATGATCAGGCCCAT
>DLGM01000337.1:7635-7831 GCA_002482705.1 Cyanobacteria bacterium UBA7694
TCAGGCCCATGATCAGGCCCATGAACTCAATGAAACAGAATGGGGCATTCTTCGCGCTTGTGTAGCAGGCCCACAAAGCACACCAGAACTGCTGCAAACATTGGGTTACACTTCCAGAACTGGCAATTATAAAAATGCATTGATGCGTTTGGTTGAACAACTGCATCTGGTGGAAATGACCCTTCCAGATTCACCC
>DLGM01000332.1 GCA_002482705.1 Cyanobacteria bacterium UBA7694
ATGTCTAGTCACCTCGCATCAAGAGCTTAGTAACATCGCAATGCAAAATCATCAGCGAACCCATTCAGACCGCACTTCTGCACACACACAACCCCTGAAAGAAAACCGAACCGATAAATATCCTCACCGTGCCTATTTGTCGCTCATTGGCCCCTCTTAAGGTTGCATCGTTCATCTGCTCAAAAAGGTTATTTTTTGTAAACTTTGTCAAGATCCCCCCAGAACAAAGCGATATAATGCCCATCATCTTTCACATATTTTAGGAGCAAGTTTGATGCGCGTTCGCCCAACCCCCACACAAAACCCCGTTGCAAGCAGCCCCAAGGCAGCGACAACCCAACCCCCGCCTACGGCAACCCCAACAGCACCCCCCCCAACTCCCCAAGAACGCAATGAAACCCAGGCCTATCCCCAGTGGGAACCCCAGCAGGTGACCTCCTTTGCCGATATCCCCAATGGCGTAGACGCTGCCCTCGCCCCAGCCTTGGCCCACACCCAAAGCTGGTTACAAATCTTGGCTGAAGAAAAACCCGAAACCTTGCGCCAGAATTTTGAACAGGCCCTGGGGAATAAACTCACCCCCGCCCAATTTGATCGCCTGTTACAGCAGGCCAAAGACATGACCCTGCCCTTGCCGCCGCGCATCCGTCTGGCCGAACTTCCCGAAGGGGTTCAGGGAGCTTACCAAACTGACAAGGGCGGCAGTATCCTGATCTCTGAGCGTTTGCGCAGCCAACCTGAAGCCTTACAACATGTTCTGCTCGAAGAGTGGGGGCATCACCTCGACGCCCAGTTGGGTGGCCCCGACAGCCCAGGAGATGAAGGGCAAATCCTCGCGGAAGGATTATACGCTAGCAAACCCTTAGATGCCGCACGTCTGGCTGAACTCCAAGGAGAAGATGACCACGGCCAGATTGCGGGTGAAGACGTTGAATTTAATCGTATGCGCGAAATCAACCAACAGGCGCAGCAACGGCGTTTGGCAGAAGTACCAGCCATGCTGCAAAAGTATAAAAACACCCGCAACTTGCAGGAAAAAGCGCGCTTAATGGCTGACATCACCTTTAATATGGGATTGATCAGCATGCCGGATGTGGTCTATTTGCGCAACCAGCTCAAACGCTTTGGCAAACCCGGTGGCCCGGTCTTTACCGGTTCGGAACGCAAAAAATTCATGGATTCTCTGGAGTTTGCCATGAAAAAGTCGGAAGCTTTCCGTTTTACCGAACCAGGCTTTTTCCCCAATGTGGCAAAACTGGTACAGTTGGCCGATATTGAGGTACTGAAAAGCTTTTCTGATGGTCTTAAAACCAAAATCCTCGACAGCATGGATCACATGATCGAAAAGGGTGGAGCCCAAGAGGACATTGCTGTGGCGGCGGCAACCATATCCACGACTTTGGTCGATGTCTTGGTTCCCAATAACGCCCTTGATATCGCAGGCGCTTCTAAGGGCGTTCTGAAAGCCTTTCGCCAGTCGCCGGAAATCGCCAAGGCCATTTCCCAATTGTGCAAAACCAAAATTGACAATGCCTGGGTCTTGAGCAAAGACCCCAAAACAGGCAAATACCTGATCAACTATACCCAGATCAACAAGCTCAATCCCGCTCAACGCCAATTGATGGTGGGGCTGAAAATCGATGAAATGCATCGGGCCCGCAATAAAGCCGAGGCCCAAGCGATCGCCAAAGATTTGCAAAAGCTTTTGCTCCACCAAGACCCGGAAACGGCTACCGACATGATGAAATATGCCTTGAACATGGCCTTTGGTGGCTCAACGGGGTATAGTGCTGTTGCCACGTTGGAAGCCATGTTCGCCCATGGTTTAAACCTTCCCCCCGGCCATACCCGCCAAACGCAGCCCTACGCGGTACCTAAATTACCTTGAGCACTGAATTCCGGCAAACCCTCCCCCCTCCAGAGCTGGTAGATATTTTTTACACAGTAGCTAGTTTTGTTGTGACCGGGCTGTGTCTGAGCCTATGTGCACGTTATGTCTATCAGTGGCTGATCGGTGCCGTCCATATTCGTTGGACCTGGTGGTATCCCCAATGCCTAGATTGGATGACCCCCTTGGCCCTGCTGTTTTTTACGGCTGGCTGGGGTGTGTTGAGCTGGCTGAGCGTCATGCGTTTTTTGGGGGGCGTCCACTGGCAAGTTACCCCCACTCACCTGCACCGCCATTTTTTAGGACACACACATACCTGGCCTTGGGAGGAAATCACGGGGATACGGGTGCGTTCCCACTGGAAATGGTTGGCCCATACTTTGCCCCTGTTACACTATCGCCTCGAAGCCATCATCGCAGATCGGCCGGTGCGCTTAATGGACTTTGAACACGAAGTGGATGCCTTGACAGCTTTAGAATTTCTGCAAGCCAGCCTGAATGAACGCGCGGGATACGAACAACGCCTCATAAAGCCCTAGACCCACTTCATCCTTGCCTCTGGGGTAAATATAAGCATGATGTGTGATGCAGGTGCACAAGATTTTGTGCACCTGCGTTGGCAATGTGAGAGCGGCCCAACTCTGAGGGCGAACACAGGGCTCTGTATGTTATCCTGACAAGAAATTCCCCCTAGATTGAACCCCTATGAGCTATTCCTACTTTATTGCCTATAAACCCTACAATGTGCTGACCCAGTTCAGTGGCGACAACCCAGCCGAAACCCTGCAAGTGCTGGATTATCCCTTTGCAAAGGATGTTTACCCGGTGGGGCGTTTGGATAAAGACAGCGAAGGGCTCTTGCTGCTCACCAACGACCGTCGCGTCAACCACCGCATGCTCGACCCCAAGTTCAGCCATGCCCGTGAATACTGGGCTCAGGTCGAGAAAATTCCCACCGATGCGGCATTAAAACACCTCGAAAAAGGCGTCCAGCTCAAAGACGGCCTGACTTTGCCCGCACAGGCACACTTGCTTGCCGGGGAACCTGAGCTGCCCCCCCGGAACCCACCGATTCGCTACCGGGCCAACATCCCCACCGCCTGGCTGAGCCTGACGCTGACCGAAGGGCGCAATCGCCAAGTGCGGCGTATGACCGCAGCGGTCGGATTTCCCACGCTGCGATTGGTGCGTTGGCGTATGGAAATATTGACCCTGGCGGGCTTAAAACCCGGTCAAGTGCGTGTCCTCACACCGGAAGAAATACTGGCATTTAAACAATTGCTGCAATTAAAACCGTGAAAAAATCCCGGCCCGTTACGTATAGGTACCGGGTCCTCCTTTTTGAGCGGGTTTGTCTTTTTGTCCAAACCAAGGCAGAATGATGGGGACTGATTTATTTTGGCAGAGGTAAACC
>DLGM01000049.1 GCA_002482705.1 Cyanobacteria bacterium UBA7694
CCCGGCAAATACAAACGGTCGTGCGCAGTGAAAACCCGAGTGAGGCTGCGGAAGTGCAGCAATTTCAACGTGATTTTGTCTACTTTATGATCGCTTATGTGCATGCTTTTCGTATGTTTTTGCGCAAACAGTCCGACTTTCATGAGCTGGATGGATTTATCCCGGAAGGTGAGCGAAAAATACTTGAAAAGCAGGTAAATCCGCCTCTCTATTTATTGAAGCGTATGTCTGAAAAATTGCAGACGGCTTATCAACGTGGGTGGATCCACACCTTTCATCTGCCGATGTTAGAGCAACATTTAACCGAGTTCACAGCCATTCAGGGGGGATGTGAGCGGATTGCCAATACCCCGATACCCCATTCTTATTTGTTGATGCTGCACCAATTGGTGGGCATTTATTGTTTTGCCCTGCCCTTTGGGATCACCGATACGGTTGGTTTGGCCACCCCTTTGGTTGTGCTCTTGGTCTCTTACGCTTTTTTGGGTTTGGATGCAATTGGCGATGCCATTGAAAACCCCTTTGAATTGGACCCAGAAGATTTGCCTCTGGGTTCAATTTCTCGCAATATTGAAATTGTGCTGCGCCAGCAATTGGGGGAAACCCATTTGCCCGAAGCGCTGGTTCCCAACGCCTATTACATTTTAGATTAGCGTTTAAGAATAGAGGGCTCTGGGAATATACCCTTAGTGAAACTGCTGGCAGTTTCCCCAACTATTTGAACAGCGCGTACCCAGAACTTCAAAAAGTCATCTGAGTACGCTTTTTTTTGGGATAGGGGTTTAATTATGTTGGTAAATGTAAAAAAATATTCAAAATTGCAAATCTAATATTTCTTCATAATTAAAATACCTTGCAGTGTACATCTTGGTTTTCTGCTGCCACGAAAAAGCCCCCAACCGGCTTGCCGGTTGGGGGCTTTTATGAGAGAGCTTAGTGGTGTTCAGCAACCACAGCACCGATATATGAGGAGGTCAGAATTGCAAAGATGAAGGCCTGAATGAATCCGATGAAGAATTCGAGCGCCATCATTGGCAGAGCAACAAAACCTCCCACAATCGTGGGGGCCATCAAGAAGACCAAAATCCCGATAACAATTTCGCCACCAATGACGTTTCCGAAGAGACGGAATGAGAGCGACAATGGGCGGGTCAAATCTTCTAAGAAGTTGAGTGGGAAAAGCCACCACATGGGCTGGAAGTAGTGTTTGAAGTGATCCATGCCTTTTTTACGCAGACCGAATGTCCAGTAGGAGATCAGGGCAATCAGTGCCAAAGCTCCGGTGGTGTTCAGGTCGTTGGTGGGAGAGGCAATTTCAAAGCCATGGGGGGTGCCAAACAGTTCAACAATGCGCCAGGGCATCAGGCCGATCCAGTTGCTGATCAGTACGAACAGGAAAATGGTGCCAATGACAGGTACATATTTGTAAGTGTCGTGTTTGACCTGGGTGGCAACGATACCGTTGTTGATAAAGTCTAATACTGTTTCGAAGAATGCCTGTTTTTTGTCTGGCTTTTGTTGAAGTTTACGGGCCCCCATCGCGCAGATGGAAATAATAATGGCCATGACAATCCAGGTTGCAATAACGGTATTGAGGTGGAAGGTGGTGGGACCAATCCCGACCAGGTAATGTCCCGGCGGGTGATAGGCGACAGTTCCTTCGCCGTGGCCCCCGCCCCCATGTTCGCCGCCGTGGCCTTCAGCGGCACTGTGACCGTCTCCGTGACCTGTGGTGGCTGTGGTTTCATGGGTGCCGCTGCTATGCTCTGTGCTGGCTGCGGTGGTGCTATGCCCTTCCCCGTGCTCCCCGGAGCCGGTCGCCGACGCATGTCCCTCGTGAGTCGAGGATGCGCTGGTTGTGGCGGAATGTGCTTCGGTTGAATGTGCTTTTTCAGATGCGAATGCAGGCTGCACAACCGTTCTCCTTTGTTGGAATAGTTAGGTATAAGTGAATGATTCAGGTGCGTTGATGGCACCTAAGACCTAGGAATTCTAGCACAGATTGCGGCTACTTGCCCAAGGATCATGGCAAAGGCGGGATTTTTATCTCACTGCTGATGATCCAGAGCTTGGTAGCGGGCATAAATGGCTTTGAGATCCTGCCAGGTTTCCCATTTGGGGGAGCCCACAGCGCGGGATTCGTTGCGCAGCAAATAAGAAGGGTGGAAAATCGGCATACAGGGAATACCTTGCCAAGTGCGCCAAGTGCCACGCACTTTAGTAATTCCGCCAATATTGCCAATTAAGCCTTTAACGGCGGTCCCGCCAGCGAGCACAATCAGGCGGGGTTGCACCAAATTGATTTGGGCCCGCAGGTGGGGGAGGCAGGCGGCCATTTCTTCTGGGGTGGGCGTGCGGTTTTGGGGCGGGCGGCATTTGACAATATTGGCGATATAGGTGTCTTCGGCACGGTTGAGGCCAACCGATTCAAGCATTTTGGTGAGCAGTTGTCCGGCTTTGCCCACGAAGGGTATGCCGGTTTCGTCTTCGTTTTGGCCAGGTCCTTCGCCAATAATCATCAATTTTGCCTGTGGGTTTCCATCGGCAAAGACCGTTTGGATACGGCCTTTGTGCAGGCCACAGCGTGTACAACTGGCACATTGCTGGGCAATGGTTTGGAGCTGGTCATGCAGCGGGCTGCTTACCGTTGCTGGGGCTGGGGGCGGCGGAGCTGTGCGCACCACGGGCAGTGGGTCGTCGAGCAATTGTGTAATGGCTGCCAGCTCCATGACCGGGGGCGCAGGCAAGGGGGGCATTTCCTCGATTTCCCAGGGCAATTCTTCAGCGGCGCTAAAAATATCGTCTGCCTCAAAGGGCTCGGTTGGGGGCTCATCTTGGAATACGGTTGGGGTGGCCACCTGTGGTGGGTGCGACACAGGCAGATCAATGTTTCCAGAAGGGTTCTCTGGGTACCAAGGTAGATCGGCGTCACTGGCTATAGGGGGCGCTTCTGCTGCGGTGGGCGGGTTGGCCACCCTTTCCAGAGCTGGGGAGAACGCCTGTTTTGATGTGGGGTCGGTGTTTGGGGGCTCGCTGGCCGGAGCCCCTGGAATGCTTTCTACTGCCGCAGGGCGGGGGGAAGTATCGGATGCTGCTGGCGTTTGTTCCTCTGAATACCAGGGCAGATCCACTTCCTCTTCAGGATGTTCGGAAGCCACTTCTGAGAGTGGGGCTGCGCTGCGCAAGGCTGTATGGGGTTCTGTTTCAAGTGCTGGCAATACCGGGTGGATGCCGGAGAGTGCTTCTTCTGCGGGGAGCTGTTCTTCCGATGTCTCAAGAAGCTGTTCGTCCTTGGCCAACAAGCGGGGGGTGTCGATCTGTGCTGTGGCCGTTGCCTCAGCGGAGGCGGGTATCGGGGGGGTAGAGGCTGCGGGTGCACTCAGCCCCAGCTCACTGAAAAAATCGAG
>DLGM01000263.1:0-2253 GCA_002482705.1 Cyanobacteria bacterium UBA7694
TGGGGCATTACCAGAAATATGGGGCCTTTCGGGTCGGGGATGCGATCATTTCGAACCACATTCAGGAAAACAGTCACTGGATGGTCAAGCAGGGGTTGAGTGGGCTGTCACCGGATTTGTTAGAGCGAGAGGTGGCCTATATGAAAAACAATGTATATGCCCCGGCGCTGATGGAAGTCTTTCAACTTGCAAACATTGACTTTGGGCGCATTGATTATGCGGTGGTCAATGATCGCATTCAGGTGTTTGAAATCAATACCAATCCGACGTTCTTTTATCCTAAGAGTAAGTCGGCCCCGGAGCGCTTGGAAAATCAGCTCTATGTCAGCGGGCGACTCATTGAGGCCTTCCGGGCCTTAGAGCCGAGCCACTGAATCGGCACCGCTTCAACGCGGAATCTTGGCTACAAAAGAAATTTCTGTTCTGTAGGGTAGAGTGAATCGGTTTTTTGGCGCTGATATGTGTTTGGGGCGTTATGATGTTAAAATACGCCCAACAAACAGGTAAAAAAATATGAGAAAAGTAATTGCCGCCATCAATATGACCCTTGACGGGTTTTGTGACCATACCTCAGGTGTCCCTGACGAAGAAACACACAAACATTATGCTGACCTATTACAAAGCGCCGATGTAGCTTTATATGGCCGCATCACCTACCAACTGATGGAGTTTTGGCGAACCGTGCTGGAAAATCCCACCGGCAATCAAGCCATGGACGACTTTGCAGTCGCCATCGACAACACCCCGAAGCTTGTTTTTTCCCGTACATTAAAAAATGTCGATTGGAAAAGTGCAAAATTAGCCACTCAAGACCTTGAGAAAGAGGTTTTAGAACTCAAACAACAACCGGGTAAAGACATTTTTGTGTGCAGTCCAAGCTTGATCGTCGCTTTGACACAACTGAATTTAATCGACGAATACCAACTTTGTGTTCACCCTGTTATCGCAGGAAGTGGTTTGCCGTTATTTAAAAACATCAGCGAAAAAATTACGCTTAAACTCATAAAAACCAAAACCTTTAGCGGTGGTGCAGTGATTCTTTATTATGCACCGACAAACGAAAAAACAACAACAAACCACTAACTGTAATGCCAAACAGTGATTGTCATTGCTAACAGGAATTCACCCGTTAACAGAGTGTTCATTCGGTTTTAGTGAGTCAAGCGCAAACCCTGACACATTATGGCATTGTGCTGAAACAAGGAATACCGGGTTTCTGGCATTCAAAATCGTTGTTTCCTCTGTACGTGGTGGAATATAACTATTTACCCTTCGATGTGCCCTATAATACTTTGAAGGTATTCATCAAGTCTGGGAAACCGGTTCAAGCCGTTTTTCGTGCCGTGTTAGAATCAGAAGAGGTGGAGGCGGTCAGAAAAGCAGTCACCACCATTATGAAGTTGATCCATCCTGTAGATGCCAAGGAGGTACTGGAACATATGAGCCTCGCTCAAGAGCGCAAAGCCCTGGAAAAAACAGCCTTGGAGCTAACCAAAGAAATCCGAGAGCAAGAAAAACAGGAAAGTAAACGGGAAGCCTTTCGAGAAACAGCCCGCCAGATGAAAGCGGAAGGGATTCCAACTGCAACGATCTGCAAATGCACTGGGCTTTCAGCCCAAGAAGTGCAAAGCCTGTAAAGCGCCAACTCACCCCAGATCAGGCCAATTATTGCAGAATCTCTGAAACGTTGACCAAACAATCGGTAAGCACCCGCTGATAACAATGCAAGGTCAATGCCCCTGATTGGGTATTTTTACAAACGGCTGGAATACAGCAGCCTCCGTTCGCTGGGTGACGGTTTTTCTAGCGTCATCAGTGGTTATCATCCACAAGCACTGCCTTGAGATCGGCAAAGGTTTCGGTCAGGAAACTTTCTGCACTGCGCCGGCCCATTTGTTTGCCCCACGCTTCGAGAGCCAATCGCAGCGCCCCCATGGAGAGCATGGCAATAATGCGCAACCCGGAACGCCGTTGGGGTTGTGGCCAGACTTGGCAGAGGGTCTTATAGAGCGACTCCTCTTGCTGTGCATAAACCACCTGCTTGCGGGCCATCAGCGTTTCGCTGGCCCGCATCACGCTATCCATGGCTCTCACCGTGTCAGAGTCATAGGGCGAGATATGGTGCGCCATCGTCTTATACACCGCATCCAAAGGGGCTTCATCACCAGAAACAGTCAGCAGTTCGGCCAACATCGCATCCCACGCCGCCGCCTGCAATGCCAAGATAATGTCTTCCTTCGATTTGAAGTAAGA
>DLGM01000263.1:2293-2734 GCA_002482705.1 Cyanobacteria bacterium UBA7694
CGCGAGATCCCCGCCGCTTGGGCGATGGTGTCCAAGGTGGTTGCGTCATAACCGTTTTCTAAGAACAGTTGAAAGCCCACCTCGGCAATGTGGCGGCGGGTGGCGCGCTTCTTGCGTTCGCGCAAACCTTCTGATGAAGATGGGGGATCGCTGTTTGGCTGAGTCACAAAGAGCCCTCTTGCATTTTTGCACTGAGTGCATTAATCTAGTAATTGCACTGAGTGCAATTTTAGTTCTCAGCGTACCATTCCCAATCCCAAAGGACAATAACATGGCCAACTGGACCACATCCGACATTCCCTCCCAACGTGGCCGCACAGCGGTGATCACTGGCACTGGTGGCCTCGGCCTAGAGGATGCCCTCGCGCTTGCCCAAGCAGGCGCCCAGGTGATTATCGCGGGCCGAAACCCCGCCAAAGGCAACGAAGCTGTGGCCTATGT
>DLGM01000106.1 GCA_002482705.1 Cyanobacteria bacterium UBA7694
GCGAAATTGCCGAGGAATTGGGGCTGCACATTCGCTTGACCGAAGCTCTGCCCCCGGCCATCCACGATTACGCTCCGCCCCTGATTCAACTGTGGCCTTTTCGGGCGCAGATTATCGCGGGTACACTGCATCTGCGCGAACATGCCCAGGTGCAGTGGTTTTTGCCTGCGGAGCTGCCGGGCCTTGATTGGGCGGCGGCGGATGTGCCGATTGTGGCGGCTTATGTGGAGCGGTTTGGAGCGGGAGCGGGATAATAGCACTGTTTCATCATTGAACGGTTCTTCTAGCCACTTCATTCTAGGCGTTTTCAAACCTGTATGCAGCTTTTACACTTCATGTGGCGCATCCTATCCCTTTTCCCACTGCGTCGGCCTATACTAGAAGTATCAACCGTTCAAACGCAGGGGTATACCCCTCAGAAACAGTGAGAATATGTTAGAAGTTCCGCAATATGCCAAGCTTTTTATTGGTTTGCTTTCGATTGTCAATCCCATGGGGGCATTACCGATTTTTCTGAGTATGACTCAAGCCCACACTCCCCGTGAACGCAACAAAGTGGGTCTCATTGCCTCTTTTTCGGTCGCTGTCATTTTAGCGGCCGCCGTCTTTATTGGTGAGCCGCTGCTCAATGCCTTTGGCATCGGCATTCCCTCTTTTCGCGTTGCCGGTGGCATCCTGATTCTGCTCATGGCGCTTTCTATGCTCAATGACACCACCAATCGCGCTAAAAAAATTGAGCAAGAACAACAGGACGCGCAAGAACAGGATTCGCTGGCGATTGTGCCCCTATCAATGCCGCTCTTGGCCGGGCCTGGGGCCATCAGTACCGTGATCGTCTTTGCCCAACAGGACAAAGCTCCCAGCCACTATCTGGCCATGGTGGCCGCGATTGCCTTGGTCGGGGGCGTGGTGTTTATTGCCCTGCGCCTTGCGCCTCTATTGGCGCGAATTTTAGGGCCGGTCGGCTTGCGGGTATTGACCCGGATTATGGGGCTATTCTTAGCCGCCATTGGGATCGAATTTATGGCCAATGGTCTGGGCGTTTTGTTCCCCGGTTTAAAATCGTAGGTGCCGATCCCGTCTTGGGTGGCCGTGCAAGCACGGACACCCAAGACACCCACCCACACCTTGTCATATGTTAAGCTCTGGGAATCATGGCCCAAAGGAGATCCCCTGATGCGCTCTATCTTCACCTTGCTGTTGTGTGCTCTCGCGCTCCCGGCTTGGGCTGCCCCTCCGCTCCAGACGGTGCCCCAGGTCGATTTAAACCGCTATCTGGGTACCTGGTACGAAATTGCCAATTACCCCACCTTTTTTCAGAGCAAAGACTGTGTGGGCACCACCGCGCAATACAGCTTGTTACCCGATGGCCATATTCGTGTGCGCAACACCTGTTATCCACAAGGGCTCAATCAGCCTGCCAGCCGGATTGAGGGCCGCGCCTGGGTGGCTGACACAACTTCCAATGCCAAGCTCAAGGTGCAATTTTTTCCCCCCTTTGCCGGGGATTATTGGGTGATTGATCTCGATCCGGGTTACCAATGGGCGGTCGTGGGGCATCCCAGCCGCAATTTCCTGTGGATTCTGAGCCGCACACCGATGATGTCGCCTGATATTTATCACGGAATTACGACCCGTCTGCAACAACAGGGATACGACTTAACGCGTATTGTGCGTACCCCCAGTTTAGGGGCGAGCCAAGCACGTGCACAATTGCCCGTAAATAGCGTGAAAGAGTGACGCAGTACGCGTATGCCCCTTAGAGCTGCTTCTGGTATGATAAAGGCATGCGCCTATCTCTTTTGAGCCTCCTTTTGTTGGTGGCTTGTAACACCACCAGTCCGACCACACCCCGCCGTCCGGCGGGGGATTCGGCCGGGGATGCTGCGGCTGAGCAATTTATTAAGGATGCGCTGGCGGTCATTGAAGCCTTTAACAATGGTTCCTTGATTCCTGAGCAGGAAGCCCTGCCCGACGGGGAAACCGAGCCCGCCCCCCGTCCGAGTGCCCGCCCAACGCCCCGCCCTGGAGCCAGTGCCGCCCCCAATCCTGAACCCACATCTCCCCCACGGGTGTGTCTCGATCCGAGCCTTTCCGTGGCCGATGATGCCGACCGCGATGGCCTGCATGATGGCTGTGAGCAAGACTTGGCGGAGCGGTTTGCCCCGGTTATTTATCACTCCAGCTCGGAAGACCGCTGGCCAGTCAATGTCGATTGGTATCTTTCCCGTTCCGCTTTGGCGATTGCCGACCCGCGCTGTGACAAAAATCGGCGTGAACGTTTGGTCCCGCAACCGACCCAGGCCCAATTGGTTGCCGCCCAAGAGCCTGCCTGCGGCGAAGACGAGGGCACGCTGTTAAAAAGTGCCGGGACCCGCAGCCGCAACAAAGAACAGACCTTTTATCTCGAAGATGTGCCGAGTGCGCTGCGCAATGGCAGTACGACTCCTAGCGACTGGCGTACGTATGTGCAGGCTTATCCCAATGAAATTGGGGGTGTCACCCTGCAATATTGGCGTTTATACGCCTATCACCGCGACGATTTACTCAATAATTATGGCGGTGAGTGGGTCGGTTTTCATGTGGTCCTCAACCATCATGAACAGCCCCAGCAACTGATTCTGCTCAATGATAAATTTGAACCCCAGCCTTGGGAGCAGGTGCAACTGGAAGATGAGCGCCCGGTGCTGTTTGTCAAACCGGGCAGCCATAACCTTCAGCTCAAACCCGATAAAATTGGGGCCAAAGGCTGCGGCTCTTTCCTCGGCTTGGGATGCAATCTCGATGTGGCCAAACCCGCCACCCATGTGCGCCAAGAAACCCACACTGATGGAGCGATACGGTGGTTTGACGGCCAAGAAAGCCCCAGCGCCGGGCTGATACAAGTGGGCCGCAAAGAGCATCCCCTCAATGGACAAGACTTTATTGCCTACAGTGGCCTGTGGGGAAGCTTGGGGCGCTTATACAATACCTCTGGCTTTTGGGGGCCTGCTTTTCACCATGTGGCGCGTCGCCCCGACGGCGGCATTACCGCCTGGGGCGCAGGCTGGCGTGGAATTCCCCAATCCGAATTATTCCCCTGGGCCGAGAGCCCTTAAGCCCGACAAAAATCCCTCCTGGTAACTCAGTACCAGGAGGGATTTGTTATCCGTTGTTGAGGGGTTTAAATGCCCGAACGGCTGCGCATTTTTGCGTTCATGGCGTATTTGTTATAGGCCAGCGTCATAATGGCCGGAAAGGTTGCGCGGACAATGCCTTCCTGCAAGACGTTGAAGGTGTCGGTGATGATCTGGGTGTCCACTTCAAAGGCCTGTTGGATGCGGCTGTATTCCTTGAGGAATTGGACAATTTTGATTTCATGCAGGTTGCCGTCTTGATCGACGGTGGTGATGAAGTTGCTGCCCAAGAGCTGATGCTTTTCTGGAGCCCAATACTGAGCTTCTTGCAGCTTATTGTCGCGGCGGCGGGGTTGCTTGATGGTAAAAATCATCGGAGCAAAATTGAGCATGGCCTGGGTTTTCATACGAAAATCAATGGATTCAACCACAAAATTCTGACTCATTTTAAAGCTCCCGTTGCTGGATTCATGGGTATCATACCATGGTTAGCCCCAGTGTTTAGAAGGGTTCATGGACAACTTCTGGCGCAGGAAGAGTGCCCGCAACCATCCCCATGGGCAAATAAGCCAGATCGAAGGGGTTGAGCGGTTGGCTGTCGCTGACCCAATCGCTGACGACCGAAGGGGGTTCGCTGGGGGACGCGCTTTGAGTCGGGCTGGGCTCTACGGCTGTTTGCTCCTGATAGGGGTTGTAATAGGGATTATTGCGATACGGGTTAGTGTCCGCCGGGCCCTTGTTCAGGAGCTCCATGGCAATCACAAAAACATGAGGTTCTGTGAAGTCAATTTTGCTGTAATTGGCCTCGCGATGGCGTCCGCTGCTGCGCATGCGGTGATTGTACTCGCGGGCGACAATGCCATGGCCTGAGATATAACTGAAAATGCGTGTGGCTTCATAATAGACCTGGGGTGACAGATCGGGGAAACGACTGGCAATTTTGTCTAGGAATAAAAACTGGGGATGAATGCCCCCCCGTTGATTGACGTCCATGTCGGCAAGGTGGTCGCGCAGGTAGCGATACAGGGCCTGCATACCTTCCCAGTGTTCCGAGTCGCGCAGGGCGTAAAACTGATCGGCAACGCCCCGTTCGGTCAGCACCAACTGTAAAAATTGGTCAAGTTTTGCGCGCTGTTGGGGGTTATAATAAAAGTCGCGAAAATTGGGGCTTTCAATTTCAATGCCTAAGGCACCCCGTCCGTCGTATTTATTGTCGTCGTGTTGGTCGTCGGTGGGATAAGCAGTCACACGGGGGATATCGCCCCAACTTTTAATATCTCCACGGGTGAGTTTGACCAGATGGGCTTCGCGTTCGCCCTGTAAATTGACCAAACTGCCCGTCAGGAAATAGTTCGAGACGTTTTTATAGCGGTTGGGGCGCTCAACGACACGGCCCCGGTTGCCGCGCCGTAAAAAGGCGGACAGGGTGTAGAGGGGGATATGGGTGTGTTTATTGGCGGTCCAATGGAGGACTACATGAGCCGGGGGCTTGTGCTGACCGAGAAAAAAGCGTTCGCGGAAGGGGTAATGAAAGTTGGCGACAAAATATTCAAAGTCTTTGGCGGAAAATACTGGGTGCTTGTTATTGACCTGCCGCAGAATCGGCAAGACCTGTTCGAGATTAACAATGCCCACTTCCTGTTCTGCGGCGGAGACTTCCACATGGCGGGAGCGAATGACTTGGGCGGGCTCTTTCTGACGCTGAATGCTGCTGAGCAATAAGGGGTCCGGGTGTTCTTCGTGAGCAGCTACAGGAACAGCCTGTAAGCTTGTGATAAAAGCGAGTATCGCCACACTGGCACGCAAACACACCGCAGAAAACGTCATGGTCATCGATCTCCTGAGACTTCAAACTGGACAGGGAGTTTAAGTTTAGTTAAATAACCCTATCTTAAAGTTACAATATCTTTGTCAAAAATGGGAATGCAATGGCTCTACTGTCGGTGTTTTAACCCTTAAATTTAATCTTTTAGACTTTAAATTAGCCAATGATTAACCTTACCTTCATTTTTTTAGACAGAAGATGAATGCGTGTCGCTGGATTTTTTCCCCGTTGGGGTGGCACAATGAACACAATGTTGATTCCGCGTTGTGGAGGATTTGGTGAAATACGCAGTTTGGCTCATCCCGCTTCTTTTGTTCGCCTGTGCAGAACCCGTTTTGAATTCGCCAGCGAGCCCTGAGGCCTCTCCCTCAGGCGCGGCCACGGCCCATGATGGCCGCTTGAGCGGGTTGGTTCGCGATCGTGAAAGTGGTGCCCTCCTGGCCAACTTGACTGTGCGCCTGGATGACCAAAGTGTCGTCACGGATGCTCAGGGCTTTTACCGCTTTGAAAATGTCCCTGCGGGTGAACTCAAGCTGATTGTGGCTGCGCCAGGTTACAGCCCCTATACCGATACGCTGACCTTTAACGGGGGCCGTCAGGTGCGGGATATCACCCTTGGGGCGACGGGAGCGGCCAGCCTCTCCCCTTCTGGCAGCCCCCAACCGGAGGTTTCAGCGACCCCGATCTTTTTACCCGACCCGGATGTTTCTGCTCAGCCAAACCCGACCTCTTCTCCAACGGCCACACCCCATCCGACGCCGACACCGACTCCCACGCCTGTGCCGAGTCCCACTGCAACTCCGGCTTATGATCCCCTGATCGACGAAGTGAAAACCTCTGAGCTATTTGTCAAGCGAGATGGCGATCGCTTAGAGCTGACCCTGAGTTTGCAGCGCAACCTCAATGGGCCGCCGGTGCCTTGGCAGTGGGGCAGTGTGCGGGTCAGTTATACGCTGGGCAAGCCCCTGGGTAGCCCGGCTGAATTGGACAACTCTGAACCCCTGCAAGGGGGCAGTGGCAGTACCCAGTTACCCCGTTCCCAAGAGAATTATTTCCCGGTGTTTGTCAGCCCGACCGAATTGGATGAATATGTCTTTGTGTATTATGAGGTGACGTTGCCCGGTGGGCGCATGTTATCTCCGGTGCGAGCGGCTTATCGGATCAATTAGGCCCAAATGCAACCGGGGCCAGCAATTGCTGGCCCCGGTTGTGGATGGGGTGTTCTAGTCGATGACAAAGACCACTTTGGCATCACTCAGGAACGACAAGCTGGCATCAGCAGCCATCAGTTCTTGGGCGCCAGAGCCAGCCAATACGGCGACTGATTTGAGACGGCCACCGGCTTTGCTCGCTTTAATAATCAGCGGGTTGCCACCAATGCGGCTGTTTTTCTGGGCTGAATCGAGGGTTTTGGCATAACCGACAATGCCGATATTCACGACCATATCCGGATCAACCGGACGGTTGCCAATGTAAATTTCTTTGCCATTACCATCCACAATCGAGGGGCTCATGGCCGGTTGGACACCCAGGCCGCGACAGTCGATAATCACGCCACTGTAGCGTTTACCTGATGGGCTCACCGGTTGGCTCACTTCCGGCTGACGGGGCGTGTCTGGCTGACGGGGGATATCCGGTTGGCCAATTTCAATTTGATTGGAAGTGGAGGTAGAGGTGGTGCTTTGGGTGGTCGTCGTGGTTGTTGTTGTGGTCAATTTTTTAGTCAGCACTGGTTTCATGGCTGCGGACAGGGATTCGCTGGGGCCATACATGCCCAAGGTCACATCGACCTCGACGCTGCCGTCAGAAAGATAACGCGTGTCGCCAATTTGGGCCCCTTTGATCAGAGCAGAAACCTGGGTGCGGATGACGTCGCTTTCGGTCACAAACGCGCGTACGACGGTTTCGGAGTCAACGCGGACGCCGTTGATCAGTTCGGCCAATTGGCGGTAGCCATCAGCCACGGCGGCACGGCGGGCCATCAGGCGTTTTTGGGCATCAGAACCTTTGGCGGG